>CABXZJ010000001.1 GCA_902516685.1 uncultured Formosa sp.
AGAAAAATGTTCTTTTCATCCCTGTAGACGATTTAAAACCCATGTTAGGAGCATATGGCGATCAATTAGTTAAAACTCCAAATATCGACCTTTTAGCAAAGAATGGTACAGTATTTTTGAATACTTCATGCCAACAAGCTATTTGTGGTCCTGCTCGCGCTAGCCTGTTAACTGGAATGTATCCCGATTATACTCAAGTTTGGGATTTAAGAACTAAAATGCGGGATATAAACCCTGATATCCTTACAATCCCTCAGTATTTCAAAAATCAAGGTTATGTTACTGCTGGTGTTGGAAAAACCTTTGACAATCGTTGTGTAGATAATGGACAAGATATGGACAAACCATCTTGGTCTATTCCTTATCTTAAAGTTAATTCTAAGCAGTATGCAAATCCAGAAACCCGTGCGGCATGGCAAAAGGCAGAGAAATTAGTTGAGGGTAAAAAGTTTAAAGTTAATTACATGCGGGCTAAAGCTATTTCCGATTTAGGTGGTCCTTTATGCAGGCCTTCTAGTGAATCAATGGACGTTCCAGATGAGACATATGCTGATGGCGCCAACGCAATAGCAGGTATAAAAATGTTAGAAAAATTAGCGGAAGAGGAGGATCCTTTTTTTCTTTCTGTAGGCTTTTCAAAACCCCATTTACCTTTTGTAGCACCTAAAAAATACTGGGATCTCTACAATCCTAAAGAAATCTCGCTTGCAGTATTTAGAAATAGAGCAAAAAACAGTCCTGATATTGCTTATAAAGGTGATAACCTTGGCGAAATAAGTTCTTACAGTGATATTCCAAATCAAGGACCACTTGACTTTCAAAAACAAAAAGAATTAATTCATGGGTATATGGCAGCTACCAGCTACATGGATTCCCAAGTAGGTTTGCTTTTAGATAAACTAGAATCACTAGGTATTCGAGATAATACAGTGGTTATTCTTTGGGGAGATCATGGTTTTCATCTTGGTGATCACGGACTTTGGACAAAACATACTAATTTTGAACAAGCAGTTCGTTCTCCAATGATTATTTCTGCACCCCAGGGATTTTCAGCTAATAAAAATAATATTCCTACTGAATTTGTTGATATTTTCCCAACACTTTGTGAGCTTACCAATTTAGATGTTCCAGACCATTTACCAGGGAAAAGTCTCGTACCTCTAATGAAAGATCCCAATGTATTTGTTCGATTTGCGGCCTTATCTCAATATCCTAGAGGAGTTTCAAGGATGGGATATACACTTCGTAGTCAAAGATTTCGTTATGTGAAATGGTTACAAATGAATTACAAGACTGGTGAACGTACTGGTAAACTAATTGCTACGGAATTGTACGACTATAAAAATGACCCTCTTGAAACTGTAAATCAATCGAACAATCCAGACTTTAAAGAAATTATAATTGATTTTGAAAACGAATTTAAGAGCCGAGGTGTTGCTCAATCAAATTAAAATACACCCTGTGAAGCGTTTTTTAAAAATATATTTCTTTTTCTTTTCTTCAATTGTTTTGCTGACTTGTACTCATAAAAATATCTTTGAGAAAAGACCAAATATCATTATTGTAATGACTGATGATCAAGGCTACGGCGATTTAGGTTTCAACGGTAACAAGGTTATAAAAACCCCTAATATTGATAAATTTGCTTCCCAATCCGTAAATTTTTCAAACTACCATGTCGGGACTACATGTTCCCCAACTCGTGCCGGTTTAATGACTGCTAGAAATTGTTTGAGAAATGGCGTTTGGCATACTAATGCAGGTTGTTCTTTATTGAATCAGGACGAAGAAACTATTGCTGATGTCTTTTCACATGCTGGTTATAAAACCGCCATGTTTGGTAAATGGCATTTAGGAGATAATTATTCTTTTTTGCCTGAGCAACGAGGATTTGAAGAAACTTTTTATCATAAAGGTGGTGGTGTTGGACAAACCCCTGACTATTGGGGTAATGATTATCAAGATGATACGTATTTTAGAAATGGAATTCCTGAAAAAACGAATGGCTATTGTACTGATATTTTTTTTGATGAGGCCTTGTCTTTTATTGAAAAATCAAAAGACAATCCATTTTTTTGCTATTTAAGTTTAAACGCCCCTCACAGCCCTTTTAATGTACCTGAATCTTATTATGAAATATATAAAGATACACCTGGACTCTTAAATTCTCAAAAACGGTTTTACGGGATGATCACTAATATTGACGATAATTTTGGAAAGTTAACTAAAACCTTAGAATCTTTAGATCTAATTGACAACACCATTTTAATATTCACCACAGACAATGGTACTTCTAATGGCTATAAATTCAATAAAAAAGAAAATAAATGGTATGGATATAACGCAGAAATGAAAGGCACTAAAACAAGCGAGTATGATGGTGGTCACAGAGTCCCCTTTATAATGCAATGGAAAAAAGGAGGCTATACAACTGGAAAAACTTTTAGTGGTCTGTCAGCTCATGTAGATATTTTACCCACTCTAGCCTCATTAGCGGGAGTTGATTTTACACCAACCAAAACTATTGATGGAATCAATCTCTCTTCTTTTTTAGGAAGTAATGAAGCCCCAGAACGCATGCTGGTGACTGATACTCAGCGTAACCAGTGGCCTGAAAAAGGAAAACAAAGTAGTGTATTATACCATAACTGGCGACTTGTTAACGGTAATGAATTGTACAATGTACAAAACGACCCCGGTCAGGATAAAAATCTCTACAATATACACCCGAAAATTGCTAACCAATTGCAAGATTATTATAATGCTTGGTGGACAGATGCCGCTAAAGAATTTAAATACTCATACATTGACATTGAACCTAATAAAATAAATACCCTAACATGCCACGATATTCATGTTAACTCAATCACTGCATGGCACCAAAGAGATATACGTAAGGGGGTTCCAGTAGATCCAGGTAAATTCAGTGTAAATTTTAAACAATCTGGGACCTATGATATTAGTTTGCGAAGATGGCCAAAAGAAACCCATCTCATGCTTTCGGAGGAGATTAACGATGAAATGCCTGCAACTCCCTTTTGGGATGTACAAAAAAAAGGAGAATCAATGGATTTTGAATCTGCATTTATTATTATTGATAATAAAGAATATAATTTATTGATTGAAAAAAATGATAAAGCTGCTAAATTTAGTATTAATATTCCCAAAGGGAAAATATCAATTGAATCAGGTTTTTGGCTTAAAAATGGTAAAAAAACAACTGCCTTTTATACAGATATAAAACTTTTAGAAAATTAAAACATTTCAATTTACCATTTTGGTAATATTTTTTGGCCAAGGGTCATTAAATTCATATCCATCTTTCCAAAGTTGTATTTCGTAGTCTGTTAGAAAGCATGATTTTAGTGCACTGGTAAATATATCAACTTGTTTGTTATCTCCAATTACTGTTAAATCACAGTATCTATCTCCAAAATTACCAGATTCTTTTGCAAGTCTATCTTGTAGGATCTTTATTTCAAATTTTGAAAGACTATTATTACTATCTTCTATAATTCCTGAACGCCAAGAGCCTATTATTTCTAAATTTATACCACCTGCTGCTTGGTTCCATAAAAGTGAATATTTATCTCTAGTTACCAGCCAGAAAAAACCCTTGCTTCTGTGAATTCTCTGGTTTAGATATTTATGACAAACATCCCACAATCTTTGTGGATGAAATGGACGTTCATCTTTTATAACTCTTGTTGCTAGGTTGTAAGGTTTATCAGCTTCAGCTTCTAAATTTAGTTCGGGCTTAATTTCTTCGATTAATTTTTCAACTCTAAAGTAATCATAGGAGCTAGATTTAAGTAAAAATTCAATATCAAGTTTTCCAAATGTAACAGAATGAATTGGAGCATAAGGATTTATAGCTTGTATTTTATTTGCAATATATTTTAGTTTGTCTTTTTCTATTCGATCAGATTTTGTAATTAATATATTACTAGAAAACATAATTTGTTCAATTAACAAATTCAATATATCTCGTTTATTTTGTGATATGTTGCTTTGCATTTGTGGAATTAACTTTTCTCCAAAATTATAATCATGCGCTAACATCAAGCTATCAACTAGCGTAAGTATTTTTGTTAGCTTGACAAGTTTATGAGTTTTGAAATATTCAACAAGAGGTAAAGGGTGACAACTTCCAGATGTTTCAATTATAATTAATTTTGGTTTTTGATTCCCAATTAATTTTTTAAGTGCATAATCAAGTTTTTTAATACCTTTTTTACTGCTTAAGACGCAGTCATGAATTGATTCCAATAGATTATTATTGTCTTCAATAGCCTCAGTATTACCTAATAATTCACCATCAACATCTAACTCACTCATATCATTTACAATAGCACAAATGGATATTTTTTTATTTTTTGATTGGTATAGTAGGTTTCTGAAAAGTGTTGTTTTTCCAGAACCAAGAAATCCGTTAAGTATAACAACAGGTGTTTTTGTAGATTTCATCTACGATTTATTAAAATCATATTTTTTATATTTTTTTGGAATCTAAGAGTCTGGCTAGTTCTTTTGCATAATCAATAAATGCAATAGTTTCGTCAGTACGTGCTAATTTAATTTTATCAAAAATAAAAAGTGCTTCACCATTACTTTCTATATGATAAATCTGATTATTTTCGAAAAAACGGATAATTTCTTCTGAGAAAAATGAACGAATTTTAGCTTCATCATTTCCAAAAAGTAGAAACTTTTTAGAAAAATCAGGATACATTTCAAAATCAATATCTTTATAACCTGCGAATGACATTACCCGGTCGAATATTTTCCCTAAGACACCCTCTTTTTCCATCGTAAAAGATGGTATTTTTTTATTCAACCTTAAAACCATCAACGTTGTATTAAATGTCTCAGCTGTAAAAGCTTGACCTTCATTAAATGTCACATCCATAACTTCCCATGACGCATTGAAGTCTTTAAATATTCCTTTGATACAATTATATTTACGTTCAATTGGTCTGATTTCAAAAAATTGAAAATTCTTTAAATAAATTGTATTCCAATCAACTTGGCTAGTGTACTGATAATCATTCTCTGCTGCTAAATTTTGTAATCTTATTTGCCTTTGTGATAATTTAGCTGCCGAATTAGTTAAACTTATTTTTAATGCTCTATTGTAAGTAGAATAAGAAACATGAGAATCCAAACCTGTTATGAAAACTTTGCCTCCACCAGCTCTTTGTGACTTTAAGAATTCAACAAGATAATCCATGTAAGTAATTCCTACTAGCCTTGTTTCTGATAAATCAATATTGACATTTGCACCTGATGGTATATTGGAAACAAGCTTGTCAATTTTTAAAATACCTAGAAAATTTGCAACACCTCTAACTTGTAGACTAAAATTATCTTCTGATGTTTTATATAATTTTGTTTCAGATAGATATATCATTTTAAAAAACTGTAAAATTGATAAATTTGCTAATAACATATGGGTAGCTAGTGCCAACAATAATCCACCAACTAAACCAATCAATAAATTGGTGTAAAGAGTCAAAATCATAGTACCAATGAAAAATATTAGTTGCTCAGGCCCTTGGTTATAAGCTTGCTTGAAGACTGCCGGCGAAGCCAGCTTGAATCCAGTGTAAACTAATAGAATAGCAAAAGCACACAATGGTACTTGTCTCATAATAGGGCTTAATATGACAATAAACGCTAGTAATAATAGCCCTTGATACATATTAGACCATTTTGTCTTAGCACCATTATGAATATTTACAGTACTTCTAATAATTACAGCAATAATAGGCAGGCCCCCAATTAATCCAGCCACCATTGTACTTAATCCAATTCCTGTTAAGTCTTTGTTTAAATCTGTTTTTCTCTTGTATGGGTCAATTTTATCAACTGCTTTTGCAATAGCGAGCGATTCAATACTTGTTATTATCAAAATTGAAAAGACTGTAGTCCAGAACTCGATTGTATTAATTTTACTAAAGTTAGGATGCATTATAGAATCCATTATAGAGTCAGGAATATCCAATAGTAGATTCGGTCCAACTTGATATGACTTTCCAAACAATGAAAGACTCTGTGCATCAAAGAAATTAAATAAATATACAAATGGAATTGATAGGGCGATGACCCACATGGGTCCTGGCAAAAG
The DNA here is from genome assembly GCA_902516685.1 of uncultured Formosa sp. The sequence continues at coordinate 6,128 of CABXZJ010000001.1, forward strand.
ATTAAAAACTTTGTTGCTTGTTTTGGAATGAACTAATAACAAAAATAGTCCAGTCAAAGAAATAATTAGAACAAAAGGGTTTGCTTGTGGCAAGAGTACAAAAGCATCAACAAGGTTTTGTATAATACTAGAACTATCAGAATGTGTTCCCATTGCAACATGAATCTGTTTCGCAAAAATAATTATACCAATTGCTGCCAAGATACCGTGTATCACAGAACTATGAAAGATGTCTGCTAATCTCCCTAATTTTAAAACTCCAAGTAAAACTTGAATTGCTCCTGAAATAACTATAGCTGCCAATACATAATTAAATGCTTGGCCTGAACCGTCATCCATTATTGCAATACCTAAAAGAATTACACCAATTACTCCTTTAGCTGGTCCGTTAACTGAAATATGACCACCTCGATAAAAGGTTGTGACCACACCACCAACTATTGCTGAAAATATACCTGCCATAGCTGGTGCACCCGCTGCTAAAGCAATTCCTAATGAAAGTGGTAAAGCAATTAGTGCTACACTCAAAGCAGCAACTAAATCACTTTGCCAATTTTCAATTAGTCCTTTAAGACTTTTTTTTGGTTTATTTTCCATTTATTTAAAAGGTTTGGATAAAAAGATTTAAACCTGCTTAGCTAAAATAGTAAATATCTGTAATTATTTGAAATGACAGAGGTCCCCATTTAATCTGATGGAAAAAAATAGTGTGATTTAATCAGAGAAATAGTTTATGAATAATTAAACTCTAGTCTGTTTATTTATGAAAAATAAAATAAATATTTGTAAAATTACTCCTAGAAAACACGGAATCAAATAGCCAGCATTAAAAGTTACACCAATCCAAAAAGAATTTCCTAGCACTAAAGTGTAAGCACTGTAATATGGCAATTTAACAATATCATTTTTTGGTATAATCCAAAAAAATAAAATTCCTGCAATAATTGAAGAGAATATCCATCCAAAATAATTTGATAGAGGGATACTGTAGTAAAGCCCAGGACTGGTCCAAGTCCAAAAACCCATCAATACTGCTCCTGGATCTATTATTAAATCAGTAGCAACTAAAAAAGAAACCCCAAATAAGAATTGGTAGGTATACTTTTTGAATATCCAACAGCTAATTGTATAAGATCCAATTACTAATGGTACCCAGCCAAAACTAACATTCCAAGGTACTAAATCAAATAATTTATAACCAAGTTGTGAATTATATTCAAAGTACCCATATGGAAATGATGTAGTGATACTTAATGCTTCAATTAATGTCGCATATATGCTTAAAAAAAATATCAATACAAAACCTTTGGAGAAGTTTGATTTAAGCAAAGCGTAATATGCAGGAACTGCTAGAAAAATCATTGGAATGATTGAGAAATATTCATTTCTTGCTGAATAAGCATAATAACCAATAATTGTCATAATTAAAGATATTATGAATGTCACTAGTTCTGTTTTTTTCATTTTATATTAGAAAATAAGCAAGTTATGTTTGAAAACCACGTAAATAAATAATACAGCACCAGAAAATAAATTTATGAATGGAAACTTTTTGTACAAGGAAAATACTCTTTTTGGATTTTTTGTAAAATATATATATAACGTCGGTGCGCTGTAAGAACTAAATGCTAATAGACCAAGCCAAATATTAGTGTTAAATGCAAAAATGAATGCAGCAGTGCTGTAGTAAACTATTGTGAGTAAAGTAGCTCTTTTAAAACCTAGCCATACAGCAGTAGTTTTTACATCAGCATTACGGTCAGCTTCAATATCTGGTAATGCTGAAAATAGATGCATACCCATTGACCACAACCATGCTGATATTACCAAGGGCCAAGATAGTTTAGCTATCGGTTGGTACATTAAAAACACCATGACTCCTGGTAGTATATACAGTATATTGGAGCATGAGTCAACAAATAACCTTGCTTTGAATCTTATTGGACGTAATGAATAAAAAGCAGAGAAAAGTACCCATAATCCAAATACTAACTGTGATTCAATTGTTGGAAATAAACATACAAAAACTATAGAAAGTATAGCAAATACTCCTAACAGATACCAAAGAACGTTATTTTGATTTGTTTTATATAAGTTTTCATATTCTTGTTTCTTGGGATTGAACTTATCAGTATCCCCATCGGCATAATCATTTATCCCGTATAAGAAAAAGTTAGCAGGCCATAGAAAGAAAAGTAAACCAACCCAAAATAATAAATTTCTAAAATCATTTAGTGAGCTTGATGCAGTCACCATACCCAAAGCCCAAGGACCTGCAAGATATGTCCAGAATCTAGGTCTACTTGTCTTGAAAATCCAATTAAGTTGCTTCATTACCTGTTATGAATTTAGTGTCCTCATTTGATAATGGTCTTCCATGAGTTATACCATGAATTCTTTTGTAAACAATTTGTGAGCTAATAAGACACATGGGAACGCCAATACCTGGATTGGTATTAGCTCCAGTGTAGTATAGATTATTCACTTTAACTGACTTTGTTTTAGGTCTAAAAACGGCTGTTTGTGCTAGGTTTTGTGCCAAACCGAGTGCAGTACCTTTGTAAGCATTGTAGATTGATGAAAAATCATGGCCCGTAAAAATACGCTCAAAAACAATATTTTCTTCAAGACCTTTTGTTTTCATTGTCGTAGTTATATGTTTAATGATTTTGTCTCTGTAGTTTTTGATAGTTTTTTCGTCCAAAGTGAGATTGGTAGCGGTGGGGACTAAAACAAATAAATTTTCACAGCCTTTGGGAGCCACCGAGGGATCCGTTTTGCTTGGAGCACAAATATAATAGGATGGACTATGTGGAAGTTTTTGACCCTTGAAAATTGCTTCAAAACTTTCTTTCCACTGCTTAGCAAAGAAAAGATTGTGATGAACCAGCTCTTTAAATTGCTTTTTAATCCCCAAATACAAGATAAAACCAGATGGCGCCATGGTTCTACTGTTCCAGTATTTTTCACTAAACTGTCTGTGTTTTTTATCTAGAAATTGCATTTCTGTAAACTGATAATCTGCATTTGAAACAACGATATCTGCCATATGCTTGCCCTTAGTTGTAGATACACCAATTGCTTTTTTATTTTCTACCAGAATTTTATTCACTGGGGTATTGAATATAAATTTGACCCCATTTTTTTTTGCAATGTCATAAAAGGCTTTGAAAACTTTTGTCATTCCACCCATGGGATAAAATACCCCCATCTCAAAATCAATATGATTCATAAGCGAATAGACTGCAGGTGCTTTGTACGGAGAAGTTCCTAAAAATACTAGTGGATATTGTAGTATTTTTCTAAGGAGTGGATGTTTGACAAAACTAGCAATGTGTTTGTGGAAAGACGAAATCACAGAAAACTTAGTCCATAAAAAGATGGTACGTTTGTCAATAAAATCAAAAACACTGTTAAAGGGCTTGTAGATAAAAGTTTGTTTAGAAATATTGTATTTGGCAGCCGCTTCTTTTAGGTATATATTAATTTTTTTCATTACACCTGGCTCAAAAGACTCAAAAATTTTAGAATCTCTTTCAAGATCTGAAGTCATTTCCACGGGCTGCGGGTGTTCTTCAAACCATATTTTGTAAGAGGGGTCTAGTCTTTTAAGATCAAGGTAATCACTTATGTTTTCTCCTACAAGCGAAAAGAAATGTTCAAATATGTCAGGCATAAGATACCAAGAAGGCCCCATATCAAATTGAAATCCATTGGCCGAAAATACGTCACCACGTCCGCCAAAACTTGCATTTTTTTCAACAACAGTGACATCATACCCTTTTTTTGCTAGGAGGATAGCAGTGGATAATCCTCCAGCTCCGGCTCCAACAACTATTACTTTGATTTTCACCGTGCAAAGTTACGTTTAAATTTTGGTGTTAAATGTGATATTTTTCTTAAAATTGTAAAGGTTTATGAACTGTTTTATAATATGATTATATTATTTAAAATCTGATAATTTTATTACAAAAAAATAATCCATTTTTGAAAATAATACATAAATCTGCTAGTAGTAAATTTAGTTTAACTTTATTATTTTCTGATTTGATTTTTGTCCAGATTCGAAAATGTCAATTTCTAAGACATAAATTCCATTGGTCAAGTCTTTAACATTTATTACAGATTTACTTTTTACATTTCTTATCAATATACCATTCAAATCATAAAGATTTAAATTATATCTTAAGTTTTTAGGGACATTAACGTTGATGACATCTGATGCAGGATTTGGATAAATATTAATATTTAAATTTGGAGATTCTTTGATAGATAGATTTGACTCTAAATTATATTTGTAAATTTCAGTAACATATTGTGAAAAACTAGTGCCATTAATAATATAAACCTCCCCGTTAATTATAAAAGAACTTGGTGCCCATCTTGAGCCTTCTGGATGTTGTGGTAATTCTTCCCAGTTATTATTTATAGGATCATAAACCCAAAATTCTCCAGTTTCCATAGAAATGTGGTCTTCCCCGTCACCACTAAGTATGTAGCCTAACCCGTTGTAGGAAAATTGTGTACCTGCAACTCGGCCTTCTGCTGGAAGTGTTGCGACTTGAGTCCATGTTTCATCAAGAATATGATATCGAAACCAATCATTAAATATTTCATCTCCGTGTCCAAAACCAGTGTAAATATAATTGCCTATACCAAATTGATATGGATGGTGTCTCGGTTGAGATGGGAAGTTGTTTTTTTGAGTCCAAATGTTTGATGAAATATCATATTCCCACCAATCATTCATATTGCCGTTTGAACCATTTCCCAATCCAACAAATACTTTTCCATTGTGAGCAATCATAGCAGGGTGCGTCCTTGGTTCACAAGGGCAAGAGGCAAGTTCTGTCCAACTCATATCTATAGGGTTAAATACCCAGAGATCATTTAACAATGATGCTCCATTATATCCAAAACCAAAGTAAGCCCTATTGTTCCATGTGTCACCAATTCCGTAACCTCTTGCGGAACCTGGGAAGGGGGTGAGTTCAGTCCATAAATCGTCAATTGAATCATATTCATAAAAGTCATCTCGCTCACCAGTACTTGAATTACCCGCAACAATGTATCCTTTATTTTCTAAGCTAAAAGCAAATGAATGGTGGGTTTCATTAAATTCGCTGGGCAAAGAACTTATTTGTACCCAAGTTTGGCCATGAGCATTTGATTGAAGAGCTAAAAAGTATATAATTGAACAAAAAATTAAATGAAATTGCATATCAAATAATAAAAGAAGATAAAATTAATTAAATAAGTTGTTTTTTTAAATGTTTGAACTTAATCAAGCACAGCTGGTGCACCATTTGATTCTAGTTTTTTCCCCAAAGCAGGAATCTTGACATTAGAAAATTGTTCCAACTTGGGTTTTAGTTCTTCAAACATGGTTTTAGCCATATCATAATTTTCCATATGAAGCTTTGTTGGACCATATGAATTACCATTTAGCCCGCTCGATGAAAAGTATAGCCTGTAGGCTATAGAAAGTTTTTCTTTCTCACCCACCTCGTTTTTTGCAGCACTGCCGTTAAGTTGTAACTTCAACATATGCATTTCTGTACGCAAGGAGTAAACTTCATCTGTTAGTACAGCTTGATTTGAAGTGGTTAACTTGAGTATTTTTTCATACTTTTCAAGTTGTCTACAAGCTTTATCAAAGCTATGTTCTAACTTATTTAACTCTTTACTTAAGTTAACTAGTTTTTTGGTGTAAGCCTTTGTTTCTCCAGCCAAAGGATTAGTGAGCGCATTGGATCTGATGCGTTTTACTTTAAACATTACTTGTTTTGATAATTGTAGCAACTGTCCAGCAATACGTTTATACAATTGTGCACTATAATTACCTTCTTCGACATTAAAACGCCACGTTTTAATTTTATTATTTTTAGAATTCACTTTAACAGTCGTCCCGAAAGGTTGTTTTAAGTCCCAATTAACATGGTTCATTCCTTTCTTTAAAGGCTGTGTGAGTTGATCTATTGTATTACCTTCACTATCACGAATAACAATGATTGCATCGTTAGTGGCTTCAGTCATTTCTTCGTCTAAAGCTTTCCAACTGGGAAAAGGGATATTAGATTCTTTTATTTCTTTTTCGCGTTCTTGTCTTTTGGTTTTAATACTTGGGTAATCATCTTTGATGAAATAGCGTAATAATGCGCCATACTCTGGATTTTTGGACGTGAAAAAGGATGCGCCCTGACTAGAAGTTCCTCCTACTAATGGTTGGTATTGCAGAGCTGTTCTGGGTTGAAATAAAATCCCATTTTGTTCTAAACTGTTTTCTGATATATTTCTAAGTGCAGAATAATCATCTAAAACATAAAAACCACGTCCAAAAGTAGCGAGGACCAAATCGTTTTCACGTTTTTGAATTACTAAATCTCTAACAGAAATAGTAGGTACTCCATTTGAAAAATCATACCATTGGTCTCCTTGACTAAAGCTAACATATACGCCATATTCGGTAGCTAAAAACAATAGATTAGGATTTATATGGTCTTGAACTAAACGCCAAACAAGACTGTTGTCTGGAATACCGTTGGTTATAGAGGTCCATTTTTTTCCTCCATTGGTAGTCTTAAATAAATAAGGTTTGTAATCACCAAACTTATGGTTATCTAGAGCAATATAAGCTGTGTTCTCATTAAATAAATCTGCTTTAATGTCATTTACAAAAGCAGATTCTGGAACACCTGGTAATTGATTAACTGAGATTTTGTCCCAATTATTTCCGCCGTCCTTGGTAATTTGTAATATACCGTCATCAGTGCCTGCGTACAATATTTTCTCATTAAGTTTAGATTCAGCCAGGGATGTTATAGTGTTGTAAGTAGACATCGCATAAACATCCCATGCATTGTCAAAGCTTTGTTTTTTTCCCATTATAGGTAAACTAAGACGTTCTTCATTTTTGGTAAGATCGTGGGATATTGGATTCCAGCTGTCACCTCTATTATCAGAACGCCACACCCTTTGTGTCCCAAAATAAAGACGTTTATGATTATGTTGACTTACCAAAATCGGAGAGTCCCAATTGTAACGTTCGTAATCCTCTCCTAAGCGGGCTTGAGGCTTAATGTAAGTTGCTTCTCCACTAGTTTTATCAATTCGATACAGATTACCCTGTTGCCACTGGGCATAGACTATATTAGGATTCCCAGGTTCTGTGGCTGGTTGGTGCCCATCACCACCAAGCAATACATACCAGTCTGAGTTAGAAATACCATTGGATTTTAAGGTTCTAGAAGGCCCACCTTGGGTGTTATTGTCCTGGGTTCCGCCATAAATATTGTAAAATGGGGCGTTATCATCTACAGCTAATTTATAGAACTGGGTTAAAGGTAAATTATTGATAAATTTCCAATTGTTAGTATCATCGAATGATTCGTATAAACCTCCATCAGTTCCAAATAATAAATAGTTTGGGTCATTTTTTTTGAATACTAAAGCATGGTTATCTGAATGTTTGTTCTTTTCTTTCATAGTGTAAAAGGATTTACCACCATCTTCAGAAACTAAGGCTCTTACATTCATTAAGAATATCTTGTCAAATTGGTGTGGAGAAGCCACAAGCTCTTGGTAATAATGAGGACCAGTTCCCCCAGAAACTGTATCAGACATTTTGGTCCAGCTACTACCACTATCAGTTGATTTGTAAACTGCACCTTTTCTACGATCTCCCTCAATGGCTGCATATAAAACATTAGATTTCATGGGAGATATTGCTAAACCTATTTTACCCATGCTAGATTTTGGTAAACCTTTATCAATTTTAAACCAACTATCCCCACTATTAGTACTTTTATATATTGAAGTCCCAGGTCCACCACCAATAAAAGCCGCTACATTTCTATGACGTTGCCATGAAGCTGCGTAAAGAATAGCAGGATTTGATTCATCAATTACTAAATCTGTAACACCAGTCCATTTATTGATTTTTAGTGTGTTTTTCCAGGTTTTGCCACCATTTGTACTTTTATATAAACCTCGTTCCCCATCAGGGCTCCACAAGGGACCTTGAACAGCAACCCAAATTATATTTGGATCTTTAGGATGAACAATAATTTTGGAGATATGTTCTGATTTTTTTAAACCATAATTATCCCATGTTTTTCCACCATCAACACTAACAAATAAGCCATGGCCAATTCCAACATGGCGTCCTCCAACATTTTCCCCAGTACCCAACCAAATCTTTTCATTGTTATGAGGGTCTATAGTTACACATCCTGTTGAATAAAAAGACTCTTCATCTGTTAGCGGTGTCCAGGTTGTTCCAGAATTAATGGTTTTCCATAGCCCTCCTGATCCCACAGCTACATACCAAACGTTCTCATTTTTATGATCTATCGCTATATCTGCAATTCGTCCAGACATGAATGCCGGCCCAATACTCCTAAATTTAAAACCATCTAGAGTGGTTTCCAATATACTTTTTTCTTTGTCATATTGAGCAATTATTTGCATTGAAAAGACAAAATATAAAACAATAAGAAATATTTTTTTTGTAGTTTTCATGAACACTCTGTTATAGATTTCTAATCTATAAATATATAAAAATTATACACCACCACCAACAATCCTGTTGCGTGTAAAAAGAAGTTGGTAAGTTCTATTTTCGAGAAAAAATGGAACTAAAAAAAATCAATTATGTATTGAATTAAATCTCACAAATATTTAATGAGTTCTATGAAAATAAAAAAGGGACAAATCTTAAAAAATATAAGCTTGTCCCGTTTGGTGGAGCATAAGGGTGTGAAATCGAACTTTTTTGGGGAGGATTTGGGTTCAATAATCAAATTAGATAAAATTTCTTAAAATGCGCTAATTCCAGTTATATCTCTTCCAGTTATTAATGTGTGAATCTCATCAGTACCTTGATAAGTTATCAGAGTCTCTAAGTTCATTAGATGTCTCATCACAGGGTATTCTGCTGTGATTCCCATTCCACCTAATATTTGTCTTGAGTATCTTGCAATATTGTAAGCCACATCAACGTTATTTCTTTTAGCCATAGAAATCTGTTCGAAAGTGGCTAAGCCATCATCCATTAGCTTGCCTAGTCGCCACGAAAGTAATTGGCATTTAGTAATTTCAGTGATCATATAAACTAATTTTTTTTGGATGAGTTGATTCGAGGCTATTTTTTTTTCAAATTGAATTCTTTCATTTGAATATTTTAACGCTACTTCATAGCATTCCATGGCTATTCCAAGTGCTCCCCATGCAACAGCATATCTGGCAATATTAAGACTTTCTAATCCAGCTTTAAAGGAATTTGATTTAAACAAAAGTTGTTTTTTGGGAACTTTCGCATCGTGAAATATTAGTTCGCCAGTTTCTGAGGCTCTGAAGGATAATTTTCGTTCAATTTTAGATGTGCTAAATCCAGGTGTTTCTCTGTCCACCAAAAAGCACGCGCAGGAATTATCCTTAGACTTTGCCCAAACGATTGCAATATCGCAAATAGGCGCATTTCCAATCCACATTTTTGATCCATTAACGATATAATAATCTTCAAATTCTTCAAAGCTGGTATTCATAGATGAAGGGTCTGAGCCGTGATTTGGTTCTGACATGCCAAAACTTCCAATTATATTTCCTTTTGAAAGTTTTTTTAAATATTCTTTTTTTATAGATTCGCTACCATATTTGAAAATTGTGTTCATAACCAAAGACGTTTGAATAGAGGCGAAAACTCTGACTGATGAGTCTCCTCTTTCTAATTCCTGCATCATCAGACCATAAGATATAAAGTCAAGTGAAACACCTCCATATTCTACAGGAAAAATTCCCCCAAATCCACCGATTTCAGCTAATTTTTTAATAAGATCTTTTGGAAAATATCCATTTAGGTTGCATTCCTCAATTATTGGAGAAACATTCTCTTTCACCCATTCTCTAACCGAATCACGAACCAATTTATTTTCCTCGCTTAACAATGAGTCGATATTGTAGTAATCTGCTGATTTGGTATCCATATTAATTAAATTTTGAGTTCTTTTTTAATTTGTTCTACCCATTTATTAATTCTTTTTTCTGTTAGTTCATATTGATTGTCTTCGTCAATTACCAAACCATAGAACATATTATTTGGCGCAACGCCCAAAGATGTATTGAATTCATAGCCTTCATTTTTCCAATAACCAAATATTTCACCCCCGTTTTTTTTAACTACCTCTGCTAATATTCCAATACCGTCTACAAAATTATCTGGATAACCATACTGATCTCCCAAACCAAAAAAACAGACTTTTATTCCTTTGAAGTTAATTTTTTCAAATTTAGGAAAGAATTCATCCCACGCGCTTTGAAGATCACCGATATACCATGTTGGAACCCCCAAAATTAGTATATCAAAATCCAAAAATCTTTTTGGCTGAATTTTATATACGTCTATTACACAGAGCTCTTCAATATTTATTTTTTCATAGATGGTAGCTGCTACATCTTCAGTAGCACCCATATCTGAGCCGTAAATCAGCGCAATACTTTTTTGCAATTTTTTTATTATTTAGAACAGGTATAAATAACAAATTTACAAAAAATTATTCCCTAAAATAAATTTTATTTTAGGGAATAATGTAGTGGAGTCGGAGGGAATCGAACCCTCGTCCAAACAAGCTAAAAAAGTGCTTTCTACACGTTTAGTTTTTATTTAATTTTCGTAAATAAACTGACTAAAAACTGCCTATTTAAATCTTAGCTTTTTTAATTTTGAAATTCTACCAAAGCATTAGAATTTCTAGATCCATATTTACGATGTCTCAAAATTGAATGCCATGAATCAAGGCTTTCAGGAGACATAAAGCTTGTACAACTTTTGTACCGAGGCTTATCCTACTATAATTCAGATTAAGCAGCTAAAGCGTAGTTATTCTCGCCGTTTAAATTTTGGTATGGCCTTTTACGTGTTTCAATACCATTACACGACGTGCTTACAGTTCATTAGATCTTGCTGTCAATACCAGTCGACCCCAAATTGTAAATTTTCTTCATTGGAAGAAGGCAAAGTTACGAAAAAACTTGTGTACCCATTGAAATCCTTTTATTTTAGTAATAATTATTATATATATGCCTATAACTTTTGCAGTAATCAAAGAAAGAAAATCACCACCTGATAGCCGTGTTGTACTTACCCCAAACGCATGTAAAGAACTCCTTGCAAATTATTCTCAATCGTCCATTGTGGTTGAAAGTTCGGATATTCGTGCTTTTTCAAATGCTGAATATTCAGATAAAGGGTTAGAAGTATCTAGTGATGTAACTAATGCTCAGGTTATGATAGGGGTGAAAGAGGTTCCTATAGATTCACTAATTGCTGATAAAAGTTATTTTTTTTTCAGCCATACTATAAAAAAGCAGCCATATAATCGAAAATTATTACAGGCAATACTTAAAAAAAGAATTACATTATATGACCATGAAACATTGGTAGATTCAAATTACAATCGTCTAATTGGTTTTGGGTATTACGCAGGAATAGTTGGAGCATATAATGGAATTCGAACAATAGGAAAAAAATATAACTGTTTTAAACTTCCAAAAGCAATTAAACTCAGAGATCGTTTAGACTTAGACTCAGCTCTGAAAAATATAATGTTACCTAATTTAAAAATTATATTGACAGGAACAGGACGGGTGGGCCAGGGTGCTAAAGAAGTACTAGATATTATGCAAATTAAAAAAGTTGAAGTAAAAGACTTTCTAACAAAACAGTTTAAAGAATCGGTTTACGTTCAACTGGATGTTTTAGATTATGTAGAAAGGAAAGATGGAGGAAAGGCTTCTAAATCAGATTTTTTTGAAAACGCTAAAGATTACAAGTCTAGTTTTATGAAGTTTACCCAAGTAGCAGATGTATTTATTGCAGGTCATTTCTATGGAAAATCTGCCCCTTATTTTTTTACAAGAGCTGATGCCAAAGCACCAAATTTTAAATTGCGAGTTGTAGCTGATATTAGTTGTGATATCGATGGTCCAGTGGCATGTACTATACGAGCATCAACTATTAAAGACCCCATTTATGGATACGACCCTATTAATGAATCAGAAACAGAGTTTATGAATCCTCACGCAATTGCAGTCATGGCGGTTGATAATCTTCCTTGTGAATTACCGCGTGATTCGAGTGAGGAGTTTGGAACTACATTTGCTAAAACAATTCTTCCAGCTTTTTTTAATGAAGATAAAGATGGTATACTTGAACGTGCAAAAATGACAGAAAATGGTAATCTTACTCAAGCATTTTCTTATTTACAAGACTATGTCAACGAAACAGACTAAAAAAGTCTTTCCATGTGGAAAGACTTTTTGTAAAAAAATATGTTTTTAAAATATTAGATTACTCTAACATTTACTGCATTCATTCCTTTTCTACCTTCTTTTAATTCAAATTCCACATTATCACCTTCATTAATCTCATCGATTAAACCAGTAACATGAACAAAATGTTCTGTGTCTGAACCTTCTTCTGTTATAAATCCAAAGCCTTTGGATACATTGAAGAACTTAACTGTACCGTTTTTCACTTTATTATATTTAATTTTTAAAAATTCAAAGTTAAGGTTATAATTATTAAATAACACAATTATTTTGTTAATATATCATTAAATAAATTTTGTTATTCATAATTTAGGTTGGTAAATGATTAATATTTTTTAATATAATATTATAGTTGATGTATTTTAAATTAATTTTTTTAAATAAAATAGGCACAAAAAATTATTGTTAAAACGACCTATGTTATTTACTTTTGCAATTCAATTTATCAATTGATCAAAAAATTTATTTCTAGTTACTTAAAATTTAATTTATCTGACATATGAATTTACACGAGTATCAAGGTAAAAATATTCTAAATCAATTTGGTGTTAAAATACAGCGTGGCAGAGTTGCTTCAAGTGCTGATGAAGCCGTGTATGAGGCTAAAAAATTAAATACTGAAACAGGTACTAAATGGTATGTTTTAAAAGCTCAAGTTCATGCTGGTGGACGTGGAAAAGGCGGTGGAGTTAAGCTTGCCAAATCTTTAGATGAAGTCCGTTCAATTGCAAATCAAATTATTGGTATGCAACTTATAACTCCTCAAACTTCAGCCGAAGGTAAAACAGTCAATCAAATTTTAATAACAGAAGACGTATACTATCCTGGTCCAAATGATACAGAAGAGTTTTACATGTCGATATTATTGAACAGAGCATCAGGCCGAAATATGATTATGTACTCTACAGAAGGAGGTATGGATATTGAAACTGTTGCTGATCAAACTCCAGATTTAATTTTTACCGAAGAAATTGATCCCGCAACAGGACTTTTACCTTTTCAAGCTCGCAGAGTCGCTTTTAATCTAGGCCTTTCTGGAGCTGCCTTTAAAGATATGACCAAATTTGTCTTTGCTCTGTATAGTGCATATGTTAAGTCAGATGCATCTCTTTTCGAAATTAATCCAGTTTTAAAAACATCTGATGATAAAATTATGGCTGTTGATGCAAAAGTTACCATAGACGATAATGCTTTATTTAGGCATAGGGATTACCTAGAACTTAGAGATATTCGTGAAGAAAATCCTATTGAAGTGGAGGCAGGATATTTAGGCCTTAACTATGTAGACTTAGATGGTAACGTTGGTTGTATGGTGAATGGTGCAGGACTTGCTATGGCTACCATGGATCTTATTAAGCAGGCTGGAGGCGATCCTGCAAATTTCTTAGATGTTGGTGGTACTGCAGACGCAGCACGAGTTGAAGCGGCCTTTCGTATTATTTTAAAGGACCCGAGTGTAAAAGCTATCTTAATTAATATTTTTGGTGGTATCGTTAGATGTGATCGTGTTGCTCAGGGAATTGTGGATGCATACAAAAACATGGGTGATGAAATTAATGTACCCATCATTGTAAGATTACAAGGTACTAATGCTGATATTGCTAAAAAATTAATTGACTCATCAGGACTTGATGTGCAAAGTGCTATTGAATTTCAAGAAGCAGCAGATAAAGTACAGGATGTGTTGTCTTAAGAAATGAAAACTTCGATTAAGAACATTTCTTTAAATTTTTAGAGTTTTATATCTTCAAGTTTATTCTTGTAATATATTATTTTATCTCTAAATTTAGCCGCCATAATAAAATCTAATTCCTTAGCAGCAGCTTCCATTAATTTTCGATTGTCTCTAACTTTTTGCTCCAGTTCAGGTTTTGTAAGGATAGCACTATCTTCTTTACTTATTTTTATACTCTCTTGCTCATAATAATAACTGCTTACTGAATTTTGAGTCAATGCGTTATCCAAACTTTTATTGAGCGGTTTTGGAGTTATATTATGATCTTTATTATATGCCATTTGCTTTTTTCGTCGGTAAGTTGTTTGATCTATGGTTAACTGCATACTCTTTGTAATTTTGTTAGCATACATAATTGCTTTTCCATTTAAATTTCTTGCTGCTCTTCCTACTGTTTGCGTCAATGAACGATTTGAACGTAAAAACCCCTCTTTGTCAGCATCTAAAATTGCAACCAATGATACTTCGGGTAAATCTAAGCCTTCTCGTAATAAATTAACTCCTACCAAAACATCAAATAAACCTTTCCGTAAGTCTTGCATGATTTCTACTCGTTCTAAAGTATCCACATCGCTGTGAATGTAACGACATCTTATCTCAATTCTTGTCAAGTATTTAGTTAGTTCTTCTGCCATCCGCTTAGTGAGAGTTGTAACAAGAGTTCTTTCATCTTTTTCAACTCGCTGTTGAATTTCTTCAATTAAATCATCAATTTGATTTTCACTATCACGAACTTCAATAATGGGATCTAAAAGTCCAGTTGGTCTAATCACTTGTTCTACATATATACCATCTGTTTTAGCTAATTCGTAATCAGCTGGAGTAGCACTTACAAATATGGTTTGTTTTTGTAAGCTTTCAAATTCCTCAAATTTAAGTGGTCGATTATCCATAGCTGCCGGTAATCTAAATCCATATTCTACTAAATTCTCTTTTCTACTGCGGTCGCCACCGTACATTGCGTGAACTTGTGAAATCGTTACATGACTTTCGTCAACAATCATTAGATAGTCTTCGGGGAAGTAGTCTAATAAGCAAAATGGTCGTGTCCCAGGTAAACGCCCATCAAGATAACGAGAATAGTTTTCTATTCCGGAACAGTATCCTAATTCTCGAATCATTTCTAAATCGAATTCGGTTCGTTCTTTTATCCTTTTTGCTTCTAAGTTTTTTCCTGTATCTTTGAAATGATTATGTTGTTTTACCAAATCGTACTGAATATCTTTGATAGCATTTTGCAAGATATCAGGTGAAGTTACAAACATATTAGCGGGATATATATTCACAGTTTCATACACTTCGATAAGGCTGTTATCACTTACATTAAAGGCTTCCATTTCTTCAATTTCGTCACCAAAAAAATGAATTCGAAATCCGTAATCGGCATAGCTGGGGAATATATCCACTGTATCCCCTTTGATTCTGAAATTACCACGCTGAAATTCGCTTTCAGTTCTTGAATATAGGCTTTGGACCAATTTATGTAGTAAAGTAGTTCTTGAAAGCTGTTGATTAACTTTTAAAGAAATAATATTTTTTTGGAACTCTATTGGGTTACCAATTCCATATAGGCAAGAAACAGAAGCAACTACAATCACATCTCTTCTGCCAGAAAGTAATGAAGAGGTTGTGCTAAGTCTTAATTTTTCAATTTCTTCATTTATAGACAAGTCTTTTTCAATATATGTTCCAGTAACAGGTAAATACGCTTCAGGTTGGTAATAGTCATAATAGGATACAAAGTACTCAACCGCATTTTCAGGAAAAAATTGTTTAAACTCCGAATATAATTGAGCTGCTAAGGTTTTATTGTGTGCTAAAACTAATGTTGGTCGTTGTACTTCTTGAATTACATTGGCAACTGTAAAAGTCTTCCCGGAGCCTGTAACCCCTAATAGGGTTTGAAAACGCTCTTTAGTTTTTATTCCACCAACCAATTCTTGTATGGCTTTTGGCTGATCTCCAGTTGGTTTAAATTCTGATGAAAGTTTAAATTTCATTATGTAAAATTATAGTAATTGCCTTGTTATTTATGAAACATTTGAATTAATAGTTTAAGTAAACCCATCCTGTTTTAGGTTTGTAATCAGTTTCATTTAAAAATAAAACATAAAAATACGTTCCAACAGGAAGTTTCTTTGAGCTTGAATTGGTTCCCCGGTTAGAATTACCATCCCATTTTATATTATTATCCCCTTCAAATATTAAACTTCCAAAACGATTATAAATTAATAGTTTGTGATTTATAAAAACGTCATACACCCCTTGTATATCAAAGATATCATTGAGTCCGTCTCCATTAGGGGAGAGACCTTGAGGGATAAAAATTGGACAGCCATCATTTGAAAGTTCGACAGTTATTTCATTAGTATTATTTGATTCTGATATTTCCGATACAATGCCACTACCATTCCCAATATCATCTACAACTGCAGTTATTTCAAATAATTCGTTAATGTTTTGATTAATTTCAATTTCTATATATGAAGTAATATACTCACCAATTGGGACTGTTTGACCAACTTCAGATTGGGCAATAAGTAAATCTTCTATATAAAACGCTATTGGAGTTTCCGCAGGTAATTGGTCTGTAGCATTAAAATTTGAAACAGTATATTCTAGAGTAATAGTTCTTGAAAAGCAATTTGTTTCCGCTTCACTTGTAAATTCTATTGTTGCATCTGGTAATTGGCTATTAAGTACAGTTATAATACTATTTACCATTACTAAATCTTGTCCAGATGTTAATTCAATAGTTGCTGTAGTATCACCAATGCTAATAGTGTTATGAATATCATAAACATCAATATCCATATTATGCATCCCTGAAACTCCTGTAAAACTATTGGTTCCATTAAATGCATTGGTTGATGGATTCAATGGCGGATTGCTAAGTAAATATCCATTCATTCGTAAGGATTCATTCACAGACAAACTCACATCACCCTCCCATGCAATAAATCCTATTTTGGCACCTTCTACGTCAAGAACATTCAAATTATCTAAATTTATAGTAATCGCATCAGGAACAGTTTCTAATCCATCATAAATATTTATTTGGTTTAAGGGCAGTGATAAATCTTCATAAATTACTACTAAAGCCCATCCTGCAAAATTAGTTCCAGTTGAACAATAATTTTGAGATGTATCGATTTGTTCTAAATTATCTAATAAATACAAGCCATTTCCTTGATTTTGAACAAGTGAAGTTATATCGGAAAAGGCAGCAAAAAATTGACGATTACTATCTAAGCTATATCCAAATATTCGATCTGAAGTAATTGAAATATTATTGAGTGTAACTTCAAAATCACCAGTTCCTGATCCAGCCCAATACAAATAGGCAGCAATTATATTTTGATTAGTTGACATACTTAGTTCAGCTGCCGAACCTGTTAAAATTTCGCAATTAAAAAAAGCACCATTTTCATTTATATTTAATGTATTGCCAATTGCAGTATAGCCAAACCGTCCATTGAATTGTTCGTATAGAGCTATAGATTGCCCATAGTTTTTTGTTGCCACAAAAACAAAGCAATAAAAGCATAAATTACGATATAATTTCATTTTTAACGCTTGAGGGTAAAGTGTCCTCTAAATATACGATTATCGTTCAATTTAATATAGAACCAATAATCAGATGTTGGCATCGGATTTCCATTATAAGTACCATCCCAACCTTCACTATTGTAGAGTAACTGCTTCAGAAGTTTTCCATAGCGGTCAAAAATATAAATTTCACTACCAGACTGGGCAGGTGTATTAATTCCATAAACATGCCAACTATCATTGTATCCGTCACCATTTGGAGTTAGAAAGTTTGGAAAACCAATTACTGAGATTATTTCATTAGTAATTCCACAATTATTTTTGTCTCTAACGTATACGGTATGGAAACCAGCTATTACATTAAAAAATGTATTACTATCTTGATAGGGACCGAGTTCATCGTCTATAGCATATTCGTAATCGCCTTCACCTGATGCAATAACAGTGACAGTATTATTTGAACTAACATCATTTATTTCTATAGCATCAATAGTTGCAATATTAGAATTTACAATTGTGACGCTTTTTGTTTGTGAACAATTGTTTGAGTTAGTTACTGTAACTGTGTAAGTACCACCTTGACTTATTTGAATTTGCTCAGTTGTTTGCCCACTAGACCATTGATATGAGTAATCCGCTGGGTTACCAATAATTCCACTGTCTATAAACACAGGATCTGAGTTTGAATCTATACAAAAAAATGTTTCATCTCCCTGATTAAGCTGTGGAAGAGGATAGATGTTTAGTGACAATTCATTAACTCCAAAGCACTGATTGTTGTTTTCTATTCGTGCAAAAATTGTTTGGTTATATGCAATTGAGTTAGTAAATACTTCACCAATGGAATTTTGTTCTAATAGAGCATCTTGGTATGTTTCATAGTATTCCAAATTGTAGTCTTCTGAGAGACCAGATAAAATTGTTTGAGTTGCATCACTTAGATTAAACGTTTTAAATCCATCTTCAGCTCCATCATCATCACAACCATATAGATTGGCATCTTGTCCAGAAGTTAAACTCACTTCTAGGGCTAATTCTGAAATATTATAACATCCAGTAATATCATTAATAACTTGCGCATATAGAAATTGTGGATTAGTTTCATTCACAAACACATTTGTAGAAAGTTCATTTACTGAATTTTCAGCATCATTAAGATTTAAAAAAAACTTAGTGCTGGTATTAGGAATTCCATTAATTAAATTCTCATTGGCTTCTTCAAGATTAAATATTGTTAACCCATCGTTAACTCCATCTTCATCACATTGTATAAGACTGATATTTAACGCAATTGGATTAGGATTAACATTCACTGTGAATTGATTCGTGTCGAAACAATCAGTTTTAAGTGTATTTTCAATGCGTGTGTAAACTGTATAACTAAAAGGGTTTGTATTGTAATATGGTGAAGCTATTGGATTCATATTAGCTTCAGCTTCAGCTAAAGAAAGGTGATAAGATACATTAAAAAAGTTGCTGTTTTGATTTCCCAATATGTCATCATCATAATCGTTTAGTACTATTGATTTTTGTCCATTTGTATCATCACCATCATTGTTATCATCACAAGTATCAATAGTACCTATATTATTTGCAATTGGAGTACTAAAAACAGTTAAGTTGAAACTATTAGTATCATAACAATTTGTATTAATGTTATTTTCAATTCTAACAAAAATATTTTCAGTTGTGTTGTTATTTGTGTAAGGTAGACTCAATGGACTTGTATTATTTTCAGCATCGGAGATGGTTGGATGAAAAGATAAGGTAAAATCAGCTGGATCTTGGTTTCCAAAAATTTCTGACTGAGTTTGAATAAAATCAAACGATACAATACCATTTTGGTTAGTATCACATATTTCTAAGTCAATAGCAGGGTAAGCAACTGGATTCAAACTTATGGTAATTGTTTCAGAAAATATATTTATTTCAGAGCCAGATGTTATTTCAGCAGTCACTGTATATGTTCCTGGATTTGAGTATGAATATATTGGATTAATTTCAGTTGATATTCCTGTTGCCAATCCATCTCCAAAATCCCATATAATTTCATCAAACTCTTGTGAACTATTAATATTAAATTGAGTAGGATCTCCAAGACAATTGTTCTCAACTACAATGGAAGCAAGAAAAAATGATTGTATGAAAGGAGGAAGCCCTATAACTGAAGATGTACCAGAAACTAAAACCATAGCTCCACTTGCGTAGTCACATAATATTCCGAGTTCTTCAGGTGAGTTTATAACATCCAATGCAGTTGGGTTCCCAGTATTAGCAGCATAAATTTTACCATCAGGACCAAGCTGTAAAGCGCCAACAAAGTTAAAGTCTGTAAAAACTGTTGTTGAAGTCAATGAAGGATCATTAGCCTCGAGGTCAAATTGTATTACAGAATTGTTACTTGATACATATAATTTTGTTGATTCTGGTGAGAATTCAACACCATAAGGACCTGAATTAGGATAAATATTAGTGGGATTTGAAATTAAACCTGTTTCATTGTCAAAATCATATATCCATACGCTTCCAGTATTATTTGAGTTTTGACCTTCGCTATTTCCGTTTTGCCTATGACAAACAGCAATTTTACTACCGTCTGGTGATGCTTTCATGTATCCAATGCCATTTCGTCTATATCCTTGTTCAGAAATAAATGGAGTTGTAGTTGTTACTATTGGAGTCGTATTAACTCCAGAAGATTCAATTCTAAATGCGTAAAATTTATCAATGAAATGAGTGAGTACCCAATAGGATTGTCCATCGTTATGTTCAACAGCTGTAATTTTTTCAGAGCATTTATAACTTTCTTGACTTTCAATATTTGGATTATAAGTCAGTAATTGTATATTTTTTTCTGTAGTAACGGCGTCACCGTCTCCAGAATTTAAACTTAAATCAATCAAAGTGTAGGCAATACCATTATTAAAACCATCATCTGCGTTTGGTATTGATCCTCCACTATCATAGGATCCTAAAACATTTCCTTGAATATCTGCCGGTCCTTGATTTGGGAACGCCCAAGCATTTTGGTGATGCGGTTCGTCAACAGTAAAAACATAATACTGATTGGAGTTTCCTGGCTTTGGAATTATTAGTCCTGAAGATGTACTTGAGGGATCTCCTAAAAGACCAGTCCCAGCATTGTAATTAGCATTTGGCATTGCTATATGATTTTTATCCCAAACATTTCTTCCGTCAGTGTAAAAAAGCAAGTTCCCATTAAAGTCTGATATCGATGAGCATCCTTCACTTGTGTTTATAGTTGAACTAGCGGCATTTGTGCTAGTAACAGTACCATTACTTACATCAAAAATTAGACCCGCTCCATTACCAAAATACCAATGAGAGGCTTCTGCTTGAGAAAAACCTAGCGCTGAGATTGAAATGTAAAGGAAAATTTGTTTCAATTATAAAACTTAAGAAATCAAAACTAAGCAAAATATCAATTAAAATTTAGCTATTAACAAAAATTTAGTCGTGTAATAATTTAAAAAAAATTATTATAAATCTCTTTTTTTTATAATTTGATAAGACAAAATAATAAATAGAGTTACCCAAAAAATAACAATAATGATTTTACTAGAATTTACATTATAATCATAATTTGATGGCAGGTTAGTTGGGAATTTAGATATGGCTAATCTTGTGAATGGTTCTTTTATTAAGTTTGACATTGATGTAAGTGGGAAAAAGTTTTGAATATCTGCTGCTATTTCTTTATTACTTTTCCATGTAATGATACCAAACACGAACCATTCTAAAATATAGTCTATTAGTAAAAAGGCTAGGGCAAAAGCTGAACGCTTAGCTAAAACACCAAGGAACAGACAAAATGAAAAAAATCCTAATAATTTGATAAAGTAAGCAGGTATGAACTCGATTTCTTTAATAAAACTATTAAATTCATCTACGTTTGAGTAAATAAATCCCAAAACTAAACAAATCAAAAAAATAATAATTGTTGATATTAGAGAGAAAAAAACAATGGTATAGAATTTTGACAGAACAAATTCTTTCTTACTAAGCCCATCAATGAGATTTTGTTTTAGTGTTTTGTTGCTATATTCATTTCCAATCATTGAAACAACAACGATCGCAAAGAAGAATTTGAATAATGCTGAAAAATAAGTTGTAATATGCCAAATAATAGGGAAATTAAAAACACCAAGCTCTCCTAATTCAAGTGTAAATAACCCAAGTATATCAATTTTTATAGATGACAAAACTATTACAAATAGAGGTAAAATAAAGGATATAAAAATCAATATTTTACTCGTCTTATTAAGTAGCAGTTTTTGGAGTTCTATTTTTAACAGACGTATCATTTTTTCTTTGTTAGTTTAAGGAATTGTTCTTCTAGACTTTCCTTACGCTTAATAAAATGTGTTAATATAATTTTTTTATCAAATAATTCCTTGACGAGTTCTTCAGAATCTAAGTTTTCGTTGGTATATACCTTTATGAGCTTCTTATGATCATTAAATCTTGTTATTTTTGGGTGAGATTTGATAAAATCTACCAATTCTTTATGTTGGTTACTTTTCATTTCAAAAAATCCCAGGCTTGATACCATTTCTGTAACTTTTCCTGAATAGATTTTCTCTCCTTTACTTAAAACTAGCACATGAGTACATATCTTTTCAACTTCGTCTAATAAATGTGAGGCTAAAAGTATAGTAGTTCCATTTTTAGCAATTTTAGTAATTATTTCTCTTATTTGGTGTATTCCTAGAGGATCCAATCCATTAGTTGGTTCGTCTAAAATTAAAATTTCAGGGTCATTTAATAAAGCTGAAGCAATTGCCAAACGTTGTTTCATTCCTAGGGAGAAATTTTTAAAAAGTCTGTCTTTGTGTTCAAGAAGCCCCACTTTTGTTAATACATTTTCAATTGCTACAATTGATACTCCTTTTATTTTACAAACTAGATTTAGGTTTTGGTAAGCAGACATATATGGGTAAAAATTTGGATGTTCAATAATAGCACCAACTTTTTTCAGTTTTTCATGACTTGATATAATTTTGTTAAACCAAAAATAGCTACCTGAAGTTTTATTTACAACATTTAATATAATGCCTAAAGTTGTAGACTTACCACTCCCATTAGGCCCAAGAATTCCGTATATATTTCCTTTTTCTATTTCAAAACAAAGATTATTGACTGCTTTAATTGAGCCAAATGATTTTGAAATATTATTTAGTTTAAGAACGCTTTCCAATTTTTGAAGTTTAAATATGTTAAATAAATTGAAATAAAAAGTATGAAGTTATATTCAATTCAAATTCCAAGATTCATCATAACCGTTTGAGAATTCATCTCCATCTTCTTGCTCTCCAAAAGAGCTATCACTTTCAAATTGTTTTTCTGGAGGATCATTCGGTACTTGGCCGCAAACAAATAAAAGATTAGGGTAATCAGTACCTTGCGCTTGCTCAACAATCTCTCCTAATTCAATTAAGAATGTCCACATGTTTAAAAAATCATACACATAAATCAGTTTTGTTTTTTTATCATCAACTATATCTTCTAAAATTGTTTCATTCATCAATTTTGAATTGCTAGAATCTTCCATTTGGAATAAAGCGATTTCCTGACCTTGTTCCCATTGTTCATTACTGACATAGAATGATGCCATTTCACTTCCATCAAATCCAAAGCATTGTGTAATAACATTGTGTAGATCTTCAAAAGTATCTGTTTTTCGGATTTCTATATCTCTAAATATGTCACCTTTTTGATGATGGTCTAAAATTGCTCTGAATCTGTAAATCATTTTATTTTTAATTATATTTTTTGTTGAATTAGTTTTTTTGTGTGTGATAATTCAAGTAAAATGTATATTTGAATTCCAAATAAAAAAGATGCTATTACAAGATGTAAAGGTTGACTTAAAATTGGAAACTCAAAATAGTACATTAAAATTCCTGTAATTATTTCTAGAATTATGCATGCCATTGAAAGATTTATTTTTTTAAAACCTAGACTTAATGTTTTATTAGTATAATATAGATAGCCATTTGTAAGAAGCACTAAAATAGATGTAGATCTATGAATGTAAAAATTTATTTCTGGTTCTGATAACCAAAGCACTTTTGTGTATCCAATTAATTTAATTTGTTCATCGACATACTGTCTAACTTGTGTTCCCAATATAATCTGTATTAATGTAACGATTAAACTAACAATTAGAATATTATAAAAATACGAATTGTACACATGTGTTTTATATGATATTTTGGTGATGAAAATTAGATATAATATGAAAAAGACAATTAATAAAGCCATCATCATGTGTAATGATATTTTGTAAGGGGCTAAATTAGAATCTACAACGGTTTTCCCAAGCCAAGCTTGAAAGCCCATACCAAATAACATAAGTAAGGATATAGTTGTTATCCAAACATTTTCCTTAAAGAACCAAAATGATAGAACTGCTAATATCAAAATTGGGATTCCAGCTAATGCTCCAATTAAACGATTTAAAAACTCAATCCAAGTGTGGAGTGGGTCATAAGTTACATAATCGTGAACGCTAAATACATCCCATTGTTCATCATTAAAATTATCACTTACAAAGTCTTCTTTTGCAACTAAAAATTTCTCACTATTCATTAAAATCATCATTCCCTTTTTGTAACTCTGATTTGACTTAAAAGTTAGTTGATTTTGTTCTGTAGGCGGTATGAAGTATCCAAAGCATTTAGGCCAATCCGGACACCCCATACCAGAGCCCGTCATTCGTACAAGTGCGCCAGCGATAATGACCAAGTAAATCATAAATAGAGCACCTTTTGAAAGTTGCCTAAAATATTTTTTCATATATTATTTTTTAGCCCCAATTCTATTCCTTTTTTAATCATTAGAGCGTGTGCTTGCTTTGACTCGTTTGGTATATGGCCATCAAGTATTGATTCTTTGATATATTCTTTAATGATTCCAATCTCACGACAGGGTTTTAGTTGAAATGCTTTCATGATTTCTTGACCAGTGACAGGAGGTTGGAAATTTCTGATTCGATCTCTTTCCTCAACCTCAATTATTTTTTTACGAACAATTTTAAAATTATTATGGTAAGATTTGAATTTTTTTTGGTTTTTAGTAGTTATATCTGCTTCACACAAGGTCATTAAATCTTCTATATGATTTCCAGCATCAAAAACCAACCGCCTTACAGCTGCATCAGTGATATTGTTTGCTGATATTGCAATCGGTCTTGAACTCATGAAAACTAGTTTTTGGATATATTTCATTTTATCATTTAAAGGTAATTTTAATCTTTTAAATAATTGATATACCATTTTTGAGCCCATTAACTCATGACCATGAAATGTCCATCCAGACTTCTTATTAAATTTTTTCGTTGGAGCTTTACCTATATCATGTAAAAGTGCGGTCCATCTTAGCCATAAATCATTAGTTTTTTTACAAATATTATCTAAAACTTCAAGAGTGTGATAAAAATTATCTTTATGGCTATGCCCGTCAAGCTCATCAATTCCTTTTAAATCATTTAGTTCAGGCAAGATAATTTTCAATAGACCTGTTTGGTAGAGTATATTAAATCCTACAGACGGAATATTACTATTTAATATTTTGTTTAGCTCAACTGAAATTCGTTCATTTGATACTATTTTAATCCGATTACTGTTTTTAAGGATAGCACTAAATGAATTTTTATCAATCTTAAAGCCTAATTGTGTTGCAAATCTAATTGCTCGCAACATTCTCAAGGGGTCATCAATAAAGGTCTTATTTGGGTCTAACGGTGTAATAATTTTTTTTTCTTTTAAATCCTTAATTCCATTAAATGGATCCAAAAGAATACCGAAATCATTTTTATTTAAACTAATTGCCATAGCATTAATTGTAAAATCTCTTCTTTTTTGGTCATCAACAATTGTTCCTTTGGATATTATTGGGTTTCTACTTTCTTTGTTGTATGATTCTTTACGTGCACCTACAAATTCGACTTGAATCCCTTCAAATTTAAGCATCGCAGTTCCATATGTTTTAAAAACATTTACTTTTGGATTATTTGGTAGAGATTTTGAAACAATTTCAGCTAGTTTAATTCCATTTCCAATGGCAACAATATCAATGTCTTTGCTTGGTGGACGTTTTAAAATATAATCTCTTACATAACCACCTACGACATAACAATTTAATCCAAGGTTTTCCGCACTTTTGGAGATAATTTTAAAAATAGGATTTTTTAATGCCTGCTCAATATACATGGAACAAATATTTATTTGTGGGCTGTTAAGGCCGTACAACCTCGACTTTCCCATTATTGCTCAATTTGAAAATTGAGGACGGAGTTGATGTTTTCCGATTACGTTTCAAATTTACAATATAGTCAACACCTTTTAAAATCTCTTTTTCAATTTCTTTAAAAGTTTTTGGAGTTGGTTTTCCCGAAGTATTGGCTGATGTTGAAACTATTGGTTTGTTCAAAGTTTGAATTAAGTTTTGGCAAAACTTGTTTTTTACAATTCTAAAAGCGAGAGTATTTTCGTTAGAAATTAGATTTTCAGCAATACGTTTAGGTTTATCATAAATTATAGTGGTTGGTTTTTGACTATATTTCAAGATATCTTTAGCAGCATCAGGAATATATTCTACATACTGTTTTAGCATATTTATATCATTAACCAGACAAATCATTGCCTTCGATTTGTTACGTTTCTTTAATTTAAAAATTTTTTGAACTGCATTATAATTTGTAGCATCACAACCAATACCCCATACGGTATCAGTAGGATAAACAATAACTCCACCTTTTTGAAGAGTTTTTAAAGTATTATTGATTTCAATATAACTCATGTTTATAGCGAATTTTATGTTACAAGTTTGTTAGCAAAGTTACGTTATTTTAAAAAAGACAAAAATATTATTAGCTTATCAAGAGTTAATTCGATTTTCATTCCAATGTTGCCTAAGCTTGTAATATTTTAAATATGTTCCATTGAAAGTCTGCTTGCATATGCGCCATCCATTTTTACCGTCCAAAAAGCCTAACCTCAAAATGTAAGCTTTAAAAAAGGCCCATGTTGGTCTGAATATAATTTTAAATAATGAAGACTTAATTCCCTCGTCGTAATATGCTTTAGCAGCAATACTAGAAAATGTAATAACTTTTTTTTTATGCTCATCATAATCTTTATAAATCCAATGTAAAAGTTCTCCATTTAATTTACCACTTTTTGAGTTTTTATTTAATACGTATTTGTCGTGTGGATTAATTCCTCCCCATTGGCCATTTCCTTTTTTAAAAAGGCGTAATTTTTTATCTGGATACCAATCAGAGTAATGAATCCAATCACCACAATAATTATTAAGCCTATTAAAATAATATCCATCGAATAACCAGTTAGTTTTTAAAACTTTAATAGAATTTTTTAACTTTTCTGATAGTGCTTCATCTCCGTCCAAAGATAAAATGTAATCATAATTTGCCTTAGAAACTGCAAAGTTTTTCTGCTCTTTATACCCTAAAAATTCTTGTTCTATAAAATTAACTTTATACTTATTGCATATAGTTTTGGTACTATCAGTAGAAAAAGAATCTACAACTATTATTTCGTCAGCAATATCGAGAACAGATTTCAGGCATTTATCAAGGTGTTCTTCTTCATTAAAAGTAATTATAACAGCTGATATTTTAATCATTTTTTCGCTGAATTTTTATTGTAAATGGTTTGTTAAAGCTTCTTAGAGTAAAGTATTTTAAACGTTTACGAATTTTGTATTTTCTAATTATATTAATAGGTTTATTTTTTTTATTTTTTTTGTTTTTGTGTAAGTATTTTATCGATGCATCAATTATTCTTTGACTTGATTTTCCATCACAATAAGGATGAAGTTTATCGATATATTGATTAATATTTTGCAATAAATTACTAGGATATGTTAAAGCTTTTTCAAACGCTTTTTCTATTAATTTTGCTTGGGATATTTGCAATAAATAATTAAATTTCATAGTATGATTGAAAGTTACCACTGGTTTTTTTTGCAGTATAAATTCTTGAATTGATGAGGTCGTATCAGAAAATAAAATATCTGATTTTTTAAATAAAGGTATTAAGTCCGTTGTGTCATAATAGGTGAAATTATTACTTTTTAGACTTTTCCATTTGTTTACAATTCTAACTGGAATTTTTGGATGTAAAACCATAATGAATATATAATTTCCATTATTAACGATTCGCTTAATAGTTTCGTAAACTTCATCATTATAAGCTAAACTTAATCTTTTTGTAAAAGTAGATGAAATCATAATAGTTGGTTTATCATCTAATGATTTTTTTTTAATTGGGAATAATGGATCTACCTTACTCCATCCAGTTTCAATAACTTCAAAATGATTATTTTTCTTTTGTATTTCTTTAAATCCATTAGTTGTATTTGGACCTTGAGTACAATAAAGATCAAAAAAACCTCTAACTCTGAAATGTGCGAATTTATTATTTTTTTCAGGTCTTTTATGTGCATTAAAGCCATGAAATATCTGAACTTTTAGACCAGTAATAAAATCCGCTACTAAATCAGTAGCTACTAATACAATGTCAGGTCTGTAGTTAATTAATTCCTTTACATTTTTGATAACATTTATTTTGTTTGATATTGCCTTTTTTCCCTCTTCAATATCACTAAACCAATTTACTTTATAGCCCCTTGATTTTATTTCTTTTTCAAGAGGGATACCTATAGGTACCGAGTAGCTATATGAAATGTAAATTAGAAACTTATATTGCACAAATCGAAAATACTAAAAATGTTTTTAGAATTTTAATAATAGTTAAAAATATATAATTACTAATTGCTAATAATTTTTTTGTAAAAAAAAATTAAAAAGTTGTAATTTTCACAAATGAGAAAAACTATTTCTTCAAATTACCAAGAGCTAGAGAAAAGTATTGATTCTGTCATTGTAAATTTTGATAAAATTGGAGATGAATTTGGTAAATTTTCAAGAAATAAAATTAAGTTATTTAGTTTTGGAGAAACTAGACTTAATGTAAAATCATTCAAAGTTCCAATGTTAATAAATCGAATTATCTATGGGACGTTTAGAAAAAGTAAAGCTCGTCGTTCTTTTGAGTTTGCTAAGCGGCTTAATACTTTGGGGATAAAATCTCCAGAGCCAATAGCATATTATGAGAATTCAAATTATGGTTTTTTTGGTAAAAGTTATTATGTCAGCGAGCATTTAAATTGTGATTTAACTTTCAGAGCATTAACTAAAGATTTAAATTATCCAGATCATGAAATTATTCTAAGAGCGTTTACCAGATTCACATTTCAGTTACACCAAAAGGGAGTAAATTTTTTAGATCATTCACCTGGAAACACCTTGATTGTTAAAAAAGAACTTGATTATGATTTTTATCTTGTGGATTTAAATCGAATGGAGTTTATGGAAATGAACTTTAAATCTAGAATTAAAAACTTCTCTAAGCTTACATCAAATAATCATATTGTACGTATAATGAGCGAAGAATATTCCAAATGTTCAAATGAATCTTTTGAAGATGTGTATAACTTAATGTGGAAATACACATCTGATTTTCAGTACAAGTTTAATCGAAAAAAAAGAATAAAGAAGTTATTATTTTTTTGGAAGTGATAATTATATTCTTTTTATTTTAACTTACTTTCAAGCCATTTTTTAAAAAATTTCAATGTTTTTGGTGGCGATTTGTCTAAACTTTGTAGCCCTAGGAACATTTTTTTCTTAGAACTCAATTTTAGTTGGAATTTATACCAAAATAATGGTTTTTTATAAGATCTAAAGTATATTAATTTTAAATCTTTTTCTAATACACAGCTATTATTTTTAATTTCAATATGATTTGCTAATCCTTGTGGAGTAAATTGTTTACTACTTCTAAACTTGTACTTAATATTTTGCAAGAATAAATGATTATTAGTGTTAAAAAAAACTTCAAAAGTTGATTTTCTCAATGGGTGAGGAGTGTGCTTAAAATTATAATATTTTTCAAAACCAACAATTGATGCTGCTTTTTGTTGTGCAAATTTATGTCCAATTCTAAGTTTTTTAAATCTTTTATAAATTATATCTCTATCAAATTTCAGCCATTTACCTCTTAATACTGGTAGTCCATCTCTAAAAAAATCCTCAATTTTTGTATGTCTAATAAGAAAAAAATCGTCATTTAAATATATAAAATGCTCCGATAGACCTGGTGTCCTATACATGCAAGTTTCAATAGATCTACAATTAAACGTTGGTAAATATTCTTGATATCCTTTAAATATTTTTTTATGATCAACTATGAATATCTTATTGTATTTATCTTTGTTTTTTTTATTTATAAAATCTGGTTTTTGATTATCAGTTATTAGGTGAATTTTCCTTAAAAAAGGAGCAAATTTTAATAGTGAGTCAATAGTGTATTTAATTTCATTTACTTGGTCATACCGTGTTCTAAATGCTTTACTTTTTACTAAATTTTCATTCTTGACAAATTTTAAAATTTTATCCTGATGTTTTTTATCATTACCATTAACCCAAAGTATAACAGCATCTATTTCAGGTTTTTGGCTTAAATTAGTGTTCATTGGCTATGATGTAGTTATAAATCTTTGACCATCTTTTAATTTAGGTAACTTAATTAAATTTCCTATAATTTTATTGTATCCATCTGGAATTAAATCTTTTCTTCCATCTGAGGGATAAAAAGTCATTTCTCCAAAAATAGATTTTCCTTCGATAGAGTAAAAATCTACTCTCACAAAAGGTAAATTATCCGCTAGAATTTCTGACAATTTAATCATTTCCTTTAAGTTGCCTGGTTTTTCAACTTTCTTAGTTATACTTTTATTTTTTTTGACGTACCTAAATGGAAGTGGATTGAGGTTGAAATCATAAAACCCTCTTTTATGATTATCAGCCCTATCTAGATGTACTTCCAGAAATTTTGCTGTACCGTTAAAGCAGTAAAATTTATAATCTATGAGGGATGATTGTTCAGCATTATTAAGATATTTTTCAGCAATCAGCCTAGGCTCTACATCTTTGTATGCCCACTCCTGACCAGTTCTATAATATTGATTAATACTTAACCATTTATGAAATTGTTTTTTTGCTGATTTTACATTAATAAATTTCTTGTCCCTAATAATTAAATTGTGACTACTTGTATGAGTAGCTTTTATTACAAATTGATTTGGTAATGTTTCAAAAGGGATTTCATTTGGGTTTTTATATATCCCATAAATATCATTAAGATACTTTGAGCCAATTTTCATTTCAACGTACTTTCTAACTTCAAACTTATCTACTAATTGATTTAAAATCTTTGGATGGTAATATAACTTAAGCCATTGAATTTTTTCATTAAACTCGATAGGATTTTCTAAGTTTAATTTTTTTTGAGTATAATTTTCAAAAAGAATGTGTGCATATATTTTTGGGGGTAGAAAACGCATTTCTTTCAAAATTCTTAGCATTGTTTTTCTCAGTATATATAACATATTTTAAAAGTTTATAATCAGAAAAAGCTTATTCTAAACCGCTACATTATGTGTTCTTAGGGCATCGTTCAAAGAGGTTTTTTTGTTTGTACCCTCTTTACGCTTTCCAATAATTAAAGCACACGGGACATTAAAATCCCCAGCAGGAAATGTCTTAGTGTAACTTCCTGGAATTACTACTGAACGAGGTGGTATAACACCTTTCAATTCTTCTGGTTCAGCACCAGTAACATCTATAATTTTTGTTGATCCCGTAAGTACAACATTTGCTCCCAAAACAGCCTCTTTTTCTACACGAACCCCTTCAACTACTATACAGCGAGAGCCAATAAAGGCGTCATTTTCAATGATAACTGGGGCGGCTTGTAGGGGTTCTAAAACCCCACCAATTCCCACGCCACCGGAAAGATGTACATTTTTACCAATTTGTGCACAACTACCTACAGTTGCCCACGTATCAACCATAGTACCTTCATCAACATAGGCTCCGATATTTACATAACTGGGCATTAGAATGGTTCCATTGGAAATGTACGCGCCATGGCGGGCGACCGCATGCGGCACTACGCGAATACCTTTGGCTTTATAATCTTTTTTTAATGGAATTTTATCGTGAAATTCAAAAGGACCAATCTCGATAGTTTCCATCGTTTGAATCGGAAAATAGAGTACTACGGCTTTTTTTATCCATTCATTCACCTGCCACCCATCAGCATTGGGCTCTGCAACACGAAGGCTTCCTTCGTCTAAAAGTGCAATAATGTTTCTAATGGCTGCTTGCGTTTCTTTTTCTTTGAGCAAAGCTCTGTTTTCCCAAGCAGCTTCAATGGTTTGTTTTAGTGTATTCATAATCAAGTAAATTGAAAACAAATATAAGTCTTATTCAAAAAAGTGTCAGAAGTTTATCTTAGTTTTTAAAAATTAATAATTTATTCGGATACTATATTTTTGAAATCGTATTTTAGCGACATGGGAAGAATTTTAGCATTGGATTATGGGAAAAAAAGAACAGGTATTGCAGTCACCGATCCTCTCCAAATAATCGCATCTGGTTTAAACACTGTTGAAACACATTCTTTATTAGATTTTTTAAAATCCTATTGTTCGAAAGAAGTTGTTGATAGGTTTGTTGTAGGCTTACCCAAACAAATGAATAATTTACCCTCAGAAAGTGAACAAATCATCAAACCATTTCTTAAAAGCTTAAATGACGCTTTTCCAAAGATTCCTATTGAACGAGAAGACGAACGGTTTACTTCTAAAATGGCATTTCAGTCCATGCTTGGCTCTGGAATCAAAAAAAAACAGCGGCAAAACAAAGCTTTGGTTGACGAAATAAGTGCCACTTTAATTCTTCAATCCTACCTAAACCGTAAATAATTTACATTCCATTATTTTTTCAAAATAGAGAATTGTATTTTTGACCTATTAATAAATGACAAATGATACTTCCTATTGTTGCTTTTGGAGACCCTATTCTGAAAAGGAAAGCAGCCGTGATTTCTACAGGTTATAAGGATTTAAAAAAACTTATAGGTAATATGTATGAAACAATGTATAGAGCCCATGGAGTAGGATTAGCAGCCCCACAAATTGGGTTATCTATTCGTCTTTTTTTGGTTGATACAGCTCCTTTTTCAGAAGATGAATCTTTGTCAGTATCCGAAGTAAAAGCATTAAAAAACTTTAAAAAAACATTTATAAACCCTGAAATTATTGAGGAGAAAGGTGAGGAGTGGGATTTTAATGAGGGCTGTTTAAGTATTCCAAATATTCGCGAAGAGGTCTCTAGGAAACCAAAAATTAAAATCCGTTACCAAGATGAGAACTTTAAAACTTACACTGAAATATTTGATGGATTGATTGCACGTGTGATTCAGCATGAATATGATCATATTCAAGGAGTTCTGTTTACAGATAAAGTTTCAAGTTTTAAAAAGCGTTTACTTAGAGGCAAATTGAGTTCCATATCAAAGGGAAAAATTGATGTAAATTATAAAATGCGTTTTCCAAAAATCTCTAAAAAAAGAGTTTAAAAACATCCTTATGAGTTTAGAAAAAATATTGGCAATTTCAAAAAAACCAGGATTGTATAAATTAATCAATCAAAGCCGTGGTGGTTATATTGTTGAATCTATTGTAGACTGCAAAAAGCGTTTCGTAATGATAGATGAAAGCTTAAGTTTGTTAAGTGAAATATCCATTTACACCCTTGAAGATGAGCTACCTTTATTGGAAGTTTTTAAAAAGATTTTCATTAAAGAGCAAGGCAAGGCAACTACAGTAAGCCCAAAATCCTCCAATGAAGACTTAGAGTCTTATTTTTTTTCGGTTTTACCAAACTTTGATGAAGACCGTGTTTATTCAAGTGATATTAAAAAAATTCTTTCCTGGTACAATCTGCTATTGAATGACGGCTTTGATTTTAAACAGCCAGTTACAAATTCTAAGAATCAATAGTTCTAAATAACAATTTATAATGTTTATATGTGGTGCGCTTACACAAAAGAATTTAGATATAATTGGCACTTAGCAGCCCCTGTGATTTTGGGAATGTTAGGGCATGTTCTTGTAGGTCTTGTGGACAATATTATGGTAGGGCAGTTGGGCGCAGCAGAGTTGGCTGCAGTATCTTTAGGGAATAGTTTTTTCTTTGTGGCTATGGCGCTTGGTATTGGATTTTCTACGGCAATCACACCATTGGTGGCAGAATCCCATTCTGAGCAAAAATTTGACATTGGCAAATCAGCTTTAAAGCATGGTCTTCTACTTTGCTCTACCATTGCTTTGGTACTTTTTGTATTGATTTTACTTGCAAAGCCCTTAATGTACAGTATGAACCAACCTGAGGAAGTGGTTATGCTTGCACTTCCTTATCTTGATGTCATCGCTGTTTCATTAATTCCACTTATTATTTTCCAGGCTCTGAAACAATTTAGTGATGGCTTATCGCTCACAAGATATCCTATGTATGTGACAATTATCGCTAATTTCATTAATGTTTTTTTTAATTATGTATTGATTTTTGGAAAATGGGGTTTTCCAAAAATGGGTGTTGTTGGAGCTGGTATTGGGACCCTTATTTCTCGTTTTGTTATGCTCTTATTAATGTGGTTTTTCTTAAAAAACCTGGATAAAACAAAAGCCTATTTAACAGGGATAAAAATCACGTTTATGGAAAATGCTATGCTTAAAAAAATTATAAGTTTAGGTTTGCCTAGTGCATTGCAAATGTTTTTTGAAATTGGAATCTTTACAGCGGCTATTTGGCTGAGTGGAACATTAGGTAAAAATTCTCAAGCTGCCAATCAAATTGCATTAAATCTGTCCTCAATGACCTATATGATTGCCGTTGGGCTCGGAGTTGCAGCGACTATTCGAGTTGGCAATCAAAAAGGACTAAAACGTCCTATTGAATTACGAAGAATTGCAAAATCAATTTTTCTAATGGGTCTTATCTTTGCAGCTCTATTTGCTGTACTATTTATTGCTTTTCACGAGGTATTACCTAATTTTTATTTGGACGTTAAAGACCTTAATAACCTAGAGGACAATAGTGAAGTCGTTCTCATCGCATCCCAACTGCTTATTATTGCTGCTTTATTTCAAATTAGTGATAGTACTCAAGTTGTATTCTTAGGGGCATTAAGAGGTCTTCAGGACGTTATAATACCTACATTAATAACATTTTTTTCCTATTGGATTGTAGGTTTCCCTTTATGCTATTATCTTGGTAGTAAGGCTATGTATGGAAGTACAGGAATTTGGATGGGTTTACTGGCAGGGCTTACGGCTTCTTCAATTTTTTTATATCTGCGATTTGATTATCTTTCAAAACAATTTATTATTAAAAATAAAACCCAATGACATTGCCAAAATTTATTTTAGGAGATCACTCAGATTTTCCCAGTGCTATATTTGTTATCCATACAGAATTTCCCAGATTCATCATAAATCTTGAAACTGATGAAATTGAATGGTTCGAAGATTTTGACAAACAAGATGAAAAAGAATTGAAGTCTGAAGCAGAAAATGCCATTATCCAGGCTTCTGTTTTTTACGATTCAGAAGTTGTGAAATATGAAAAAGAATAAGAACAATGCTTGATTATATTTTAGAATTTGACCGTGAGTTATTACTTTATCTAAACAATTTAGGCCAGGAGCCCTGGGATAAATTTTGGTTCACTGTTACCAACAAATGGTCTTCCATTCCACTCTATGTTTTATTGTTATTTTTAATGACCAAAGGTCTTTGCAAAAAAGGGGTAGTGTTTCTGTTGTTGTGCCTGGCCGCTATGATTACTTTTACCGATCAAGTCACCAATCTTTTTAAAGATGGTTTCGAGCGTTTAAGACCTTGTGCCCAAGAAGGGGTTGTAGAGTTTTTAAGATTGGGCGATTGTAATGGTTTTGGATTTTTTTCTGGACACTCCTCAAATTCCATGGCAGCGGCTGTTTTCACTATTTTAATGTTGAAGTCAAAATATAGAAAGTTGATTTTTTTAATGATTCCTTGGAGTTTAATG
Source organism: uncultured Formosa sp. (assembly GCA_902516685.1). Next base: position 41,764 of record CABXZJ010000001.1, read on the forward strand.
GTAGGCTACAGCCGTATTTATATTGGAAAACACTATCCGTTAGATGTTGTTTTTGGCCTGGCTTTTGGTGTCATCTCCGGCTATTTATTTTATGTCTTTTTTAGTAAATTAAAAACTAGATTTATCAATTTATAGTAGTAATTTTTAATCAAAAAAAGCTTCGGATTTTTGATTTTTAAATCATTAAATTTAACAAATGTCTTTATCAGATTTTTTAAAATATACTGTTGGGAAAAGTGTTGTTCTGATGGCAACTGAAATTGAGTTTAATTCTTACATACCAATCGATTTATCATATTCTAACGCAGCGCTTGAAAGCATAGATTTAAAAACTTCCGAATCATTTTCAAGTTTTATCAATCATTTTTTGAAAAGCCATTCCAAAATAATCGCCTATGGCGGTTATATGGAAAAAAGATTGATTTATAATCGCAGTATTCACTTTCAAAATGAATCTTTGGAACACCAACGAAACATTCACTTAGGATTGGACTTGTGGTGCGCTGAAAAAACTCCTGTTTTAGCTGCATTTGATGGGATTGTTCACAGCTTCAGGAATAACAATGCTTTTGGAGACTATGGACCGACTCTGATTTTGGAACACCACTTGCAAGACTTTATATTTTTCACATTGTATGGTCATTTATCATTGGACTCCATTAAGGACTTATACATAGGGCAAAAGATTCAATCTGGTACTATTGTTGGGCGTTTAGGTGGTCCTTTGGTGAACGGAGACTATCCGCCGCATTTACATTTTCAAATTATAGAAGATTTACAAGGAAATTTTGGTGATTATCCCGGAGTTTGTAATGCCAATGAAGTTGATTTTTATAAAGATAATTGTCCTGACCCCAATTTTATATTGAAGTTGCAATAATTTTTTATTCTCTTGTAAGAACCCATTCTCCTTTTTGAATCAGTGGTAAAGCTTGTTTATACTTCATTGTTTTACTCGAACCACTCATCACATTTTTTATGGTTACTTTGTCGTTGCGACCGATCTTAGGTTGTTCGCGAACAATAGTTTCCACAACTTGAGGCGCCCTTTGTCTGTTTCCAGTAGCTCTTGATTGGGCTGCACGTTCATCCATGTTTGGAATGACGTCTTTTGTAGTTTTAACTTTTTCTCTTCCTCTTGTTTTTGCTTCTTGAATAGTATTTGCAGTTTCTTGTGGAATTTCTCCTTTGAACAAGAAAGAAATAACATCTTTATTTACTTGGTCAATCATCTTCTTAAACAATTCAAACGATTCAAATTTATAAATCAAAAGCGGGTCTTTTTGTTCGTGAACCGCTAGCTGAACCGATTGTTTGAGCTCATCCATTTTTCTTAAATGTGTTTTCCATGCATCGTCAATAATGGCAAGTGAAATATTTTTTTCAAAATCGGTTACTAATTGTTTTCCGTTTGTCTGATAAGATTTTTCAAGATCTGTAATGACTTGAAGGGTTTTGTTGCCATCTGTAAAAGGCACGACAATTCTTTTAAACTTATTACCTTGATTTTCGTAAACATTTTTAATGACAGGATAGGCTAGGTCAGCATTGCGTTCCATTTTAGACTCGTAATGCGCAAAAGCTTCTTTGTAAATAATTTTAGCGAGTTCTTGCTCCGTTTTGTCTTCAAATTCTGATTTTGACATTGGTGCACTCATTGAAAAATAGCGAATCAATTCGAATTCTAAGTTTTTAAAGTCGTTGGCACCCTTGTTATTGATTGTAATGACCTCTGCAGTATCGTATACCATATTCGCAAGATCGACTCGCAAACGCTCCCCATCTAGGGCATTAAAGCGCCTTTTGTAGACCACTTCACGTTGGGCGTTCATAACATCGTCATATTCCAGAAGACGCTTTCGAATTCCAAATTGATTTTCTTCTACTTTTTTTTGAGCTCTCTCAATTGACTTTGAAATCATTGAGTGTTGTATGACTTCACCTTCCTGAAGCCCCATACGGTCCATCATTTTCGCAATACGTTCACTTCCAAATAAACGCATTAAATTATCTTCAAGCGATACATAAAATTGTGAACTTCCAGGATCTCCTTGGCGTCCTGAACGGCCTCTCAACTGGCGGTCAACACGTCTGGAGTCGTGGCGTTCAGTTCCAACGATAGCAAGTCCTCCCGCATTTTTAACTAGTTCAGAAAGCTTTATATCGGTACCTCGACCGGCCATGTTGGTAGCAATTGTAACCTGACCAGGCTTTCCAGCCTCCGCTACAATATCGGCTTCCTTTTTGTGAAGTTTGGCATTTAAAACATTGTGTGAAATCTTACGAATACTTAGCATTTTCCCGAGTAATTCACTAATTTCAACATTGGTTGTACCAATAAGCACTGGTCTACCGGCTTTTGAAAGTTTGGTCACTTCTTCAATTACAGCATTGTATTTTTCGCGTTTTGTTTTGTAAACCAAATCATCGCGATCATCTCTCGCTATCGGGCGGTTGGTAGGTATTTCAATAACGTCTAATTTGTAGATTTCCCAAAATTCTCCTGCTTCTGTCACTGCAGTCCCTGTCATTCCTGATAACTTTCGGTACATACGGAAGTAATTCTGTAAAGTAACCGTGGCAAATGTTTGGGTGGCAGATTCGATTTTTACATTTTCTTTGGCTTCTATGGCTTGATGTAAACCGTCGCTATAACGCCTTCCATCCATGATTCGGCCAGTTTGTTCGTCAACAATCATCACTTTGTTATCCATGACGACATATTGGATATCTTTTTCAAATAGGGCATAGGCCTTGAGGAGCTGACTCATGGTGTGAATGCGTTCTGACTTGATTCCAAAATCTTTATATAAAGCTTCTTTTAAGTGGGCCTCTTTTTCTTTAGGAAGATTTTTTGCTTCAATTTTTGAAATTTCTATCCCCATTTCTGGCATTACAAAAAAGTTGGGATCGTCTGTCCCAGAAAGATAATCGACTCCTTTATCAGACAATTCAATTTGATTATTTTTTTCATCAATAACATAATAGAGCTCAGCATCAACCTTGGGCATTTCTCTATTATTGTCTTGCATGTAAAAATTTTCGGTTTTTTGTAATAGTTGCTTAATACCTTCTTCACTTAAAAATTTGATCAAGGCTTTGTTCTTGGGTATACCCCTAAAAACGCGAAGCAATTGAAATCCACCTTCTTTGGTATCACCTGCTGCAATGCTTTTTTTAGCCTCAGCTAAAACGGTTGTTAAGTGCTTTCTCTGCACGCTTACGATGTCTTGAATTTTGGGTTTGAGTTCCAAAAACTCATGGCGGTCGCCTTGAGGTACAGGTCCAGAAATAATTAAGGGTGTTCGGGCATCGTCTACCAATACCGAGTCAATTTCATCGACTATGGCGTAATGGTGGGGTTTCTGTACTAAATCGCTTGTGGAATGTGCCATATTATCTCGCAAGTAGTCGAATCCGAATTCGTTGTTAGTTCCGTAGGTAATATCGGCATTGTAAGCTTTTTTTCTCTCTGCTGAATTTGGTTTGTAATAATCAATGCAATCAACGCTCATCCCGTGGAACTGAAAAATTGGGGCCATCCATGCGCTGTCCCTTTTAGCTAAATAATCATTAACTGTAACAATGTGAACTCCTTTACCTGTAAGTGCATTTAAATACACCGGGAGCGTCGCTACCAATGTTTTCCCTTCACCGGTTTGCATTTCCGCAATTTTACCTTGGTGCATGGCGACTCCACCAATTAATTGTACATCATAGTGAATCATGTCCCAGACAATGGGTTTTCCAGCGGCGTCCCATGAATTGGACCAAATGGCTTGGTCTCCGTTGAACTTAATATAGTCTTTAATACCTCCGATTTCTCGATCAAAAGCAGTTGCTGTCACAGGAATTTCAGTGTGTTTAACAAAACGCTTCGCAGTTTCTTTAATCACAGCAAAAGCTTCTGGCAAAATTTTATCTAAGGTTGATTGTGTGGTTTCGTATATGGTATTATTCAAACCGTCAATCTCTTGATATATATCTTCTTTGCGATCAATGTCTGTAATTGTATTAGCCTCTTCTTGAAGTGAAGAAATCAGGGATTCATAACTTGCACAATCAGCTTTGATTTTAGCCTTAAAAGTAGTAGTTTTAGCTCTCAGTTCATCGTTTGAAAGCATAGCCACAGAGGATTCAAATTGTTTGATTTTATTTACAACTGGTAAGATGGCTTTGACATCTTGTTTGGATTTATCTCCAACAAAAACTTTTAATACAGAGTTTAGTAAACTCATTTTCAAATTTTATTAATTGTCAATAATAATTCAGAAGTTCAAATATACGGCTTGTTCTCAATTTTTTGGAAGATTGAATTAAAAAAAGCCACTTTAGAGACTTTTATTGTTTTGTTTAATATTCATCTTCATTCCATAAATAATCCTCATCAGAAGGATAATCCGGCCAAATTTCTTGAATAGAGTCGTAAGATTCCCCCTCATCTTCGATTGCTTGCAGGTTCTCTACAACTTCAAGAGGAGAGCCTGTCCGGATCGAATAATCAATCAATTCATCTTTTGTTGCAGGCCAAGGGGCGTCACTTAGATAAGATGCCAATTCTAATGTCCAATACATATTATATTGTATTTAAATATTTTAGCAAAAATAATTTTTTAGACGAAAAAGCCAAGAAAAATAACAGTTTTTTAATAAATAAATAAAACCAATATAACAAAGAGGGTAAATTTTTGATATGAATTTAAAATTAAGATCAATTATTTTTGAATGCTATATACTTATTTTCTCTGGATATTAGTCTGTATAAAATTTTATATTTACCATAAAACATAATAAATTATAGTATTATTTTTTATTTAAAAAATTGATTATTAGCATTTTAATATTTATATATAAAGTTATTATTTAGGTTTATACAAAAAGGTGGATATATAGTAATAGTAATTTGTAAAAATGGTCAATTTTCAACGAGGTGATTTTTGGCAATAAAACCAAAATTTTAAAAATTGTTAAAACTTGAGCAGTAGTATTAAATGTCAATAATATCAAAGATTTCTTTGATTTTTTTGCAAGCTGAACCAATAAATTAGGAACCCATATCTTGTCAATAGAGCAATCCAAAGCGGAATTATTGTGTAGTTGAAAGATTGCACTCCAGTCAAGCTATGCAGTAACATTAAGGCTAAAAGCAAAATAAGAAACTTTATATAGCCTATAAAACGCTTTTTAATCTTGTCTTTCAATATTGTTTTTAATAATATCAAGTTGAAACCAAATGCCCATAAAAAGTTGTAATTGTAAGATGTTGCTGTATGGTCAGTTGCAAACCACAATAATAAAATCAAGAGGCCAATGATCCCAGTTGCAAAAAAAAGTAGCGCATCTAAAAATTTATTTCTGGATTTTGATATCCAGTCTTTACAAGTTATTCCAATGATGATTATCGAAGCAAGAGAAAAGATCGCAAAAGGGCTCCACCAAAAAGAACCGGGTTTTGATTTTTGAGTTTGGTTTAAAACTTCAGACCTATTAACTAATCTTATTTTTTTAGGGTAGAACTTTGAAAGCTCTAAAATTTCGTAAAGATATTTTGGTAAAAAAAGGTGTTCCTCCACTGATGCCGAACGATCAATAATTGAACCCAAAGCGATATCAATTCCCAAGCCTCCCCAAGAGTTTTGCGGTACATTTGAGCGAATCAGGTCTCTAAAAGTTAATGATTTAAAATTATCAGGTGGTAAAAATAAAATACTTTTATTAGAGGCATTGATAAGGGCATCTTTTATTTTGGTAGCACAATTATTGTAAAAGAAGTCGTAAGAGTAACTTTTGTTTTGAGGTTTAATGTTAGTTTGTAATGCTTCAAATAACTTTTGCTTTTCTTCCATTGTAAAATTGATGATCTGGGATTTTACCCGCCTTTTCTGAAGCTTGTAATTTGCTATAAAAGGTTCATAATTAGTCCATCCTATTTCATAATCTAATTTTCCCTTCGCAAAATTTAAATAAAACCCTTCTGCTTGAAAATCATAACGCCCATAATCAAACACAAGGTCAATGCGCTGTCCAGGATCTTTGATACGAATGGCACTGTGACCAAAAGCATCATTTAAAACAAGACCTGGTCCAATGGTGAGTACACTTACTTCCGATTCTTTAGACAATTGGAATTGTGCATTGGCCTGAAAGAAAAACAATGTACACACCAGTGCAAGTAAATATGTTTTGAGTTGTATCATCTTCTAAAAATCCCTAAATCTATTTTTAGTGAAAAGACGTTGGAATACAAAGCCACACTCTGGTCTCCAATATCTGTTATGGCATAATCAACAGAAATACCATTATACTTAAATCCAACCCCTAAATTGGGCTGAAATGTCAAAGATTCACTGTTATCAAATTGTAATTCGTTTTGAAAATTACCAACACCTGCTCTTAAATACACCAGATCTATGTACCCAAATTCAAATCCAATGGCAGGATTGATGCTAATAAATGAGGTTGAAATTAAATCGTTGTTTTGCTCAAAACGACACATCAGATCAATTTCAGCTTTAAGTGAATAATCGTAATCAAAAATAAAAGTTTTTGCGATTCCCAGTTGAAGTTTGGGAAGAGTCACTTCAGTCGCTTCTGGTTCTTCCTGGTTTTGTCCAGGAATGGCACTTTGAATGTCTTGTAACCGGCCCTCGTCAAAAGTCCAGCTGTTAAAAGTGGTGGTAATATCTCGCGCCATTAATCCAAATTTCCAATCATTGTACTCAAATTGAATTCCAAGATCCAGTCCAAACCCCCAAGAACTAGCAAAATCTCCAATTATGCGGCGGATAATTTTTGCATTTACACCATAATTTAATCCTGAAATTGGAAGTTTCCTTGCATAGGAAAAAGTAAAACCATAATCTACTGCCGAGAACAAATTAATTCGGTCATAATTGATAGTACCTTGTTGATCAATCAATTGGGTTGTGTCTAATATATCATCCACACCAAATCTTATCATTGAAATTCCAATTACGCTTCGGTCATCCACGGGCATTGCAAAGCCCACGTAATTATAATTAGCAATGTTAGCAAAATAACTAGAATGCATCAAAGCTAACGCATGGTCTTCTACATAAACCAGCCCTGCAGGATTCCAAAAGCCCGAATTGACATCATTGGTTGTGGCACTAACCGCGCCACTCATGCCCATAGCTGCTGCATCCACACCGATGTTCATAAACTCATTTGAATATTTTCGCGTGGTTTGTGAATTGATTGCCAGTGAGAAGGTCAATAAAATGGGTAAAAAACAATGTTTAATATTCAAATTTTAGGTTCCTTGTTTGATTTATAAACTGAAATTTCAAGCAGATATTGTTCTTATTTAGCTACAAACAAAAATAGTTTATTATTTTTACTAAATAAATTTTATTCGTTTGAAAGCTTTCATTCCTAACCTCCTCACACTTCTCAATTTATTTTCTGGCGCAATTGCGGTTATCTTTGCTGTAGAAGGAGAATTAACAGTAGCTGCCTTATTTGTTTTGTTGGGAATTTTTTTCGATTTTTTTGATGGTTTTTTAGCTAGACAACTAAAAGTAGAGTCTAAGCTTGGGCTTCAATTGGATTCTTTGGCCGACATGGTCACCAGTGGTTTGGTTCCAGGGCTAATCATGTTCCAGTTATTGTCTTTGTCAATGAGGGGTTCAGGACTCTATGCTGATTTACTGCCTTATACGGGCTTATTCATCACTCTTGGATCAGCTTACCGATTGGCAAATTTTAATATTTTAGTTGACCAAAAAAATTATTTTACAGGATTGCCCACCCCAGCAAATGCGCTACTCATATTAAGCTTTCCTATGATTTTAGAACATCAAAACAACGAAGTTTTTAATTCTATTATTTTAAACCCATGGTTCTTATTAGTCTTTAGTTTGACCAGTACAGTTTTATTAAATGCGCCCGTTAAGTTCATTACTTTGAAATTTAAAACTTGGAAACTTTCTGAAAATCTTGAAAAATACATTTTTTTGATTTTGTCCTTAGTTTTTTTAATAATCTTTAAGTTTTTTGGAACATTCCTTATCATTTTTTCTTATGTGTTATTGTCTTTAATAAAGCCTCCAAACGATGTTTGAAAATTTTTTAACCCTAATAATGCTTGTACTAATTCAAGCTGTTCTTGGATTTGATAATCTACTCTATATTTCATTAGAAAGTAAAAAAGCGGACATAGCGCGTCAATCCTTCGTGCGAAAAGCCGGTATTGGTATGGCAATTATTTTTAGAATAATTCTGTTGTTTGCTTTAATAAAATTGATAGATTATTTTCAAGAACCAATTTTACACATCCCTTTTGAAGACATGTTGGAAGGTCATTTCAATATTCACAGCTTAATTGTGCTAATTGGGGGTGTTTTTATTCTTTTTACAGCCATGAAAGAAATTTGGCACATGGTCAGTTTTAAAAATTTCACTGTTAATAATTCTGGCTCAAAGCAGAGTGTTTCAAAAGTTATTAGCATGATTGTAGTAATGAATGTGGTTTTTTCTTTTGATTCAATACTCAGTGCCATGGCTCTAACAGATATTTTTTGGATTATGGCAGTCGCTATAGTTATTAGCGGGCTATTAATGATTTGGTTGGCAGAAAAAGTAACAGATTTTTTAACAAAAAATAGAATGTATGAGGTGCTTGGGTTGTTTGTGTTATTTATAGTTGGTATTATGCTTTTGACAGAAGGGGGACATCTTGCACGAATAAAGCTTTTTGGGGAAGAGATTGTTCCAATGAGTAAAACGACCTTTTACTTTGTAATTATAATTTTAGTTCTAATTGATATTGTTCAAGCTCGCTACCAAAAAAAAATAATTCGAAGTCATCAAAAAGACTAATAATCAATTTAAAATTCTAATTTCTTTTTTCGTAATTCAAAGTTTTGGCCTAGATAAACCTTTCTAACCATTTCATCATTGGCAAGTACTTCAGGCTCACCAGCTTTTAGAATACTTCCTTCAAACATCAAATAGGTCCGATCTGTTATGGCTAAAGTTTCTTGAACGTTATGGTCTGTGATAAGTATTCCAATGTTTTTTTGTGTTAAACGAGCCACTATTCGTTGTATATCTTCTACAGCTACAGGGTCTACACCTGCGAACGGTTCATCAAGAAGAATAAAACTTGGATCTGTAGCTAATGCTCGTGCAATTTCAGTTCGTCGTCTTTCACCACCTGAAAGTAAATCTCCTCTATTTTTTCTAATATGGTTTAATCCAAATTCATCAATTAGAGATTCCATTTTAATTTTTTGTTCTTTTTTTGATAATTTAGTCATTTGTAAGACGCTTAAAATATTGTCTTCAATTGATAACTTTCTAAATACAGAAGCTTCTTGTGCTAGGTAACCAATCCCAATCTGAGCACGTTTATACATGGGAAAATTGGTAATCTCTTGATTATCTAAATAAATAGATCCTCCGTTTGGCTTGATTAATCCAACTGTCATGTAAAATGAAGTTGTTTTTCCAGCTCCATTTGGACCCAAGAGTCCAACAATTTCGCCTTGCTCTACTTTAAATGAAACATCCTTAACTACCTTTCTACCGTTATAGGATTTCATTAAATTTTTAACAGATAATTTCATAGAAAATTTCAATTGCCAAATATAAATAATTGAAAATTATATAAATATATTTTACTTAGTGTTTTTTTCTTTTTTTATTACCATTTTAGAAATAAATATACTGACTTGATACAATATAACAACAGGGACAGCAACAATAATTTGACTCGCTACATCCGGTGGGGTAATTATTGCAGCGATAATTAACACAATTACAAGTGCATATTTTCGGTTTCTTTTTAAAAATTCAGGATTTACTAAACCAATTTTAGTTAAATAGAATATTATAATAGGTAATTCAAAAATAAGACCAGATGCTATCACAGAAGATCTCACAAGTCCAATATATGAATTTAAATCAAAGTCGTTGTGAACTTGGGTTGATACACTATAATTTCCAAGAAAATTTATTGATAATGGGCAAACAACATAATATCCAAAAACTACTCCAATAAAAAATAGGATCGAGGAAACTATTATAAAACCTTTAGAGTATTTTTTTTCTTTTGAATATAATCCTGGGCTAATAAATTTCCAAAGCTCATAAACAACATATGGAAATCCTAGAATAAATCCAAAGGTAATTGAAGTCCAAATATGTGCTGAGAATTGACCAGCCATGGTTCTGCTTTGAATTTCAAAATCAAAAATAGTATTACAAAAACTATTTAAATTTATCAGACTGGAAGCTTTACAAAGAATATCGTATGTAAAAAAGTTTGGTTTTGTGGGGCCTAAAATTATAGTATCAAACAATAACCTTTTGAAAATGAACGAAATTAAAGCTAGTGATATAATTGCTAGTGAACAACGTATAATATGCCACCTCAATTCTTCAAGATGCTCTAAAAATGACATGTCTTTTTCTTGACTCATAATTAAATAATTCCTTCATTTATGAGATCATGTATATGCACAACTCCTATGTATTTATCATCGTCAACAACTAATAGTGAAGAGATTCCGTTCAATTTCATCAGTTCAATTGCTTCAACTGCTAATGAATTTTGATTAATAGTTTTAGGTTTTTTAGACATGATATCCATTGCTGATATATTATTTATATTATCTGTCTTTGATAACATTCTTCTTAAATCACCATCTGTAATAATTCCTAATATTTTTTTATCAAGAGTGACAGCTGTAACTCCAAGGCGCTTCTGAGATATTTCAAGAATAACATCTTTCACTGATGATGTTGGATTTACTTCTGGGGATTCATTTTTTTTAGATAAATCTTTAACTTTCAAAAATAATTTCTTACCAAGGATTCCGCCTGGATGAAATTTAGCAAAATCATTTTTTGTGAATTTTCTAAGCTCAAGTAAACATATGGCAATTGCATCTCCAATAACTATTTGGGCAGTTGTACTAGTTGTTGGGGCTAAATTATTAGGACATACTTCTTTTTCAACATATGAATTTAAAACAAAATCAGCATTTTTTGCAAGAATTGAAGATTTATTTCCAGTTATTGCAACAATAGGGTTTTTAGTTTGCTTTAATATTGGAATTAAAGCTTTTATTTCGGCAGTATTTCCGCTTTTTGAGATACAAATTATAATATCACCTTTCTTAATCAAACCTAGGTCACCGTGAATTGCGTCTCCAGCATGCATGAAAATTGATGGAGTTCCAGTTGAGTTCATTGTAGCTACAATTTTATTAGCAATAATCGCACTTTTGCCAATTCCTGTAACTACAACGCGTCCTTTACAATCATAAATTATTTCAACTGACTTCGAGAACGAATCATCAATAAAATTAGCTAAGTTTTTTATAGCTTTACTTTGATCAATTATTGAATTTTTGGCTATCTCTTTGATTTTATTTTCCGATATTAAATCTTTCATAATTAATTGTGTAACAGGGTAAATATACTTATCTTAGAATTGGATTACAAAAAAACAAAGAATAAGTATTAATTGTCACATAACAAGCTTATTAATTTATTGTTCATACGAATATTTTGAATTTAAATGAAAATTTCATCAGAAGATCTGTACATTGCCTTAAAATCTCACTTTGGTTTTAATGAATTTAAAGGATTACAAGAATCTGTTATTAAAAGTATTATTTCCCAAAATAATACTTTCGCAATTATGCCAACAGGTGGAGGTAAGTCTTTGTGTTATCAACTTCCAGCACTAATACAAGACGGTACAGCGATTGTTGTCTCTCCACTAATAGCACTTATGAAAAACCAAGTTGATTCCATTAGAGGCATTTCAGATAAAGAAGGAGTTGCTCACGTATTAAATTCTTCTTTAAATAAATCAGAAATAAAGAACGTTAAAGCTGATATAGCTAGTGGAGTAACAAAATTATTATATGTAGCTCCAGAGTCATTGGCAAAAACCGAAAATATTTCTTTTCTAAAATCTCAACTTATTTCTTTTATGGCTGTTGATGAAGCTCATTGTATAAGTGAATGGGGTCATGACTTTAGGCCAGAATATAGAAATTTAAAAAAAATAATATGTCAGGTAGGAAATAATATCCCAATTATAGGTTTAACTGCTACTGCAACTCCAAAAGTCCAAGATGATATTTTAAAAAATCTTGGAATTTCTGATGCTTTGACCTTTAAAGCCTCTTTTAATCGCCCCAATTTATACTATGAAATAGTAGCAAAAACTTCTCAAGTAGATAATGATATTATTCGTTTTGTTAAGAAAAATGAAGGTAAATCAGGTATTATTTATTGTTTAAGTAGAAAACGTGTTGAAGAGTTGGCTCAAATTTTACAAGTTAACAACATAAAGTCACTACCTTATCATGCTGGGCTAGATTCTAAAACTCGTTCTTTACATCAGGATATGTTTTTGATGGAGGATATTGATGTAGTTGTTGCAACAATTGCATTTGGTATGGGTATTGATAAACCTGATGTTCGATTTGTTATTCATAATGATATGCCTAAAAGTATTGAAAGTTACTATCAAGAAACAGGCCGTGCAGGTCGCGACGGAGGTGAGGGCCATTGTTTGGCATTTTACTCATATAAGGATATCGAAAAATTAGAAAAATTCATGTCTGGTAAGCCAGTTGCAGAACAAGAAATAGGATTTGCATTGCTGCAAGAAGTTGTAGCACTAGCTGAGACCTCAATTTCTAGAAGAAAATTTATTCTACACTATTTTGGTGAAGAATTTGACAACTCAACTTGCAAAGCACCTAATATGGATGATAACCTTCGATATCCGAAAAAACAAGTTCAAGCAAAAGTTGATTTATTAATAGCTTTAAATATTATTAAGCAAACTAACGAAAAGTACAAGATCAAAGATTTGGTAAGAGTAATTACAGGTCAATCTAATGCATTGATTAAATCTCATAAAACTGATTTATTAGATTTTTTCGGAAATGGAAAAACTAAAGAATCAAGCTATTGGACTGCATTACTTCGTCAGGCCTTAGTGTCAAAATATTGTTTAAAAGAAATAGAGTCATATGGAGTTGTAAAAATCACAACAAAAGGTCACGATTTTATTAAATCTCCAAAATCTTTTATGATTAGCGAAGATCATAACTATAAAGAACAAGATTTCGTAGGTTCATCAGACCCCTTAAAATCTAAAACTGATAATAGCTTAATAAAAATTTTGAAGGCTCTTCGTAAATCAAATGCTAAAAAATTAGGAATTCCCCCATATACAATTTTTCAAGATTCTTCCATTGAGGACATGACTTTTAAATATCCAGCCTCAATTGAAGAACTTCAGAACGTGCACGGAGTTGGAGAAGGTAAAGCCAAACGATATGGTAAAGATTTTGTCGATATCATAAATAAATACGTCTTAGAAAATGATATTATTCGTACTGATGATTTAGTTATTAAATCAACAGGACAAAATTCTTCATTAAAATTATTTATAATCCAAAGTATAGACCGTAAGCTCCCCATAACTGATATAGCTGATGCTAAAGGAATGGAAATGCAAAACTTTATTAAGGAGTTAGAGTCAATAGTTTTTTCTGGTACTAAGTTAAATATTGATTATTGGATTAACGAAATTTTTGACGAAGAACAACAAGATGAGATTCATGATTATTTTTTGGAATCTAGCTCTGGTTCAATTGAAGATGCAATAGTTGAGTTTGATGGTGATTATGAAGAAGAAGAGCTAAGACTTTACAGAATTAAATTTATGAGTGAAGTGGCAAATTAATTGTATCATATTAATTTTTAATATTGTAACTTTTTTCTCCAAATCATTCATACATTTGTTTACTAAAATTTAATTATGAAAAATGGACTTTACGTTAAGTTTTTAACTTCTAAGGGAGATATATTAGTCGATTTAGAATACAAAAAAACTCCAGGAACTGTTGGTAACTTTGTAGCCCTTGCCAAAGGAATATTAGAAAATTCGATTAAAAATGATGGTGAACCTTACTACGATGGGTTAAAATTTCATAGAGTAATTCCAGACTTTATGGTACAAGGTGGATGTCCTAAAGGAACTGGAAGTGGAAATCCAGGATACCAATTTGATGATGAGTTTCATCCTGATTTAAAACACGATTCACCAGGGATATTGTCCATGGCAAATGCTGGACCTGGTACTAATGGTAGTCAGTTTTTTATAACTCATATTGCCACTCCATGGCTTGATGGTAAACATACTGTTTTTGGAAAAGTTGTAGAAGGACAATCTGTAGTTGATTCTATCACTCAAGGCGATATAATTAAATCCTTAATAATTATCCCTAGAGGAAAAGATGCCAAAGGATTTAGTGCAATTAAAGCATTTAGAACTTTTGAAAGTTCTCGTAAAAAAAGGATAGCAAATGAAAAAGCTATTAATGAAGCTGAATTAGATAAGATTTCTTCGGGTTTTGAAAAAACAGAAAGTGGTCTTCGATATAAAATTTTAGAGAAAGGATCTGGTGTAAAAGCTGAAAAAAATAAAATTGTTTTAGTTCACTACAAAGGGCAGTTAGTGGATGGTACCGTTTTTGATTCATCGTACAAACGAAATCAACCTATCGAATTTACTTTAGGTCTTGGTCAAGTTATTTCCGGATGGGACGAAGGTGTTAGTCTTCTAAATGTTGGCGATAAGGCTCGATTTGTTATTCCAAGTTCCCTTGCTTACGGCAGTAGTGGTGCTGGTGGTGTAATTCCACCAAATGCAAATCTCATTTTTGACGTTGAATTAAAAGCAATAAAATAATAATCTTCATAATCTAGTTATTTTTATTCCCAAAATTTAAATACTTATTTGTAAATTTGTTTGCGTTTATAAGCGCACAATGACTAAAAATATTACTAAATATGTCTTTGTTACTGGAGGCGTAAGTTCTTCATTAGGTAAAGGTATTATCGCTGCTTCGCTAGCTAAACTTTTGCAGGCTCAAGGTTATCGTGTTACAATTCAAAAATTCGATCCCTATATAAATATTGACCCCGGCACTTTAAATCCATATGAGCATGGTGAATGTTATGTTACAGATGACGGTGCAGAAACAGATTTAGATTTAGGGCACTATGAACGTTTTTTAAATGTGCCTACATCTCAAGCAAACAATGTCACAACTGGGCGCATTTATCAAAATGTCATAAATAAAGAGCGAAGGGGAGAATTTCTGGGAAAAACGGTCCAAGTTATTCCTCATATAACTGATGAAATAAAGGAGCGTATTAAAATTTTGGGTTCTTCTGGAGATTTTGATATTGTTATTACCGAAATAGGAGGTACTGTGGGCGATATTGAGTCTTTACCATACATAGAGTCAGTACGTCAGTTAAAATGGGAAATGGGAAATAACAATGCCCTAGTAATTCATTTGACTCTGATACCATACCTTTCTGCAGCTCAGGAATTGAAAACAAAACCCACACAACACAGCGTTAAAACTTTAATGGAAAGTGGTGTCCAAGCTGATATTTTGGTATGTCGAACTGAACACGAACTAAGTTTGTCAATTCGCACAAAACTAGCTCGTTTTTGTAATGTTAAAGAAAACTGTGTAATTCAATCAATTGATGCATCAACAATATATGATGTTCCAAATTTAATTTTGGATGAAGGATTGGATAAAGTAGTTTTAAATCAATTAAAACTTAAGCGTTACAAACCAGATTTAAAATCTTGGAATACATTTTTAAAAAAACATAAAAATCCACTTTATGAAATTAACATTGGATTGATAGGTAAATATGTTGAGTTACAGGATTCTTATAAATCTATTTTAGAAGCCTTTATTCATGCCGGAGCCGCAAATGAGATTAAGGTAAATGTTAGATCTATTCATTCTGAATATTTGAATTCCTCAAACACCAGTTCAATTTTAAAAACTTTACACGGAGTTTTAGTAGCGCCAGGTTTCGGCGAACGAGGAGTTGAAGGTAAAATCGAATCAATTCGTTTTGTTCGAGAGAGTAACATCCCTTTTTTTGGTATATGTCTAGGTATGCAAATGGCAGTTATAGAGTTTTCTAGAAATGTTTTAGGTCTTAAAAATGCAAATTCCTCAGAAATGGATATTAATTGTTCTGACCCTGTTATTGATTTAATGGAAGAACAAAAAAAAGTTCAAAACAAAGGTGGTACAATGCGTTTAGGTGCGTGGAGTTGTATGCTTTCTAAAGATTCAAAAGCTTTTTCTATTTATAAGGAAAAATCAATTAGTGAAAGACACAGACATCGCTATGAATTTAATGGAACATATAAGTCGAAAATTGAAGCTAAAGGGATGTTAGCCACTGGAATTAATAAAGATACTAATCTAGTGGAAATTATTGAAATCCCAAGTCACCCTTGGTTTATAGGAGTACAGTATCACCCTGAGTATAAAAGCACAGTGGCCAATCCGCACCCTTTGTTTAAATCATTTGTGAATGCTGCATTAAATTATAAACTATCTAAATAAAAAATTATCGCTATTTTGGTGATTTAAAATCACATATTGCATGTATACTTATGGAAGAGAAAAATTTTGATTTAAAATCGTTTATTGGCTTTGCTTTAATTGGAGGGATTTTATTGTACATGATGTCTCAAAATAAACCAATTCCTGATAAAATTGTTGAAAAACAGCAACAAAAAGCACAATTTGAAGATTTTAATATACCTAATATTTCAGAAGAATACGATAACGAAACTGTTTTTAGTCAGCAAAACTTTAAATTAGGAGAGTTCAAATATTCTTCAGAAATGAATTTTGAAACTGATGATATAACTGTTCTTGAAAACAAGTTCTTAAAACTTAAAATAAATAACAAAGGAGGTATGATTGAAGAAGTTAAACTTAAAGCTTTTGTAAATCATGACTCATTACCAATATTTCTTATAAAAGATGGTAATTCTCAATTTAATTTAAATTTTAAAACATCTGATAATCGTTCTATTGATACCAAAGATTTATATTTTGAACCAACATTAAAAATTCAAGGAGATTCACAAATTTTATCAATGAAATTAAAAGTTTCTAACGATAAATTTTTAGAATATAGGTATTCACTAAAGAGTGAAGATTATATGCTTGGTTTTTTAATTAAATCAAACGGTTTGAATGATATTTTTGACAATTCAAAGGCTCCTGAATTTGAATGGAATTTAAAGGCTCTCAGACAAGATCAAAGCATAACTTTTGAAAATCGCTATACACGCTTAAATTATGAGTACGAAGTTGATAAAACCAATAAATTATCACAATCAGGAGATGATGAAGATGAAATAGAAGATGTTTCATGGATTTCATATCGGCAGCATTTTTTTAGCTCTATTTTAGTTTCTAAAAAGCCAATTGACATCGCCAAAGTCTATTCTTACGATTTAGTTGATGATGAGACAATTGATACAACTTTTACTAAAAAGTACATCACAAAGTTTCCCTTAGTATATGATTCGGGTGAATTATTAAACGACATGGACTTTTATTTTGGACCAACTTATGCAGAAACCTTAGAAAAATATAATCGTAATCTTGAAAACAGTATTCCTTTTGGTTGGGGAATCTTTGGCTGGATTAATAAAGCTATTTTTAGTCCACTTTATTCTTGGCTTAGTAGTTTTTTATCTTACGGTATCGCGATTATAGTTATGACTATCATGGTTAAAATATTGCTTTCATTTGTTCAATACAAACAGTTTTTATCACAGGCGAAAATGAAAATATTAAAGCCTGAGTTAGATGCATTGCGATTGAAATATAAAAACAATAAGGCAAAGGCTCAACGCGAAACTATGGCTCTTCAAAACAAAGCTGGTGCTAGCCCTTTAAGTGGGTGTTTACCAGGAATTTTACAAATCCCGGTTTTTTATTCATTATTTATGTTTTTTCCAATTGCATTTGAATTAAGGCAGAAACCATTCTTATGGGTAAAGGATTTAAGTTCATACGATACAATAGTTGATTTACCTTTTAGTATTCCATTTTATGGTGATCATATTAGTTTATTTCCCATTTTGGCATCCATTGCCATATTCTTTTACATGAAGATGACAACAGGACAAAATATGTCTATGCAGCCTGCACAGGAAGGTATGCCCGATATGGCAAAAATGATGAAATACATGATTTATCTTTCTCCTTTATTGATGCTATTCTTCTTCAATAATTATGCCTCAGGCTTGAGTCTTTATTATTTTGTTTCTAACCTAATAAGTATAGGAATTATGTTAGTTATTAAAAATTATATAATTGATGAAGAAAAAGTTTTGGCTAAAATACAAGTCAATAAAGCCAAACCAATAAAACAAAATCGTTTTCAAAGAAAGATGGCCGAAATTATGGAACAAGCTGAAAAACAGAAAGCTTTGCAAGAAAGGCGTAGGAAATAGTAGTTTTTTTTCATTCAAATTTCAAATAACAATTATTCTTAAATATAGAATATGAAAACTGTAGTTGTAGGACTTTCAGGTGGGGTTGATTCAAGTATCGCAGCCTTTCTACTAAAAGAAAAGGGATATCAAGTGATTGGATTATTTATGAAAAACTGGCACGATGAATCTGTAACCATATCAAATGATTGCCCGTGGTTAGATGATAGTAATGATGCCATGCTTGTGGCAGAGAAATTAAATATTCCGTTTCAAACTGTTGATTTGAGTACAGAATATAAATCACGCATTGTGGATTACATGTTTAACGAATATAAACTTGGGCGCACTCCAAATCCAGATATCTTGTGTAACCGCGAGATTAAATTTGATGTCTTTTTGAAAATAGCATTTTCTATTGGAGCTGATTATGTCGCTACTGGTCATTATTGTCGTAAAAATATTTCAAATTCAAATAAAAAAAAACCAATCTATTCACTGAGAGCTGGTGTTGATAAAAATAAAGATCAGTCTTATTTTTTATGTCAATTATCCCAAGAACAACTTTCCAAAACATTGTTTCCCTTGGGAGAATTACATAAATCTGAAGTTAGAAGAATGGCTTCTAAATTAAAATTAGTAACAGCAAATAAAAATGATTCTCAAGGCCTTTGTTTTATTGGAAAGATAAAGTTGCCAGATTTTTTACAGCAACAGTTAAAAAGTAAAATAGGAGAAATTATTAAGATTTCACCACATTTTGAAAATTATAATAAATCATCTACTGTATTTGAATCTAAAGAGGATGAACTTTTGTATCGGAGTAAACCAATTGTTTATGAAAAGCATGACGGTACTGTTGTTGGTAAACATTTAGGCGCACATTTTTTCACCAAAGGTCAACGTAAAGGACTTGGTATTGGTGGCACTAAAGACCCTCTTTTTGTAATTGAAACAGATGTTAACAAAAATATAATTTATGTTGGTGAAGGCAAATCTCACCCTGGTCTACTTCGAAAAACACTAAAAGTTGTAAATGAAAAAGTTCATTGGGTGCGTTCAGATTTAAAGCTGAGTATTGGTGAAAAACTTCTAGTACTTGCTAGAATTCGATATAGACAGCCTTTGGAAACAGCTACAATTTTTCAAACAACTCATGGACTATATGTCGAATTCTTAAATGATCAAACAGCAATTACTGAAGGTCAATTTGTGGCCTGGTATTTAGAAGACGAATTAGTTGGATCCGGTGTAATTTCTTAAATTGTTATAATATTATTTAAATAAATTCCAGTATGAAAAATCGCGTTACTTCATTATTTGGTATACAATACCCTGTTATACAAGCTGGTATGGTTTGGAATAGTGGTTGGAGATTAGCTTCTGCTTCAAGTAATTCTGGTATTTTAGGCTTAATTGGTGCTGGATCTATGTATCCTAAAGTATTACGTTCACATATAATAAAATGTAGACAGAACACTAAAAACCCTTTTGGAGTTAACGTTCCTTTATTGTATCCGAATATCGAAAAAATAATGAATGTAATTATAGAAGAAAAGGTTAAAATTGTGTTTACATCGGCTGGGAATCCAAATACTTGGACTTCCTGGTTGCAAAATAATGGTATAACAGTGGCTCACGTCGTAAGTAGTGTTAAGTTTGCGCAAAAGGCAGAAGCTGCAGGAGTTGACGCTATTGTTGCTGAAGGCTTTGAAGCTGGTGGTCACAACGGATATGAGGAAACAACCACTTTAACCTTAATTCCTATTGTTAGTAAAAGTGTATCAGTTCCTATTATTGCAGCAGGAGGTATTGCTACAGGTAATGGTATGTTAGCCGCGATGGCTTTAGGTGCTGATGGAGTTCAAATTGGAAGCCGATTTGTTGCTAGTGAAGAATCTTCTTCACATATTGCTTTTAAAAATGCAGTTCTTTCCTCTAGCGAAGGAGATACTAAATTAATATTAAAAGAGTTAACTCCTGTGCGCATGTTAAAGAATAAGTTTTATGAATCATTAGTAGAATTATATAAAACCAACCCTAGTAAAAAGACTCTACAATCATTCCTTGGAACTGGACGAGCAAAACTTGGAATGTTTGAAGGAGACTTAGAAACAGGAGAATTAGAAATTGGTCAGATTTCAGCTTTAATTGATAAATTGTTACCGGTATCTTCTATTGTAAAGGAAATTATTGATGAATATAACTTTACCGTTCAATCTATGAGAAATAAAATATTTAAATAAATGACAAGACGTGAATATCAAATACAAGCCTTCAATCGATTGTTAAATATTATGGATGAATTACGAAGTAAATGCCCATGGGATAGAAAACAAACAATGGAATCATTAATGCCACTTACCATAGAGGAAACTTATGAACTGTCTGATGCGATTTTAGAAAATGATTTGAAACAAATTAAAGGGGAGCTAGGGGATTTATTATTGCATATTATTTTTTATTCAAAAATTGGTAGTGAGACTAATGATTTTGATATTGCTGATGTCTTAAACAATGTATGTGACAAATTGATTATAAGGCATCCTCATATTTATGGAGATATTGAGGTGAGAGATGAAGATGATGTAAAACAGAATTGGGAAAAAATTAAATTACAAGAGGGTAATAGAAGTGTGTTAGGTGGAGTACCCAAAACTTTACCAGCATTGGTCAAAGCAATACGTATTCAAGATAAAGTAGCAGGAGTTGGCTTTGATTGGGAATCAACTGAACAAGTATTTCAAAAAGTAGAGGAGGAGTTAAATGAATTCAAGAAAGAGGTTGATAAAAAAGATCAAAATAAAATGGAGGATGAGTTTGGAGACGTATTATTTTCTATTATTAATTATGCACGTTTTTTAAAAATAAACCCCGAAAGTGCTCTGGAGAGAACAAATAAGAAATTCATAAAGCGTTTCAAATATTTAGAGAGACAAGCAAATATTAAAAAACTTTCATTGATAAATATGACATTGGAAGAAATGAATATAATTTGGGAGGAGGCGAAAAGTTGCCAATCTAATGAATAATTTTATTAATAGTTGAAAGTTTTTGATTCCACTCCTTTAATTCGTTTTTGTGATTTTCAATTTTACTTTTAACATCTAAAATCATAGGATTATCGTCTTTTACTTTGGAGAAAAATTGTAAATTGTTTTCTAATTGATTTATTTCTGATTTTATTTCAACAATTTTTTTTCTAACAAAGGAAATTTCGTTGTTTAGTGCTTTAGAATTTTTAACTAACTCATATAATTTATTACTATACTTTAATTTTTTTAATTCAGTTTCACTAATATCAATTTTAGCTAGTATTGAATTTATTTTCACAAAGAATTCCTTGTTTATTTGTTTTTTATTTTTTGGTACATTTCCTAACTCAGACCATTTTTTTGAGTACTCTTTTAAACTGCTTAAATTAATTTGATTATTTTCATTAATCTCAAACTTGTTTAATGTATTTAATAGTTGTTCTTTTTTTTCATATGTTTTTATTTCCTCAATCGTGCCTGAGTTTTTTTGTTCATGATAACGATCGAAAAAATGGTTACATGCCGATCTAAAATCTTTCCATAGCTTACTACTTTCTTTTCTTGGAATATGTCCTATTTTTTTCCATTTATTTTGAATATTTTTCATTAAAATCACAGTTGTTTCTAAATCCTCACTATTTTTATTTTTTTCAGCTAACTCGACAAGTTCTTTTTTCTTTCTGAAATTTTCTGCTTGTTCTTTTTTAAATGATTTATAAAAATTATTCTTTTTTTTATTGAATTTTTTAACTGCCATTTTAAAATCTGTCCAAGATTGATTTCTTGATTTTTTTGGGACACTTCCGATTTTAAAAAATGATTCTCTTAGTTTTTCAATTTCTTTGATATTGTTTTGCCAATAGGAGTGTTCCTTATCTTCTTTGTCAGCAATCATGTTAATTTTTGATATAATTTCTTCTTTCAATTTAAAGTTAGCAATTAGTTCTTCTTCAATTTGAGTATTAAAAATTTTTCTTTTTTCATTAATTATTTTTGTAGCCGTACTGAATTCTTCCCACAATATTTCTCTATATTCTTTAGATACCGGACCCAATTCTTCTTTCCAAATTTTATGTAATGCCTGTAACTCCCTGAATGCACGAGCAAGGTTTTCTTCTGAAGCAAGTTCTTTAGCACTTTCTATAATTTTTTGTTTTTTTTCAAGATTATATTTGTAATCTCTGTCTCTTAAATCACGATCTAAATGTAAAAAGTCATAAAACCTTTCTACATGATGACGATAATTACTCCAAACATTATTGGCATCTTTCAATGGTACTTTTCCAATATTCCGCCACCTGTCTTGTAAATCTTTAAAAATATTATAGCTTGTATTGCTATTTTGATTGACATCAATCAAGGCTTTAATTTCTTCAATGATTTCAAGCCTTAATTCAAGATTCTTTTTATAATCCTGGGTCCTACTTTTTTGAAATTTTTCATTTCTTTCTCTATAGTTCCTTGACAAGGAATTAAACTTCTTTTTATGTGGACTTGTGAAATTAAAATCAATACTGTTACCACCCTCAGCCAAAAAAGCCATTTTGCTATCATTTAACAGCTTTGAAAATTTAGTATTAAAAACCTTTTTAATGAGACTTACCTTTGGGCGTATCAAATAGAGGTCGTCATTTTTAAGCAAGTCTTCAAAAGCATTTGTGAGGGTTTCTAGATCAAAATTATTATAGTCATCCTCAGTGTCCTTAATTGAAGCATTGGTTAATCCTAAATCACTATTTTCGACAGCGACTTCTTTTCCAAGTTCAGTAGCTTCAGAAACGACTTCCAAATCGGTCTCTTTTTTGACAGCTTGGTCAACCGCCTCTTTAGCTGGCGTTTTTTCTTTTTGCTCTTTATTTTTTTCTTCTAATAATCCATCTGCTTCCTGCAGGTTATCTAGCGTAGTCATAGTTCTAAAGGTTTGAATTTACGTTTCCTTGGAATGTATAAATATACTGCTATCTGCCTAATCTACAAATTAAAACGGATTATCTGGATTTATGAATCCCAAATTTCCCAAGATCTTTCAGCTTGTAATTCTAACATTTTTAAGCCATTTACAGCAGTTGCATTGGCCTTCAATCCAAAATTTAAAAATTTCGTTTGACTTGGATTGTAAATCAAATCATACAGAAAATGATTTTTTGAAATTGATTGATAGGGTATGGGTGGGTATAATTCAATTTTTGGATGTGTTCCAAGCGGCGTACAATTGATGATGATTTGATGGGCCGCGATGATTTCTGAGTTCAAATCATCATAACCAAAGCAGTTTTCAGAATCAGGCGTTCTTGAAACAAAGGAAAAGGGAATATTTAAAGTGTTTAGGGCAAATGCAATGGCTTTTGATGCACCCCCAGTCCCAAGAATAAGTGCCGATTTGTGTTTAGTATATAAGTATGGTTTCAAACTTTTTACAAATCCGTAGTGGTCTGTATTGTAACCAATGCGTTTTCCGTTTTGAATCTTAATTGTATTCACTGCGCCAATACTTTGGGCATCTGCATCCAAAGCATCCAAAAATGGCAGCACAGCTTCTTTGTAGGGGATTGTTACATTAAGACCTGAGATTTCGTGAGAGGATTTAAAAATCGCATCAAATTCGTCGATGCTGTGGATGTCAAAGTTTTTATAAACACAGTTTAGATCTTCTTTCTTGAACTTATCTGTGAAATAAGTCCTTGAGAAGGAGTAGTCAATATTTTTACCAACCAAACCGAATGTTTTCATGCAGTTTTTTTTTGATGAGTTCCATACCAATGTAGTACAAGTACAATAGCGGCACCTAAGATAATCAATAAAATGGCAATAAGTGTTTCTGTGTTAGGATCTGGCAGATATCGTTGATAGTTTTCAATGCGGTTATTTCCATTGGAGTCTAAAATTAATTCTCCAAAACCATTGCGTTTAAATACTTTGGTTTTCCAAGGCCAAACCACACCAAGAGACCCAGTAATAAACCCCATAATTACGGCGAGTGTCGTATTCTTATAATTTTTCAAAACAAAGTTTAAGAGGTGGGACAGCACAATCAGTCCAAAAATAGACCCCAGGGTAAAAACCGTTAAGATTTTAAGCATGTTTAAAATGTAAGGATCTGAAAAAATATTAAAATCACCTGAAAAAACATGTAGCAAAGTCTCAAATAAAGCATTTACCGCATCAACCAATAAAAGTACATAATTCCCCATAAGCATTAAGATGAAAGATCCTGAAAATCCAGGAAGGGCCATCCCTGTAATGCTGACTATGCCACATAAAAAGACAAACCAAAGATTATCATTTTGAGCTTGAGGTGAAACAAAACTGAGACTCATTCCAGCTAGAATTCCAAAAAAGGCCCAAACAATGGACTGCCATTTCCAAGCCTTAAAGTCGTTGTTAATATAAATAACAGAACCAATGATCATTCCAAAAAAAAGACTCCAAACATAAAGTTCATATCTTACAATAAAGAAATCCAAAACTTTTGAAACACTAAAATAACTGATGATAATTCCAGTAAAAATCAAACCCAAAAAGCGGCCATTTATGTGTCTGAAAAACCTACTAAATTGACCCGAAAATAAAAGTGAAATTCCTTGACGGTCAAATTTCTGCAAAGATTCAATAAATTGTTCATAGAAGCCCAGTACAAAGGCGACAATGCCCCCCGAAACACCGGGAACTTTATTAGCAGCCCCCATCGCAATGCCTTTCAGGATTAATAAGCGCTTGGTTTCTATGGGCTTAGGGGGATTCAAGAGATTTTGTTTTTACACTTATAAAATTAAAAATAAAAATAAGTAGAAATCCTATGAGCATTAAATTCAATGCATCAAACAACTGCGGGTCTCCCTCATACTCATAAGGTAAAACACATTCTTCTCTCAATGGCACAGGGATTCCTTTGGAGTTGATACGTTCAGTCAATACTTTTTTCCATGGCCATATTTTCACCAAAGCACCCGTCATAAAACCTATCAGAATGGCTAAGGTTAAGTCTTTGTACTTTACAAACAACCACTTTAAAATTTTTGAAAAATATAGGATTCCAATCAAAGCGCCAAAGCCAAAAGTGGCTATTTTAAGAAAATCTTTATCGTTAATAGATTGAAGTACAGTTGAATAAGTACCCATAATCACCAAAATAAAGGCACCTGAAATACCAGGGAGAATCATTGCACAAATAGCAATTACTCCAGAAAAAAATAAATACAGATAACTTTCGGAACTGATGAGTATCTCTAGTTTTGTAATTTGATAGGCAATAAACACCCCCACTAATAAAACAATTAGTGCAACTGTATTTAAGTGTTCTATTTTTTTAAAAACGTACAAAACACTAGCTATTACCAACCCAAAAAAAAAGGACCATATTAAAATAGGCTCTTTTTTTAATAGGATTGATATGAGTTTTGAAAACAACAAAATACTAATAAGAATTCCTGAAAAAATTGATAGTAAGAAATTTCCATTAATTCTTTCCCATAATTTTTTCAGACCTTGACTCTGTAAATCTTTAAATATTGAAAGATTGAAATTACTTAAACTATAAATTAGTTCTTCATAAATTCCTGTAATGAGTGCAATCGTACCGCCTGAAATACCAGGAACAATGTCTGCTGCACCCATAAGCATACCTTTAAGGGTAAGAAGTAAATAGTCTAAGAAATTACGTTTCATATTAAAATACAATTAAGTATTTATAACCAAAGTTAGTTGGAAGAGTTTTTGTAGCTACTGATAAATTTAACAACTTTTTGACTTTTATAAATTTTGGGAAACAATTCTTCTATTATAAATACATGCTCGGCATTTATATGAAGGCCATGTAGTAGATGTATAAAGCCTGATTCAGACTCTTTTAATTCAAAACAAATACCTGCAAGTCTAAATTCTAATTCTTCGTTTTTAGAGTGATACTTTTTTGCCTGAATAAGGTTATTTTTTGCAGCTTCGAGCTTTCCAAGTTTAATTAAAATATCACCTCTCTGAACCCATGTATCTATAGACATATCGCCTAGGTCGAGTGATTTTTTATATCCTTTTTCAGCTTTTTCGTAATTATTCAATATTGTATTTACTTTGGAGTATAAAAGCCAATAATTAATATTTTCATCATCAATATTAATGGCCTTGTCAATGTAAAATTGAGCTTTCACATAATTTTTTTTATAAAAATAAAAGTTTGCTAATTCAATCCATCCTTTGTCAAAAGCAGGGTCATTTTTTACACATTTAAAAAAATACTTAATAGCTTTTATATCTTGAAACATTTTTCTGTAGCAAACACCTATTTTTAAAAATGTAAATGCACTTGGTCCCTCAATTGCTAAGGAAATTTTATAATTTTCAATCGCTTCCTCAAAGCGATTAAGATGCTCAAGTACCTTAGCTTTTTCTAAATATGCACCTATAAAAGTTTCATCGGAGATGATGGCAAAGTCAAAAGCGGTTATAGCCTTTTTAAATAATTTACTTTCCAAGTATTTCTTACCTAGTTGATGCCAAGCTATTTCACAATAAGGGTTTTGATCAAGGTACCAAATCAAATAATTGATAGCTTTTTCATTTTGATTTAAAAATTCAAAGCAATAGATTACGTTATAAAGTGATGAATAGTCTTCTATATCAAATTCAATACATTTCATGAAATGCTTTTTTGCATTTTCGTAATTGTCTAAAAATAGATATTCCATTCCAATTAATGAATGTATTTCTGATGAATCATCAAAAATATTTAGGGCTTTTTTAAAAACTCTAATAGCTTTATTATGCTGATCTTTTTTAGAATAAATATTGGCTTTTTGTATAAAAAGTTCTTGATTGTTTGGTTCTAAATTAAAAAGGGAGGATAATAATTTATCAGCTGCTAACAAGTTATTTTCAAAGATTAATATTTCAACTTTAAAGAGTTTTAAATTAACAGAGGATGGGTGCTGATCTAAACCTAACTTAATTGCTTTTTTTGCAAGCGATATTTTTCCGATTTCAAGATAGTGGTGGATAATAATTTCAAATTCATTAGAGTCAAAGAAAAAGACATTGTTAGTCCTTAGCATTGACTCAAATTTTGTAAGGGAAAAACTTTGACTTTCTTCTGAAGGGCTAAAATCCATTTAATTTACTTTATTCACAGTCTAAAAATATAATTATTAGTATTTGATTTTATTCCGTGAAATGAATCTTTTCAACAAAATAATTAACACTTCTCAAGAATATTATCAAGTAATTCAAGAATTATATCACATCCCTTGGACAGCTCTTCCATAGAAATGGTAAGAGGCGGAGTAATACGAATAGCTTTTGGTTCGTAGAGTAACCAAAATAAGATCAAGCCTTTATTTATTGCTTTTGTTACTACTTCATTAGTTATATCTGAATGTTTAGTCATTGCGCATAGCATCAATCCTTTGCCTCTAATCTCACTGATTAATCGATGTTTTAATTTAGATCTTATAAAGCTTTCTTTCTCAATTGTATTTTGCATGTATTTTGAACTCGTAATCTCCTTTACAGTTGCTAATGCCGATGCGGCAATAACCGGGTGTCCTCCAAAAGTTGTAATATGCCCCAATTTTGGGTTTTGTGATAAAGAATCCATTATCTGACTTGATGATGAAAATGCACCAATTGGCATACCCCCTCCCAATCCCTTACCAATTACAATTATATCGGGTATGCAATTGTAATTTTCAAACCCAAAAAATTTTCCAGTTCTTCCAATCCCAGGCTGTATTTCATCTAAAATTAACAAAGCACCTACTTCGTTGCAGCGTTTTTGAACTTTATTTAAATAATCGTTTTTGGGTTCAATAAAGCCCGCTCCTCCTTGTATGGTTTCTAATATTACAGCTGCTGTTTTAATGGTAATTTTTGATAAATCTTTTATAGAATTGAACTTTAAAAAACGAATATCTGGAATTAATGGACGAAACGGTTGTTTGCGTTTTTCGTATCCCATAACACTCAAGGCGCCCATGGTATTACCATGGTAGGCTTTATCTGCGGCTAATATTTCTGAACGCCCTGTATAGCGCCGTGCTAATTTTAATGCGCCATCAATCGCTTCAGTGCCTGAGTTTGTCAAATAGGTTTTCTCAATGTCCTTAGGATAATAATTTGCGAGTAGTTTTGTGAGCTCGAGTGCAGGCGTTTGGATGTACTCTCCATATACCATAACATGCATGTATTTTTCTAATTGTAGATGAATTGCTTCAATAACTTTAGGATTGCGATGTCCCAAGCTACATGCAGAAATTCCAGCCACAAAATCTAAATAGACTTTATTATTTGTATCATATATATAACAACCTTCAGCGTGTGAGATTTCCATTGCCAAAGGAAATGGAGTTGTTTGTGCTTGGTATTTTAAAAAGTTCGCTTTATTCAAATTTTTTTTTAATTTTTTTTGCACTATTAAGATTTCTCGGAATTTTTTGGGTGGACTTATTTTTCGATACTTTTTCTTTTTTACTTTTTGAAGGTTTTCTAGAAGCTTTGACCCGATTTTCGAGGGATTTATCTAAAAAGGCGTCTTGTTGGGGATGGGATTCCAAGCCCTTGATAACAGGTAATACTAATGGGGGGTCTTCTAAAAATAGATCTTTGACGCTTCTGGGACGTTCCGCCTCGCGCCATATAAAACCTTTGAGAACCCGTTCATTTTCCGGAAACTCATCTTCTGGGTATGTTTTTCCATCAATTTGGTTTATTTTTCGTAACTCATCAATTTTATTTTCAGATAACCAAATTCTCATTTTTCCTGATTTTGACTTATCAATTCCCACTAGTTCATTTTCAGCATCTCTCAAGAAGTAAATACTTTCGACATTTTTAATAACATCAATCGTATAGAGATTATTTTCTTTAAAAAACCCGTTGAGTTTCTTACCGGAAATTTGATTGTAACCAGCACCGAGACTATCTTTACTAATTACAAATGCATTTTCAAATACCTTAAGGGAATCTAAATTTTCTGTTTTTGAATTTGATATTAAATGAATAGAATCCCCAGTAATTTGATTCTCGTGATGCCACAAAATTGGATATTTTCTTTTAGAGAATAAATCTTCTGATTTCGTGTCATAAAAATTGATAAGCTGTGTTAATCCAGTTTTTTGATTCATGTGAATGGAGTCTGCTTTCCCACTCAAATCTGATTTATACATTTTTGCATTGTAGAAAGCCCGTACAATACGTTGATCTGGGGGGCCAGTGATCATTAGTGTGTCGCTATGAATAAAAATAGAATCGTTCTCTTGCTTAGTGATTGCCATCGCTCTTTTGGTAATAAAGACTGAATCTTTGGCTCTGAATACCTCGGCATAATGACCTTTAATAGTGCTGTTATTTAGCGTATCAGTTAGTGTGATATTGTTGGACGCTGAGGCGAATTTTTGATTCCGATCAAAGTACAAACTGTCACCAGTGATGGTCCGTTCATCATAATCTATTTTAGATTTTTTTACAAAATATCCAGTATCGTTATTAGTGTTATAAAAACCCCTTTCGCAATAGATAATACTTGTATCACTAGTTATTGTTGTAGGGCCATATAAAAAAGCTAAACCAGAAACTGTATAAAAATCAAGGCGATCACTTTCTATATCATATTCTGGATTCACTAGCTTTACATTATTTGTAAACAGATATTTTTTAGAATCCATATAATAGTGTCCTATGGTACTGGTAATGGTTCCTGAAATGTCTCTCACCAACTTCCCTTTTTGATTGTAAAAGGCTTGTTGCTTTATGCGGTCAAAGTACAGTATGTCTGTGTATAATTTTGAAGTTGGATCAATTAAAACAACATCTCCACTAGCATACGCCAATTGGGTCTTGCCGCTGTACTCTATATATTTAGATGTCATGTCTAAACTATCTCCTTGTTTAACTCTAACGTTCCCAAAGGCTTCAATAAAATCTTGTTTCCCATAGTAGATGGCTTTATTACACCATATTTCGATGCCTTTATGTTTAATGTGAACCTGATTTGAGTTATCACGTGTAAGAATCGTTGCATCTGGTTTTGATGGTTCAAAGCTCATGAACGGTGCGTATTCAATCTCAATTTGTTGACGTTCTTGTGCATATAATACTAATGGCACTAAAAAAAGAATTATTGATTTTAAACAAGTGAAACGCACAAAAATTATATTTGAATTGTCACAAAAATAGGCAATATTCAAGCTTAATATGGAATGCTTTCCATTTATCTGAAAATTGTTTGTTTTCGATCTGGCCCAACAGAAACAATTTTAATTGGAATTTTAAGCTCATTTTCCAAAAACTCAATGTAATTTATGAGATTGACAGGTAGGCTTGAATACTTTTCCATTGCGGTTAAGTCTTCCGACCATCCTTTAAATTCTGTATAAATGGGTTTAACATTTTCGGACTCAATATTAAAAGGGAGATGTTTTATTTCTTTTCCTTTGTAATTGTATGAGGTACAAATCTTCAATGTTTTAAATCCGGAGAGAACGTCTGCTTTCATCATCATAAGCTGCGTCACCCCATTTACTTGACAGGCGTAGAGTAAGGCGACTAAATCCAACCAACCACAACGTCTCGGTCTTCCAGTTGTAGCTCCAAATTCACACCCAACCTTTGCCATTGTTTCTCCATTTTCGTCGAAGAGTTCAGTAGGGAATGGTCCAGACCCAACTCGTGTGGTGTAAGCCTTAAAAATACCAAACACTTCTTTAACTGACCCAGGTGATATTCCCAATCCTGTACATGCACCAGCTGCTGTAGTATTGCTGGATGTCACAAATGGGTAGGTACCAAAATCAATATCCAATAAAGAACCTTGTGCGCCTTCTGCAAGAACACTTTTATTAGCTTTTTCTGCTTGGTGTAAATATTCTTCTGAATCAATAAACTCCAATGATTTTAATATTTTCACAGCCTCAAAAAATTCAGATTCAAGTTCTTCTAGGTCGTATTGTAGGTCGACATCGTAGAAGCTTATCATCAATTGATGCTTATTGGCAAGATTGCGGTATTTTGTCTTCCAATTTTCCATTTCTAAATCGCCAACACGAATACCGTTACGCCCTGTTTTATCCATGTATGTAGGTCCAATTCCTTTGAGTGTAGAACCTATTTTAGCTTTACCTTTAGAAGCTTCAGATGCAGCGTCTAACAAACGGTGAGTTGGAAGAATCAAGTGTGCTTTTCTGGAAATGATTAAGGATTTCTTGAAGTCAACTCCTTGGCTATTTAATTTGTCTAATTCTCTTTTAAAAATAACGGGGTCAATAACAACGCCATTTCCAACAAGGTTTCTAGCATCTTCATGAAAAATTCCAGATGGAATGGTGTGCAATACATGCTTCGTACCATTAAAAACAAGGGTGTGACCCGCATTAGGGCCACCTTGAAAACGTGCTATGATATCGTAGTTTGAAGTCAGTACATCAACAATTTTACCTTTTCCCTCATCGCCCCATTGGAGGCCCAGTAGTAAATCTACAGCCATTCTAGTATTGGTTAATTTTCATTATTTTTTTTTGTCCCATAAAAGTAAAGTGAATGGTTTTCAATGTTGATATCAAAAATTTCTTCGATATTTTTCTTAATATTTTGTATTCTCGGATCACAAAACTCAATTACTTCCCCAGTATCTGTCAAGATAACATGATCATGTTGTCTATCAAAGTATGATTTTTCATATTGTGCTTGGTTGAGTCCAAATTGATGTTTTCTTGCTAAACCACAGTCTAATAACAACTCAATTGTATTATATAAAGTTGCTCTAGAAACTCTATATTTTTTATTTTTCATTTTGATGTACAATGATTCTATATCAAAATGATCATCACTCTGGTAAATTTCATTTAAAATAGCAAAGCGTTCAGGAGTTTTACGCTGGTTGTTTTTTTCAAGGTATTTCGTAAAAACTTTTTTTACAATTTCTTGGTCAGTATTTGTAGTATTTGATTTCATAATTTGTATAATTCAAATTTAATTATTTTTTAAACTCTAGACACTTTTTCTATTCCATTTATTTTTTTTATTCGGTTCATCAATTTTGTAACAAAATTATTATTGTTAACTTCAATTGCTATTTCCCCATTAAAGGTACCACTATCAGTATCAAATTTTATACTTCTTATATTGATATTCATATTTCCTGAGATTAGTTTTGTGATATCGCTAACCATTCCTTTTTGATCAATTCCAGTAAGTTTAATTACCGCTCTAAATACTTGTTGAGAGGAATCAATCCATTTTGCATCAATTATTCTGTAAGCATAATTAGATTGTAAACTCAAAGCATTTGTGCATGTTTTTTTGTGAACTTTTATACCATCTTTTATATTTAGAAAACCGAAAACTTTATCACCTGGAATGGGATTACAGCAAATAGATAACTTATAGCTAAGTTTTTCTTGTTCTTTTCCGAAAACAAGCATGTCATATTTTGAAGTAATTTCGTCATTATTTATAGTTTCAGGATCTACATTTTTTTTGCGAGTGATTTTATTTTTAAAAAAGCTTACTAAGACATTACTTCTTGAAGCTGCATATTTTTTTAGCATTCCATTATCAATACTTCCTATCCCAATCCTGTAAAATAAATCAAGACTAGTTTGAAGATTAAAGTAGCTTACAAGTTCATTAATGGAACGTTCATCTAAATTAATTTTTATTTGTTTAAGTTTACGCCTAAGAATTTCTTTACCATCTGCAGCAATTAATTTCTTGTCATCTCTCAAAGAGGATTTTATTTTACTTCTTGCTCTACCAGTAGTTGCATAATCTAGCCAGTTTGCGGTAGGTTTTGCATTTTCTGAAGTAATTATACTTACTTGGTCACCACTATGTAATTTATGATTCAGAGGGACTAATTTTCCGTTTACTTTAGCCCCTCTAGTTTTTAATCCTATTTCTGTGTGGATACTAAATGCGAAATCTAATGGAGTTGCTTGTTTTGGTAAAGATTTTAAATCACCATTTGGTGTGAAAACAAAAATCTCTTTTGCATATAAATTAAGTTTAAATTCTTCAACAAAATCAATAGCACTTCCTGCAGGATTATCCATAATCTCTTGTAATTTGCTAATCCAACTATCTAAACTCTCATCGTTATTACTGTCACCTTCTTTATACTTGTAGTGTGCCGCATATCCTTTTTCAGCAATTTCATTCATTCTTTCGCTCCTAATTTGGACTTCAACCCATCTCCCTTGAGGACCCATTACAGTAATATGTAAAGCTTCATATCCAGTAGATTTAGGAGCAGAAATCCAATCTCTCAATCGAGTAGGGTTGGGTCTAAAAAAATCGGTAACAATTGAATAGATTTTCCAAGCAATAAATTTTTCATTTCTTAAACTAGACTTATATATAATTCTTACTGCAAATTTATCATAAACTTCATCAAAAGACACTCCCTGGCGTTGCATCTTTCTCCTTATAGAGAAAATTGACTTTGGACGTCCCTTAATATCATATTTTATTTTTTCCTTTTTAAGGACTTCTTCCAAAATACCACTAATTTTTTTTATGTATTTGGCCTGCTCATCACTACTTTCTTTCATCTTTAATAATATCGAATTATAAATATCAGGCTCAGTATATTTCAGAGCTAAATCTTCCAATTCAGATTTAATGTTATATAATCCAATTTTGTGAGCTAAAGGTGCATATATATACAATGTTTCAGAAGCTATTTTTAATTGCTTATCTTCTCTAAGAGAGTATATTGTTTGCATATTATGAAGTCTATCAGCAATTTTTATAATTATTACTCTAACATCATCATTTAGCGTCAATAACATTTTTCTAAAATTCTCAGCTTGAAGAGAAATATCTTTGTCTTTTTTTAAGCTTGATATTTTGGTAAGACCATTTACAATACGAGCCACTGTTTTTCCAAAAAGTTTTTCAATATCTTTAATATCATAGTCAGGAGAATCCTCAACAACATCGTGAAGTAAAGCGGATGCAATTGACGTAGCATCTAATCCAATTTTTGATGCTACAATTTTAGCAACCGATATGGGATGGAAAACATATGCTTCGCCGGATTTTCTTCGTTGATTTTTGTGCCCATCAACAGCAATATCAAATGCTTTACGAATTAATTTTTTATCGCTAGCAGTAAGGCGTCTGTAGCTGATGCTAAGTAGTTCTTTGTATTCCTTAGCGATCGCAGCATTTTCCTTTTTGATATCAATAGCCGTCATACCCTAAAACTAAAACAAACATTTGGAACAGGCAACCATGCTATAGACTTTTTACAAAATTGTTTTAAAGCTTGCTACTAACGCATAAACTTACGCTGCCGTTTGGCCTCGAAAAGCAAAATTCCGGCTGCAACAGAAACATTCATTGAGTCTAAATCTCCTAACATAGGAATTTTAATTGTTTGTGTTGCTGAATTCAGCCAGATTTCTGACAATCCAGTGTTTTCTGACCCAACCACTAGGGCAGAGGCACTTCTAAAGTCAATGTCAATATACGCTACGGATTCCTGTGTTACCGCGCTGTAAATTGGAATACTTTTTTCGTTTAAAAAATTAATAACCTCTTTCGATGAAGCCAAGGCTACTTGAACTGTGAACAGTCCGCCAACGCTGGAGCGAATCACATTTGAATTGTAGAGATCTGTTCTTGGATTGGCAATAATTACCGCATTTACATTTGCAGCATCAGCTGTTCTTAATAATGCACCAATATTTCCTGGTTTTTCAGGGGCTTCAGCAACTAAAATTAATGGATTTTTCGACCCTAATTTCAAATCTTCAAGTTTGTGTGATTTGTTTTCAGCGATACCAACAACTCCTTCAGTGCTCCCACGGTAGGCTATTTTGTTATAAACCTTGGAGGTTATTTGAATGATCTCAGTTCGATTCATAGTGCAAGCATCGATTTGACTTTCATTAAATAAATTAGGTTCAAAAAACAGTGATTTAATAACATATCCCCCTTTGATTGCCAAACCCAACTCCCGCTGACCTTCAATGATAAAAACCCCTTCAATATTACGCTGTTTAGCTTTGTCCTTTAACAGCAAAATACGTTTAATAATAGGGTTTTGTAAGCTGGTTATTTCCTTAAACATAAATCAAAAGTAAGTTTATTTTGCGCCAGAAAAACAGAATTCTTTTTAAATCTTGTAAATGTCTTGCTTTTAAGGGGTTTTATATTTTTCCGAATACCGTTTCCAAAGTTTAGTTTGATGGCTTTCCAAGCTGATATTCCGACCGTCTATGAAGGCTCTTGTTAAATTATTGCTGCGCATGTCTAAAGCGTCACCCGTACTGATAAACAGGGTTGCGCTTTTACCAACTTCTAGGCTGCCATACTGCTTATCTATTCCTAAAATTTTAGCGGTATTCAATGTTATCAATTTTAAGGCTTGTGCTTTGCTCAAACCATAAGCAACGGTTGTACCAGCATAAAAGGGGAGGTTTCTAGAGTTCATACGCTCCATATCTCCACTAGCCTCAAGTGCCACAGTTATTCCAGCTTCAATCAATAATTTTGCTAGTTTGTAGGGCAAATCATAGTCTTCATCGGATTTGTTGGGACGTAAATGTACGCGCTGCAAAAGCACAGAAATTTTATTTTCATTTAAAAATTCTGTTACTTTAAAGGCTTCGTAGGCCCCAACGATTGTGATGGCTTTCACCCCTTGTGCTTTTGCAAAACTAACTGCATCAACAATGCCTTTTTCATCGTTCACATGAATAAATAATTTGGTCGTTCCTGAAAACAATCCAATGAGTGCTTCATAAGGCAAATGCATCCCTGCTTCCCCCAATGTATTATGTGCTTTTGCATTTTTAAAATATGTCTCAATTTCTGCAACTTCCTTGTTGTAATCTTCATTAATTTTTAAACCTGGATTTTCGCCTCCGTGTTGATGTCCATAAGCGAATATTTCAGGCCAATTCATATGCATACCACCATCGGTTTTGATTACGGCGTCTTCCCAATTCCATGCATCAAATTGAACCACCGAGGATTTTCCTGACAAAACACCTCCTCTAGGAGTAATTTGACCAATTAAAACCCCATTAGGACGCATGCTTTCTACCACTCTTGATTCTGTATTGTAGGCTATTAAACTCCTAATGTGTGGATTCCACATGCCAATTTCTGAAACATCATCGGAGGCTCTAACGGCATCAATTTCAACCAAACCTAAGGTAGAATTTGGAATGATAAAACCAGGGTATACGTTTTGACCTTTCGCATCAATTATTTCCAATCCAGAGCGGTCTAAGGAGGCGTTAGTGGCGCCTACATATTCAATAATTCCATTTTCGAAAATAATCAAACTATTTTCAATTACTTTACCGTTACCAAGGTGTGCTTTGGCACCATTAATAGCGATTCGGCCTTGTTGTGTTGGTGCAGGGGTTTGTTGTGCATACAGCATGCAAACACTTAAAAGTATTGTTATATTTATTGCTAATTTTTTCATGACTTAGTATTAAATTTCGTTGTTATCTAGGGTATCACAATGCATGTCTTTCTTTTTGTTGACCTTTATAGGTTGGGTATTCATGCCTTTGTTTTTAGCCTCTAGGAGCATCTGAATTAATGTATTTCGCTCTTTTTTTATGGCCGCTCTGTGTTGTTGGTCGCCTTCAATATCAAAATAAGTAGCCCCTTCAATCAATGTCTTTTCTGCTTTCGCATATACCGATAGGGGGTGGTCGCTCCAAAGTACTAAATCAGCATCCTTACCAATTTTAATGCTTCCCACTTTGTCATCAATATGCAGAAGTTTTGCTGGATTTAGCGTCACCATTTTCCATGCATCTTCTTCTGATGCACCTCCATATTTAACCGCTTTTGCAGCTTCTTGATTTAAGCGTCTTGACATTTCAGCATCATCACTATTGATAGCGGTTAAAACTCCCGTATTATTTAGAATTGCAGCGTTGTATGGTATGGCATCATTGACTTCGTATTTGTAAGCCCACCAATCGCTAAATGTTGAAGCCCCCGCGCCATGTTCTTTCATCTTGTCTGCTAATTTATAGCCTTCCAATATGTGGGTAAATGTATTGATGTTGAAGTTGAATTTTTTAGCGACTTTCATCAGCATATTAATTTCACTTTGTATATATGAATGGCAACTTATAAAGCGTTCCTTGTTTAGAATTTCAGCTAAAACTTCCATTTCAGTGTCTATTCTGTATGGTTTGCCGCTTTTCTTTTGTAAATCATAAGCTTTTGCCCTTGAAAAGTAGTCTATATACATTTGTTCGACCCCCATTCTTGTTTGTGGAAATCGACTGTAGCCACCCCAATTGGACTGTTTTACATTTTCACCTAAAGCAAATTTGATAAACTTCGGAGAATTTTCATAAATCAAATCCTCAGCAGCCATTCCCCATTTGAGTTTGATGATGGCTGAACGCCCCCCAATTGGGTTGGCCGATCCATGTAAAATTTGAATGGTTGTTACTCCCCCTGATAAATTTCGATATATATCGACGTCATCGGCTTCAACAACGTCCTCAATACTCACTTCTGCAGAAGAATTTTGCCCTGCTTCATTTATGCTGGCAGCTGCAATGTGCGAGTGTTCATCTACAATACCTGAAGTCAAATGTTTTCCAGTCGCATCAATGACCCGCGCTTTTTTTGAATTTAAATTTTGTCCAATAGCTGAAATTTTTCCGTGCTTCACCAAAACATCCGTATTTTTTAAAACCCCTTGTGTTTCATTGGTCCAAACCGTCGCGTTTTTAAATAGTAAGGTTTCTGCCTCAGGAAGTTTAAGATTTCCGTAGGCCCCATTGGGATAGGTGACTGGCTGCACTGTTCTTTTATTTAGTTTTGATTTAGTTTTATTATCTGTTTTTTCAGTTTCTTGCGATCCTTTGTTCTCTCTTTTAATTATCAAAGGTTGCTTGCTTCCATCTACAAGATGTAAAACTCCATTCAAATCTGAAGCATCGGATGTAATTTTCGCATTGAATCTTAAAAATCTTTGATCTGTTGTATCGGCTGAAGTAAATAAAATTTTAATCCAGTCTTTATCGTAACTTAAAGTGCTGCTTCGTTTTGATTGCTGATTGGTAACTGTGGCTGAAGGCTTGTATTTACCACCAGTAATCTCCAATGTTAAAGAATCATTTTCAGCTGCAAAATTATATCTACCTCTAATATCTTTTTGTCTTAAATCTTCAAAAATATGACGCGATCCCCGAATCCAATGTTCTAAAACAGTGGTATTAGTTTCGAAAAAATCTCCTGAGGTTATCATAAAATTTGCGAAACTTCCTTTTTCTAAGTTCCCAATTTTATTATTTTTTAATATTAATGCAGGAACTGTTGTTAGGGCTTTTAAAGCTTCAGATTTACTTAAGCCATGTTCAGTTGCAATTAAAATGTTTGTTTTAAAAGATTTAGGAGACTTTAAACCCTGAGTGGTAATAGCAAAGGGAACCTCGTTATTTTCCAAAGCACTCAAATTAGCTGGTCTTTGATTCCATTCTCGCATGCTTTCTAGTTCAAGTTTGTTCGCTAAAAAGGGATCCTCAACATCGTAGGGTTTTGGGAAGTTAATGGGTATGATAAATATCGCATTTGTATTTTTAACAGTTTCTATATGTTCAAATTCATCACCACCGCCCAAAATAGTGTATTGAATGTCAAATTGATCTCCTACTTTGTCTGCTCTAATAGCATTAGCACGACTACCTGCCGCGAATATTTGGGTTAAATTTGTATTTTGATTGAACGCTTCAAGAGTTAGATCAGTGGTTTTAATATTTCCTTTTTTGTACCAATCTGCATCGTAATACAATTGTCTTAGCAACGCCATTGAACCCATGACAGAAGTTGGGTAAGCTTGTCTTGATTGTACGCTTCTTGATAAAGAAAGGTATTGTCCCGATTTATTTGATAGGATTCTCATGGCTTCGTCTCCATAGAGACTCAAGGCAATAAGTGCTCCAGTCCCCCTTACAACACCATCCTCTATGTGGGTATTCACCAATCCAATCCCTTGCTTTAAAAGGGCTTTGGCAGTTTTTTCATCAAACTCAAAATCTGATATGGCATTTTGTTCAGAACGAATATGATCATTCCAATAAAAGCCCGATCGGTTTGAATCGTATTGTGTGGAACGTCCATAGCCAGGAGCAGGCTTTGCGTCCTTGATTCCATAAGTTGAGTACACGTCAATAAATGAAGGGTAAATATAATTTCCTCTTCCGTCAATGACATAACTGTTTTTGGGTAAATTTACAGATTGGCCGCTTTCAACTACCAATCCATTTTGAATTAAAAGCGTTCCATTTTCAATCACATTTTCATGATTGACGTAAATTTTAACATTGGTTATGGCGGTATAGTTATTGTGATTTGCTTTAACTCCATCATTTTTTGGGCGGTAGTCTTGTGCTACTGAAAATAGAGCAAAACAGAGACTCAAAAGAGTAAGTTTCAATTTCATTTTAAATTTTTTGTTAAGATAAATATACATATAAACTTTGATAGATTGCTAAACAACTCTTGAGGTTAGCTGGTAAAGTTAAAATCAATTCTTAGTTCATGTAATTCACAACAAGTGCAACAACTTGGTTGTAACTTTCAATTCCCTGAGTTTGTTGGTTGGCTTTGAGAAAACCGCCATAAACACGTTTAAAATTGGGCTCTAAAGGGTTTTCAAATTTCGCCCATTGTTTTTCACGGTTTCCAAAGTCTTTCATAATTCCTGAATGTATGTTATTTTTGAGCGCTTCAAAAGTTGTTTTATCTCGCCTGTACAAATCCTTCAAACAATAGCGCAAGGCAAAAGTATAGGCCGCATATCTAAAATAGGGATCTTGATGATTGTAGGTTGCTAAAAAAGCTATAAAATTGGCTTCGCTTTCTGCGGCAAAACCCAATTGGTGTGCTTGCTCGTGCGCCAATGTTAGCGGCATTGAATTTACGGGTGTTTTTGAATTAACTTGCGCCTCGTTTGTAAATGGATTTAAATACCCACTAAAACCCATATAAGCTAGTGGTAAACTATAAAGCGATTGCTTTTGACTTGGTGGGCCGTAGGCTAAAAAAGGGTAGGATATTGACAGAGCCTTGTACCCTTGAGCTACTTTCTTACTTATTTTTTTAAAATCATAGGGAATTTCAAACCGTTTTGAGCGGTCATTTGAAATTTCTGAATGCAAGCTATTTGAACGCAGAATTAGCTTTTGAGTGACTTCAATCAATGCAGTGGTTGTATATTCAGAATTTAGATTCAGGCGATGCTCAATCGGCATCCTATAGTAGTTCAAGCCCCAAAGAAGGTAAAACATAAAATAGACTGAGGATGCGGCCACCATAATCCTTATCAAATCGTCCCTCAATACTTGTTGTTTGAATCCTTTTTTTGTTAACTTATATAACCAACGAAGTATTAAAATTAAAGCAATGCCATAAATAAGGTCTCCGACTGAAAAAGTCAGCCAACCAAAAACAAGACGGAATAGTTTCGAGATAAACGGGTAGAACAGATTGCTGTAGTAGGTTTCTACAATTTGAGGATAATGCGTCAAAAGCCTGAGCATTAAAATTTGGGGAAAAATACTTAAGGCCAGAAGCCATCGAAGTGCTTTAGACATAAATCAAATTTAGTAAATATAATTTTGTCTAGAGAATATGTATACCTTTGCGGAGCCAAAAAAAGTTAATGAATAAAGAAATCTTAAGTTTACAGCCCCAAGCCATTTGGAAGCACTTCACGGCTTTAAATGCAGTCCCACGTCCTTCAAAAAAAGAGGCGCGCGTCATTGCTTTTATAAAAGCATTTGGTGTAAGCTTGGATTTGGAAACTTATGAAGATGCCATTGGAAATGTCATCATTCGAAAACCTGCCACTCAAGGAATGGAGGACCGAAAAATAGTCGTATTGCAATCGCATCTAGACATGGTTCATCAAAAAAATGCAGCTACAGATTTTGATTTTTTAATCCAGGGAATTGAAATGTATATTGAAGGTGATTGGGTCAAAGCTAAAGGAACCACTCTTGGGGCAGACAATGGCTTGGGTGTGGCAACCATAATGGCAATTTTGGAAAGTAAAGACATTCCGCATCCTGCACTGGAAGCTTTATTCACCATTGACGAAGAAACTGGAATGACTGGCGCTATGGGGCTTCAACCAGGTGTTTTAAAAGGCGACATTCTTTTGAATTTAGATACTGAGGAAGACAATGAAATTGGTATTGGATGTGCTGGAGGAGTCGATGTTACTGCATCACGCACCTATTTTGAAGAACCATTACCTCAGGGCTTTGTTGGCTTTTCATTATCAGTTAAAGGATTACAAGGTGGACACTCTGGAATGGACATCCATAGAGGGTTTGGAAATGCTAATAAGTTGATAAGCCGATTGCTCTACGATGGCTTTAATCTTTATGGATTACGTATTTCAAAAATAGACGGAGGTAGTTTACGCAACGCGATTCCCAGAGAAAGTTCCGCTGTTTTTGCAGTTGATGCCATGTATCAAGACTCCTTTGTAAGAGCTACAGAGACTCTAATTACTGATATCGAAAAAGAATTTAAAACCATCGAGCCCGGTCTCATAATTTCGCTTACCCCTTATAATTTACCTGAATCGGTGATGGAATTAGCTGTGCAACAACATTTGATTAAAGTTTTGAATGTTGCCCACAATGGGGTTTATCGCATGAGTTCGGATATTGAGAATTTAGTTGAAACTTCAAACAATCTAGCCCGCATTCTAGTCGAAAAAGGCCAAATTCATATCGGCTGTTTAACGCGATCTTCTGTTGACAGTTCCAAACAAGACTTAGCCCAAATCTTAAAAGCAACTTTTGAATTGGCGGGGTGTTCAGTTGAATTTTCAGGCGCATACCCTGGCTGGACTCCGAATATGGAAGCGTCTATTTTGAAAGTATTGACTGATTTATACAAACAAATAAACAAATCAGAACCGCATGTCGCCGCATGTCATGCAGGACTTGAATGTGGCATTCTAGGAACACATTACCCTAAAATGGAAATGATCAGTTTTGGACCTAATATTAAAGGAGCCCACTCTCCAGATGAAAGGGTACAAATTTCTTCAGTTCAGAAATTTTGGGTGTTTATTAAGGCCGTTCTGAAAGCTATTCCTCCAGCTTAAAACTATTTTTATTCCTCAAGCATTTCAACAATAAATACTAAATCTGTATTTGGTTTTATTGGACCTCGACCGCTTTCTCCGTAAGCAAGATATGAGGGTAAATAAAAAAAAGCTTTTTCACCTTTAGTCATTCCAAAAACTCCCTCCTTAAATCCAGGAATCATTTGAGCCTCTGCACTGAAAAGCATCGGCATTGGCTTATACAAACCTCTTTGTTCTTTTTGAATACTGAAGGATCCAAAGTCCTCATCTATTTTTTTAACATTAGTTCCGAATAATTTACCATCTGAAAAGTATCCTTCATAAAATAAGCTTATGGTTTGTCCTTGTTTAGGTTTTTCTCCATTACCCTCACTAATAGTGTAAACCATAAGGCCTGAGTCTTTAGTAATAGCCTTGTTTTTATAGGACTTGATTAGGGGTAGGTAT
The DNA here is from genome assembly GCA_902516685.1 of uncultured Formosa sp. The sequence goes on from CABXZJ010000001.1 coordinate 84,668, forward strand.
AGAGCAACAGCAGCTTCAATTTTTTCTTCAGCTAATTTTTTTTGTCGTTCTCTTTCTAATCTTGCTTCCTCTTCTTTCTTTAATCTTTTTTCTTCAAGTAGAGGTAATTCTTTTTCCCAGCTTTTAGCAGCATTAAATCTCTTGGCTTCCATACCTTGAGCAATAATATTTAATGATAAAATAGTAATATCATCAACAGGCTTATTATTTCCTGGATTGACTTTAACATTTGAAATGGAGTCTTGGACCTCTATACCTTTTACAACTTCACCAAAAATAGTATGTTTATTATCTAACCAAGGAGTTGGGACCTCAGTAATAAAAAATTGACTGCCGTTTGTTGCTGGACCTGAATTAGCCATTGATAATATCCCAGCTTTATCATGTTTTAAAGATTCATCAAATTCATCTCCAAATGAATATCCTGGACTTCCAGAACCTGTTCCAGTTGGATCTCCTCCTTGAATCATAAATTTATCTATTACTCTATGGAATATTGTTCCATTATAATATGGTATTCCTTTTAATGAGTCTGCCAAATTTGGATGTGTACCTTCCGCAAGCGCAACAAAGTTAGCAACTGTAAGCGGTGTTTTTTTATAAAATAATTCTACAACTAGCGTATCATTAGAAGTTGCAAATTCAGCGAACAAACCGCTTCCAAGTTCGGGATATTTGTTTTGACATGACAGTGTCGTCAATATTAAAGCCGTACTCAAAATAAACATAGTTTTTTTTATGTATTTCATGATGATTTATTGTTTAATTGTTTTAATTATTTTATTAATATTAACTTCGTATACCAAAGGTGTGTTCGGGGGTATTTTATCATTATCGCCATAAAATCCAAATGCTAATTGTGAAGGAAAAATAAAAGTCATTTTGTCTCCCTTGCTCATCAATTTTAAACCCTCTCTAAGACCTGAAGATAATTCTTCTTGTTCCATAATATATATTTTTTCTAGCATTTTTTTTTCACCGTATATATAAGTACCGTTCAAGTTTTTAATTGCACATTTATAGAATATTTGATCTCCAAATTTAGGAGTGTAAGATGAGTCTGTGTTTTGTTTTTCATTCCTGTACCAAAAACCATAATTCGAAGCTTTAAAATTATTTTTTGGATCTTTAACAATGTCTTCTATTTTCAATTTTTCTTTACTGTTTATGTATTTATTTATTTCAATGGAAGTATTTATAAAACTACCTGAATTTTGTTGAAGAGGCATTCTAGCTTTTGTATCTTCACAACTAATTGTGATTAAAATGGTTAAAAAAATATAGATTTTATTCATTTACTTATGGAAGCGCCATTATTTTTTAATAAAAACTCAAATTTAGATACAACTTTTTCCAAACTTAAATCACTTTTACCACCTGCAGCATTTTTATGTCCACCTCCATTAAAATTATGTCTAGAAAATTTATTAACATCAAAATTCCCTTTAGACCTAAAAGAAATTTTTACTATTTCCTCTGATTTGTTTTCAATAAAAATAGCAGCTAATTTAACACCTTTTATGGAAAGACCATAATTCACTAAGCCCTCAGTATCACCTTTTTGATAATTACAAGAATCAAGTTCTGATTGCGATAAAGTAATATAAGCTGCGTTGTGTTGTTTAATTATTTTTAAATTGTTGAGTGCTATACCTAAAAGTTTAATCCTGTCAAAACGATTTGAATCATATATTTTGTTGTGAATTTCAGAATGATTTATTCCACAAGTCATTAATTTTGCGACTACCTTGTGAGTTGTAGGTGAAGTTTTTGGAAATCTAAATGAAGCTGTATCTGTTACAATTCCAGTATATAATGCTTCTGCAATTGGTTTATTTAACATATCTAAATCCCCGATTCGGTTTATAAAATGATATATCATTTCAGAAGTAGAACCCATCTCAACGTCTGAATACATATAAGCTGCATAATCTTCAGGCTGTTGGTGGTGGTCAATCATTATCTTTGGAGCTGTATTACACTCTAAAATTGATTTCATATTCCCTATTCTATGTAAAGCATTAAAATCAACTGTAAAAATTAAATCTGCTGAAAGTAATACTTCATTTGCCTTTTCTGCATGAGATTCAAAATTAATTATCAAGGAAGTACCAGTTAACCATTTTAAAAATTTAGGATAATCGTTGGGGACGATAATATTAGTTTTGTGTTCTTTTTGGATTAAATAATGATACAACCCTAGTGCTGATCCAATAGCATCTCCATCGGGATTATAATGAGGGATAACCACTATTTTTTTAGGTGAATTTAATAGTGACTTTACTTCGCTAAAACCTAAATGTTTCATGATAGGTAAAGATACAATATTTATAAATAGCTCAATAAAGTGTTTTCATTTCAAAATCATTACTTTTGTAAGACTAAAATTACATTTATGCCAAGTAATAGAACATTCACAATGCTAAAACCCGATTCCGTCGAAAAGCGAAATATAGGTGCTATTTTAGAAAAAATTACCGCCTCAGGCTTTCGTATCGTGGCTATGAAGTTAACTCAACTAACTAGATCGGATGCACAAGCATTTTATGCAATTCACTCTGAACGAGCTTTTTTTCCAGAGCTAGTGGATTATATGACTAGTGGTCCAATAGTAGCTGCAATATTGGAAAAAAATAATGCTGTCGAAGATTTTAGAACTTTGATTGGTGCTACCAATCCTGCAGAAGCGGCAGAGGGTACAATACGCTATATTTATGCAGATTCTATCAGTCAGAATGCTATTCATGGAAGTGACAGTAATGAAAATGCTGTCATTGAAGGGGCATTTCATTTTTCTGAACGAGAAATATTTTAATCACTAGTTACGAGTAAAATATTTAAAAAAAATTATTTTAAAATTATTTTTTTTATAACCTCACCTTCCATATGGTCATTAATCAAGGCTATTATTTTATCTTTCCCATAACCCAATTCTTGCCTAAGAACCGAAGATGTTAAATAAACATAAAGAGTACCTTTATGTATTTTTACAGATCTAGTGTAGTTTTGAACACCCTTACCCATAAGTTCTTGCCAAGCTTTTTCAATTTGAACATTTTCTAACCCATTTTTTAATTTACTGTTTCTAACAAAATTGGCTAAAATAACTCCAATTTTGTTGTGGTCTTTATAACGTTTACTCATTGACTTAAATCTAATATTTCGTAAGGTTTGTAATGATAAATTAGTCCAAATCTATTTTTCAAAACAAGTTTTTTGTCGTTAACTAATAAAACTTCTTCCAGAAAGCTAGTGCTATTATCATTATAATTCAAAAATAAAACATTGTTTTGGATTTCAATTCTAAAGTTAAGGATATCTTTAGAAGTTTCAAATGTCCCATTGAAATTGGGCTTTAATTTTTTTCTAAACCCTTGTAAATCTGAATTTATTTTAAAATATTCTATCAAGCTATTGATTTTAAAGGTTCTAAGCATTTGTTTTTCCATATAAACACTTTCTATTTCCCAGTAACCTTCAATAAATTCAATTTGTTTTTCAGGCTTGGATTTACAGCCCATTGCCAACAATACAATAATCAGTAATATTTTTTTCATAACTTAAAAATCTCATAAGATTCATGAACGCTTTTTACTGCATTTTTAGTTCGTTTTGAATGGGTATCCGAAATAAATAATTGCCCAAAATTGGCATTATTAACCATTTTTATAATCCGTGATACGCGATCGGCATCTAATTTGTCAAAAATGTCGTCTAGTAATAATATAGGCGTATTGCCACTTTGAGTTTTAAGGACTTCAAATTGTGCTAATTTTAAAGCAATCAAAAATGATTTTTGCTGGCCTTGGCTTCCGAATTTTTTAATGGGGTAGTTCCCAATTTGAAATTCGATATCGTCTTTGTGTATTCCAACCGAGGTGTATTGCAAGGCGCGGTCTTTGTTGATGTTTTCTTTTAAAAGATCTCTAAGAGATTGTTCAGCAAGCTGGCTTTTATATTTCAGACTAACTATCTCATTCCGATTGCTGATGCACTCATACTGTTTAATAAATATAGGTGTAAAAATTTCTGTAAAGGCCTGTCGTTTAAGTTGAATTTGAGTACCTAATTCAATAAGCTGATCATTATATATTTCTATTGTTTCAATATCAAAAGTACGGCTGGAAGCAAAATGTTTTAATAGTGCATTACGCTGGGCTAAAACTCGATTGTATTGAATTAACTGTTCCAAATAACTTTTATTACCTTGAGAAATTACTCCGTCTATGAATTTTCGTCTTAAATCACTGCCTTCTGTGATTAAATCTCGATCTGCAGGTGAGATGATAACCAGTGGTAAAAACCCAATATGGTCGCTAAAGCGGTCATAGGCTTTGGTATTGCGTTTGATTACTTTTTTCCCCCCTCTTTTCAATGAAACAACTATTTTCTCTTCTTTATCATTTTTGAAATAACGTCCATCAACTACAAAAAAATCTGCACCATGCTTTATGTTCTGTGAAGCAATGGGGTTGAAATAACTTTTGCCAAAAGAAAGGTGGTAAATAGCGTCTAAAACATTGGTTTTTCCAATACCATTGGGACCAACAAAACAATTTACTTTATGTTTAAATTCGAAGGATTGATATTCAAAATTTTTGTAATTAATAAGATTTATCGTTTTTAAGCGCATTTGAGAAAGCAAAATATTTTGTGCTAAACGCGATGAGCGTTCTTGGTTAATTGAGTTGCAAATTATTGAAAAATAACAAATAAATTAGTATTTTTTATGGAATAAAATTATATTTTTGCCATCAGAATTTAAGAATATTATGGCAACATACAAAAAACGCGGGGGTAAGCCCAGAACAAAGGTCGATATGCAACAGTCCATAGAAGATGGATCTACCACGGCTGAGGTTTTTAACAGTTTGGACGAGGGGGTTTCAAAAACTGAACAATGGGTCATCGCAAAACAGAAATACATTTTCATCTTTATTGGATTGGCCGCCATTTTAATTTTAGGCTTTTTGGGATATGACAAATTCATTCAAGAACCGAAGGAGCGCACTGCCATGAATGATATGTACACGGCTCAAACATATTTTGACGAAGCCGTTTCTTCTACAGAAAAAGATTCCCTTTACACACTTTCTCTCAATGGAAATGGTTCCAAGTATGGTATGTTGGACATTGCAGAAATTTATGCTGGTACCAATGCTGGGAATCTAGCCAACTACTATGCCGGGATGGCCTACATGAACATGAAAGATTATGTTAATGCCATTCAACATTTAAACGCTTTTGATGCCAAGGATGATGTGTTGGGTCCTATTGCCAAAGGAGGTATCGGAGATGCTTTTGTTCAATTAGAGCAATTAGAAGAAGCTTATGATTATTATGTCCAAGCGGCTAAACTTAAAACCAATAATTACACCACACCTATATATCTTTATAAAGCCGGAGTTATTGGTCTCAAAATTGATAAAGACAAAAAAGCACTTGACTATTTTGAAACTATTAAGACGGACTTCCCTGATAGTCCAGAAGCTAAAAATATTGATGCTTTTATTGGAAAAGCACAGGCTGAGATCAATTAAATCGTATGGCAACGTCAAACAATAATTTATTTAACTACGACAAATCATTACTTCCTAAGTCCACAGATTTTAAAATCGGTATTGTAGTTTCACAGTGGAATCATAAAGTTACTAATGGCCTCTTAAATGGCGCTTTACAAACGCTTGAAGATTGTGGCCTAATGCAAGGAAATATTTCCATCAAATACGTTCCTGGTAGCTTCGAATTGATTTATGGGGCTAAAATAATGCAGGCTTGTGATGTAGACGCTGTCATTGCCATTGGATGTGTTATTCAAGGTGAAACGAAGCATTTTGATTATGTTTGTCAAGGGGTTACACAAGGAATTAAAGACCTCAATGTTTTAAACGATGTCCCTGTTGTATTTTGTTTATTAACCGATAGCAGCATGCAACAATCCTTAGACCGAAGTGGCGGTAGACTCGGCAACAAAGGGGTAGAGGCGGCTATTACTGCAATTAAAATGGCTGCATTAAAAAAGAACTAATAAGCCCTGTTTACAAATTTCTGATTTCTGGCTTTATTTCTGCTTAAATTTTAAGTATTTTTATCACATTGCAAGATTGTATGGTATTCCAATCAAAATTAAAAAAATCAACACATCCCCTTAAATTTAAAAGGTCTAGACGATCCTCATTCATATCCATGCCTCCTTTGTTAGTTTTGATTTTAATAATTTTAAATTGGTATTTATATATTGTAGCTTAAATTTGAATAAATAGATGGGTTTATTTAAACTTAGAAAAAATAAAAAATTTAATTACAAGCCCCGTTATTACAAGGGTAGTCCCAGTCCTTTTGAAATTAAGCATAAGTTTGAGGATTATAGGGTTACGGTTGAAAAAGTAAATTTAAAACGAACTTTAACCAATGCTGTAAATGATTTAAAGAATAGAGATCAAAAATCTACTAAAACCATTGCTTTGATCGTGCTAATTTTTATTTTTATTTTTTTATTTATTATAAATTTTGAACTAAGTATTTTTTTTAATTAATGGCGAATATTATTCAACTTCTTCCTGATCATGTAGCCAACCAAATTGCAGCTGGTGAGGTAGTCCAGCGTCCTGCTTCTGTGGTGAAAGAATTATTGGAAAATTCCATTGATGCTGGTGCCTCACAAATTAATCTGATCATAAGAAACGCTGGGAAAACACTTATTCAAGTTATTGATAATGGTAACGGAATGAGTGCTTCGGATGCCCGGCTCAGTTTTGAACGTCATGCCACCTCCAAGATAACTTCTGCTGAGGATTTATTCAGTCTAAATACCAATGGATTTCGTGGTGAGGCATTGGCTAGTATTGCGGCCATTGCCCATGTTGAATTAAAAACAAAATTAAGGGGTGAATCTTTGGGTTCTTCACTTAAAATTGAAGGCAGTAAGCTAAAGTCCGAAGAGGAGGTATCTACCTCAAATGGAACCTCAGTGTCTGTTAAAAATTTATTTTTCAATATTCCCGCAAGAAGAAGTTTTTTAAAGTCTGACCCTGTTGAATTAAGACATATTATGGATGAATTTCACAGAGTTGCTATGGCCAATCCACAAATCAATTTTTCTATGCATAACAATGACAACGATTTGTTTGATTTGAGATCAGAAACGTTTCGACAGCGCATCATTCATATTTTTGGTGCTAAAATGAATGAAAAATTGGTACCAGTTAAAGAGGATACCGAGCTGCTGAAGATTTTAGGTTTTGTAGGAAAACCCGAATTTGCTAAAAAATCCAGACGTGAGCAGTTCTTTTTTGTTAACAATCGTTTTATTAAAAGTTCGTACTTAAACCACGCTATTTCATCTGCTTTTGATGGCTTGCTGCTTCCCAATAAATTTCCGAGCTATTTTTTAAATTTAGAGGTTGATCCCAAAAGTATTGACATCAATATTCATCCTACCAAAACAGAAATTAAATTTGATGATGAACCCACTTTGTTTGCAATTTTACGTGCCGCTGTGAAACACAGTCTAGGACAATTCAGTGTTGCACCTGCCTTAGATTTTGAGAGAGACTCATCTATGGATACCCCCTACAGGCAAAATTTGAAGAATATAATTTCACCTAAAGTAGAGGTAGATCCATCTTTTAACCCTTTTAGAACTCAACCAAAAGCCAGTTCCTCAAACAATGTTTCTAAATGGGAAGGACTTTATTTCGGACTTGAATCAAAATCCAACTCTGATTTCAATCCAATTGTCGAATCTCAATTTGAATCTGATGCACTTCAATCTAGTATTTTTGAAAAAGAGTCTTTTCAAAGTGCTCAAAACACCTTTCAACTTCAGAATAAATACATTGTAGGGACCATTAAATCTGGATTGGTTGTTATTAATCAAAATCGTGCGCATGAACGTATCTTATACGAAGATTACTTACAACAAATTACTTTAAAAGATCCTGTTAGTCAACAATTATTATTTCCATTACGGTTAGAGTATTCAACCCACGAATTGACTATTATTAAAAATATAAAGCCACAACTTGTTCTCGCGGGATTTAAGTTTTCAGCCTTTTATTCTGATTCCTTGGAACTTACGGCACTACCAGTCGGAGTTCAAGACGTATTTGTTTCAAATATTTTTGACCAATTAGTAAGCGATGTTCAAAACGAAGTCCCCGATTTTAATTTCAGTCAAAGTGACTTGCTGGCAAAATCTATTGCCAAAAGTCTTGCAACTAAAAATGGAAAGAAATTAAGCACACAAGAACAAGAATTTATTGTTAATGCGCTTTTTGCATGTAAAGAGCCCACATTCACTCCCAATAATAAAACCATTTTTATCACTCTAGAAGGTTCTTATTTAGACTCTAAATTTAATTAATATGATGAGAATAACCCCTGCTGTTAAACATCTTTTGATATTAAATGTTATAATTTTTGCTGGCACCTCTTTGAGTAATAAGTATTTTTTTGATGGAATTTTAGCACTTTATTATCCGATGAGTAGCGCTTTTAAGTTTTGGCAAATTGGAACCCATATGTTTATGCACGGAAACGTAACCCACCTGCTTTTTAATATGTTTGCTTTATGGATTTTTGGTACTGCAGTTGAACAACAATTTGGTTTTCGTAAATTTTTAATTTTTTATTTGAGCTGCGGTTTTGGTGCAGTTACCCTGACTTTTTTGATTTATTTTATTCAGATATACCCATTGATTGCCAATCTGGAGGCAAATGGCTTTTCTTTCGATTTGATTCAAGAAATTACAGCACTTAACATTTTAGAAAGTAATATTTTCAAAGGAGAACTTTTGGCAAATAAAATGCAAGCTTTATTGGATTACAATGGGATGTCTTTAAGTCAAGTAGATAGCATATCCTTCAAAGCGCTTTTTGACCTAAATGTTAAAAGTAATGGATCAATGGTAGGAGCTTCAGGCGCTATTATGGGTATTTTAGTAGCCTTTGGCATGTTGAATCCCAATGCAGAATTGATGTTGATTTTTCTACCAATTCCAATCAAAGCCAAATACTTTATCCCCGGAATCATTGCATTAGACTTTATTTCTGCTACTACTGGTGTGTCTTTCTTTAGCCCCAGTAATACGGCTTATATTGCTCACATTGGAGGGGCTGTTACTGGGTTCTTAATCATGTATTTTTGGAAAAAAAATCAATTTAATAAATACCGCTGGGATTAAATGACAAGTTTATATCAAGATATTAAATCAAAGCTCGCTAGCTTAAATGTATTAGAGCAAATAATTGTTGCCAATACAATAGTATTTATTTTATCAAGCTTTTTAAGCTTATTAAGTAGTAAATCTGGTTATCAAATTTTAAATATATTTTCGCTTTCAAATGATATTTGGGAAGTAGTGCTTTACCCATGGACTATTTTAACTTACGGGTTTTTTCACTATAGTTTTTCTCATTTGTTTTTTAATATGTTAGTTTTATTTTTTTTAGCAAGGACATTTTCAAACCTTTTTCTTCCGCGCTTGGCTCTAAAGGTTTATTTATTAGGAATAATTTCAGGAGCATTATTTTTTTCAATTACTTCTTATTTAATTCCGGGTATTATAAAAATTAATGCTCCTTTAGTTGGTGCATCTGCAGGGGTTCGCGCATGCATTATTTTTCTATGTGTTTACATGCCTACAAAGTTAGTTAGCTTTTTTAGATTTAGTTTTAAGCTTAAATATTTAGGTATATTAATGGTTATTTTCGATTTACCTGGTCTTTTTTCAACAAACTCTGGGGGAACTATTGCTCATATTGGTGGATATGTTTTAGGATACTTTTATGCTAACCAGTTACAAAATGGTAAAGAGGTAGGCCTAGTTTTAGATAAAATTTTAGATTATTTTAACTCTAAATCATTTTTTAAAATGTCTCAAAGAAAAAAAAAGAATATGAATAGTAAGATTTTAAAACAAAGGCGAGGTGATTTTACTAACCAAAGGCAGGTTGATTTAATTTTAGATAAAATTAGTAAAAGCGGCTATGAAAGTTTAACCCAAAAGGAAAAAGACTTTTTATTTAGAGCTGGAAAAAATAAATAGTTGAAAGGATTAAGTTTTTTCGATAAGTTTGTATTTCTGCTTAACTTAATTGCAGCGACTCTTCTAATATTATCATATATTTTACCTTCTCTACCCCCTAAATCTTTCTCTTTTTTATCGTTATTAAGTCTAGCAGCACCGTTTTTATTATTCATTAATATGATTTTTGTTCTTTACTGGCTTGTTAAAATGAAGATTCAATTAATTTTATCTTCATTTGTTTTAGTTTTAGGCTTTTCTCATATTAAATCTTCATTCAATTTTAATTCTATAAATGATTCAAATATTGACGGAATTGAGATTATGAGTTTCAATGTTCATTTATTAAACCTTTATAATTGGATTGATTCAATAAATGTGCCTAATGAGTTCCTTTCATTTATCAAAATTCAATCTCCGGATATTTTATGTGTCCAGGAGTATGAGAGTAGTATTGCTTTGGATTTAGACTATCCATATTTTTATGGTCCTAGATCCAAGAATAGGTCTGAACTTGTAATTTTCTCAAAATTTGAAATTATTAGATCAGGTCTTATCGACTTTCCAAACTCATCAAATCGAGCAGTTTTTTCTGATCTTATTATTAAATCTGATACCATACGCATTTATAATCTACATTTACAGTCAACAGGTATAAGTATCGATATTCAAGAATTAGATGCAAATAAATCTGATAAATTAGTTAATCAGTTAAGTGCCAGCTTTATAAAGCAACAAGAGCAAGCAGAATTATTAGTATCACATTTAGAAACTTCCCCTTATAAGATTGTGGTGTGTGGAGATTTTAACAATACTGCGTATTCTTATGTTTATAGAATTTTAAGGGGTAATATGTTAGATTCTTTTGAAGTAGCTGGAAATGGCTTTGGTAGTACTTTCTCTATAGATTATTTTCCTTTGCGTATAGATTTTATTCTATCTGATCCGAGTTTTAAAATTTTAGAGCACACTAATTTCACATTTCCATATTCAGATCATTACCCAATATCTAGTAAATTCACTATTCCTTAATATACAAATAATTGCTATACAGCAGGATGCTTCATTAAATAGTGGACTGTTTGAGGTCCTAGGTTGAACATTAAATCTAATATGCTAAGATTTTGTATATACCCATATTTTGATTGAAATACCTGTGAGTACATATTTGTTTTAATTATTTTATTTAAATGAGTTTCTATTAAAAACCTGTAATCCATACCTAACAAATCTTTTGAGAAATCTTCTGATTTTTTATAAGAAATTTCTAGTCCGAGACAGTTATTTATGGTTTCCATACAGCTAAGAATAAATGGCAACAATAAGTTATCACTCTTTTCAAATAAGGGACGTAAGTCATCTTCATAATATTCAAAGAATGGAGACGAATTATATGCACTTTTAATAGATTTCCAATGGACAGCTTTCCACTTAGTGCTATTGTCAATTAAAATTTGCCCGGTTTTTTGACGTTTTTTTTGTGTGAAATGTACAGGAATATGAAGTCCCATCTCTCCATTTGATCCATAAATATAGCAACGATTTCTTAAGGTTTGTTTTTGATAGTTGTCCTGTACTTCTAGACAAATTTTTGATGACTGAACAAAAACTATATAATTAGAAATACTAGGCAGATATGAAGGATAAATTATGGTCATACAAGTATTTTTATTAAACAACTTGCCGTCTTTTCTTAAACTTTCTATATACATAATTAATGAGTAGTATAATCAAAAACGGAATCAAGTACGACCTCCTTGGACCCTCGGAATGTACAGTAGTAAAAACACGTTCCCATCTAATTTTATTAAAACCCTTTCCATAGGAGTTCCAACTCATCCATATAAATACAGGCTTTCCAACAATATGATTTTCTGGGACAAAGCCCCATCGCCTTGCATCGATAGAATTATATCTATTATCTCCCATCATCCAGTAATAGTTTTGTTTAAAAGTGTATTGCTTAACTTCAATTCCATTTACATATACTTTTTTCCCTTTGGCATAAATGCTATTACCTTCGTATTCCTGTATTACACGCTTATACAGAGGCATATTGGTAGTGGTCAGTTTAATAGTTGTCCCTTTTTTGGGGATATATACTGGGCCAAAGTGAGCCATATTCCAAGGGAATTCCGCATCTTGTGGAAACATATTTTTATCTGGATATTCTTTAGGAATTGGCATTCTTTGAATACTTTCTACACTAGGGTGATTTTTAAAAAGCTTTGCATTTTCTGCTGTTGAAGCTGATAATCTGAAAGCAAAGTCTGATTTTTGGATGCCATCGGTAATATCATAATAAGTTTTTAGACGATTATCAATATTTCTGCTAAATTTTTTCCCTTCTTTTATAGTGCCTTCGTAACTAAACTGTAATTTTGCTCTGCTTGGAAGTATATTTTTTTTGCCGTTTGTAAATACAAATCCATTTCTAATTTCAAGTGAATCACCGGGCAACCCCACACATCGCTTTACAAGATTCGTCTTCTTATCTATTGGTTTATAATAATTACGATTTGGTGTGAAATCGTTCATGTCTAACAATGTATCAGCGGGTTGATTGAATACAACAATCTCATTGCGTTCAATTTTATCCCATCCTGGGATCCTAAGGTAGGGGAGTTGAAATTTATTTAACCATGAGTTTTTGTTTTCCTCTTTCCGATCATTAAATAGGTATGATTTTTTTTTAACAAACGGTATTGTGTCATGTACCATTGGTAAGCTTAAGGTTGTCATTGGCACTCTAGCTCCATAATGCATTTTACTTACTATTAAAAAATCACCAACCAGTAGAGATTTTTCTAATGAAGAAGATGGTATTACGAATGGTTGCATGAAATAGATATGAACAGTACTCGCAACTACTATTGCGAATAGAATTGAGTTTATAAATTGTCCAGCTGAAGATTTTGGTTCTCTTCCTCGATTTTTTACATGTTGAACATTGGTAAAATAATTTAAATAAAAGCTATAAAAGCCAAGACTTAATACTGACAATAAAGTGTCTTGATTTTTGTTCTTCCCAAAACTTCTTGCTGTTTCAACCCATATCACGGGGAACATAATACAATTAATTACAGGAAGAAATATAAAGAAGATCCAATACCAGGGCCTATTTAAAATCTTAAATAATACAATTGCATTGTAAACAGGCACAAAAGCTGCCCAGAAATTTTCACCTGCTTTTTTGTATAATTTCCATGTACTAAAACCATGGATTAGTTGAACTAATAAACCAAAATAAAACCATTCCAGTAGAGACATAATTTATTGTTTTTGTATTTAGAGTTATTTTTTATGGATTTATTAATCATTGAATTTTAAAACATCTTTCATTGAAAATACACCTTTTTTTCCAACTAACCATTCAGCAGCTATAACTGCGCCTAATCCAAACCCTTGACGACTTTTAGCGCTATGATTAATCTCTATAATATCAACTTCGGATTCATATTTGACAGTATGAGTCCCAGTTGCGTTTTTTTTACGTTTTGATTTAATATTTATTTGATTTGGCTCAATCGATTCTTCAATGGTCCATGTTTTATATCTGCTATGATCAATTATTGTTTCTGCAAGTTTTATTGCAGTTCCTGATGGATTATCTTTTTTCTGAGTGTGATGAATTTCTTCAATTTTGATATCATAACATGATTGACTAGCTGTAATTTTTGCTAATCTTTGGTTTAACTCAAAAAAAAGGTTTACTCCTAAGCTAAAATTAGGAGCATACAAAAAGCTACCATTTTTATTAATACATAAATTTTTTACTCTATTAAAATTTTCTAACCATCCGGTTGTTCCAGAAACAATTGGGACGTCCTTATTTAGTGAGTGTTTGATATTATTCTCAGCAGCAGATGGAACGCTAAAATCAATCGCTACGTCTGCATCGCTAATATTTAAATCATTAATTTCTTTGTTAATTATACCTATAATGCTATGTCCTCTTTTAATCGCGATTTTCTCTACAACTTTACCCATTTTTCCATATCCAAACAGTATGATTTTCATAGATTAAAACTTTATGTTCAGTGAAAGTCCAAAATACGTATTGTAGTTAGGATTGTTATAATCAATAAAAGGCTCAATTGTTAGATTTTCGTCCATATTATATTGAAGTAAATGAGCATCTACATTTGCATCTATAATATTTAGAGCATACATCCCTACTGCTATTAAAATCGACATTTCTTTGTTTCGTTTCAAGGATCTTTGAGCTCTAATTAGTGCTTCTTGAGATATAAACGGAGTTACTCCAGTACCAAAATATTCATCATCTGTAAATCCTGCTAATCGTCTTTTGTATGCATCTCTATAGCTATCATATAATTTATCATTTTCAAAATAGAAATAAAGAGCAGTCCCAATAGCGCCGTATACTATTGGTATTTTCCAATATTTTTTATTGTAAGCCTGACCCAGACCAGGCATAACAGCTGAGAAAAATGCGGCTTTTGATGGCCTTAAAGGATCATTAATAATTTTCTTGACTTTTTTAACAAGAATATTTGGATTATTTTCAATTGAACTGTTTTGGGACTTTACCCAAAAGCAAGTAAAAAAGCAAAAAATTAGAGTAAATGCTTTATAAGTCACCTTTCAAAAGTCTTATTATGCGTTTATAATCTTCTTTAGAATTAAATGGAATTAAAATAGTTCCATTATCAATTCCTTTCATTTTAACTTTAATTTTTTTATCAAAGAGTTCTAAAATAGTCTCAATTCCATCATTTATAAAACTAGGATTTTTAATTTTATTTTTAGGATAAGATTCTTTTAGTTTATTAATTTTTTTAATCAAATTTTCTGTTGCTCTAACAGAAAGTTTTTTTTCGATAATCAGTTCATATATTTCTATTTGTTTTTTAGAACTATTAATATTTATCATTGCTCGACCATGTCCCATGCCAATAAATCCGTCACGAATACCAGTTTGAATAATTGGATCAAGTTTTAAAAGTCTAAGATAGTTTGCAATAGTTGAACGTTTTTTCCCAACGCGATGGCTCATTTGGCTTTGTGTAAGTTTGACTTCATTAATTAATCGCTTGTAGCTCAGCGCAATTTCAATAGGGTCTAGATCTTTTCGCTGAATATTTTCCACTAAGGCCATTTCCAATGCTTCTTGATCATTAGCTAATCTTATATATGCCGCAATAGTTTTATTACCCAACATTTTAGATGCACGAAATCTTCTTTCGCCCGAGACTAATTGAAATAAATCATCGCCAACCTTTCTTAAGGTTATTGGCTGAATCAGTCCTAATTCTTTTATTGATATCGCTAACTCATGAAGAGAATTTTTATCAAATTTTGACCTTGGCTGAAATGGGTTAGGTTCAATAAATTCAATTGGAATTTCTTGTACAGAACCAGTTGTGAACCTATTCTTATGCAACCTCTCCTGCTCATTGTCGGTTATTGGTTTTTTCAAGATTACTGAAAGTCCACGTCCCAAAGCTTGCCTTTTTATTGCTTTTGCCATTATTAATTCTGATTAAGTAGAAATTCCTTTGCCAAACTTAAGTAATTTGAAGCACCTTTACTATTGACGTCATAATTAATGATACTTTCACCAAAACCTGGCGCCTCTCCCAAGCTAACATTTCTTTGAATAATTGTTTTAAAAACCATATTGTTAAAGTGGTTTTTAACTTCTTCTACAACTTGATTTGAAAGTCTTAGTCTAGAATCATACATTGTTAATAAAAGTCCTTCAATTTCAAGCAAGGAATTATGGATTTTCTGAATGCTTTTTATCGTATTAAGAAGCTTTCCAAGTCCTTCAAGGGCAAAATATTCACATTGAATTGGTATTATAATTGAATCTGAAGCAGTAAGAGCATTAATTGTTAGAAGTCCTAATGACGGGGCGCAATCTATTATAATATAGTCATATTTTAATTTTATTGATTTCAAAGATTTTTTGAGCATATACTCTCTATCTTCAATATCAACTAATTCAATTTCGATCGCTACTAAATCAATATTTGAAGCGATAATATCTACATTAATTGCAGATGATTTTATAATAGCATCTTTCACATCACAACTTTGTTCTATCACTTCATATGTTCCATATTTAAAATTATCAATATCAATACCAAGTCCTGAACTTGCACTTCCTTGAGGGTCTGAATCAATCAACAATACTTTTTTTTCTAATACACCAAGTGAAGCTGCTAGATTTATGCTAGTAGTGGTTTTCCCTACTCCCCCTTTTTGATTAGCGACAGCGATAATTTTGCACATTTAATAAAAAGTTGCTTTTATGTAAAAATACAATTATTTGCTTTTAATAAATACCTATAAATTAGAACAATATTAACAATTTACAATATTAGAAAGCTATATAAATACAAAGTTTTTTGTTTTTACTAATTAGAAGTTTTTAAAATTTAAAATCATAAATCAACTTAGTAATATTAATCTTTTTTTCTTACTGTGTCCGAGACTATAATAAATATATCTTCATTTTTTTTCTTCATATAATATTTTTCTCTAGCATATTTTTCCAAACCTTCAATTGTTTCAAATTTTTTCAATATTTCATTATCACTTTTAATTTCACCACTGTAAAAAATTTTTTTAGATTTTAATTGTTTGATTTCATTGTTTAGTTCTCTATGAATCAACCAAGAATTTGCATCAAAGAAAAGCATCCAAATTATAAAGATAAATGATGTAAATAGAAATATATTTCTATATATATTTAGCCATTTTTTAAAAAGAATTAATTTATTTTTCATTTAATTTTAAAATTATTTGATTTACATTCACGCTTGAATTGTCATGATTTTCAATAATTAAATCAGCAAGCTTTATGTTTGGTTTAATATATTTATCGTGCATTGGTTTTAGAGTGCTTTTAAAACGATTCATGATTTCTTCACGAGTCCTTCCACGTTCTGAAATATCTCTTTTAATACGTCTTTCCATGCGTATTTCACTATTTGCATTAATAAAAACTTTAAAATCAAACAGATTTCTAAGTTTTTCATTGTTCATGATAAGAATTCCTTCAACAATTAATATTTTTTTTGGCTTTATTAAAATTGTTTTAGTAGTACGATTGTGAATTTTAAAATCATAAATAGGTTGTTTAATTTCACCCCCATCTTTTAATTTTTTAATGTTTTTGTATAGAAGTTCAAAATCAATAGCATATGGATGATCGTAGTTTAGAAGACATCTTTTTTTGAATGTAATATTAGAATTATCTTTGTAATATGAATCTTGTGATATAACTTGAATTTTTGAAGAAGGGAATTTTGATGTTATTTCATTTACAATTTTAGTTTTACCACTACCAGTGCCCCCGTAAACTCCAATGATAATCATACTTGAAAATATAAATCTACTTACAAAGTTAATATTTTATTTGATGTATTTTTAGAATTAATAACTTAAACTAAACTGTTAATAACTTAGATGATTTTATTTGATTAAAACATTTATTTTTGTGCTCAAATATTTGAAATTATGTCTAAAGTTATCGAATCTGTTAAGTGTTTGATTATTGGGTCTGGCCCCGCTGGATATACAGCTGCAATTTATGCATCACGCGCTAATATGTTTCCAGTATTGTACCAAGGAACTCAGCCTGGAGGACAATTGACAACAACTAATGATGTTGAAAACTTTCCCGGTTACCCAGATGGAATAACAGGGCCTGAAATGATGCTAGAGTTACAAGCTCAGGCTACAAGGTTTGGTACTGACGTCAGGGATGGATGGGTTACCAAGGTAGATTTTTCATCAACTCCACTTAAAGTTTGGATAAACGATAAAAAGGAAATCCTGTGCGATAGTATAATAATTTCAACAGGAGCATCAGCTAAATATCTTGGGTTAGATTCTGAACAGAAGTATCTAAAACTTGGGGGTGGAGTATCCGCATGCGCTGTTTGTGATGGTTTTTTCTATAAAAATCAAGATGTTGTCATTGTTGGTGCTGGTGATTCTGCTTGCGAGGAAGCCCACTACCTCTCAAAATTGTGTTCAAAAGTAACAATGCTCGTAAGACGTGATGTTTTCAGAGCTTCCAAGATTATGTCTAATAGAGTTATCAACACAAAAAACATTGAAATTCTTTACAACACTGAAACAATAGAGGTTCTAGGTAATGGCCAAGTTGTCAATGGAGTAAGAGTCAAAAATAAGCTGACTAATGATGTTAAGGATATTCCTGCTACTGGTTTTTTCGTAGCAATTGGTCACAAACCTAATACAGATATTTTTATTGATTATTTAGACTTAGATGAAACAGGTTATATTATCAATATTCCTGGGACTTCAAAAACTAACGTGAAAGGTGTTTTTGTTAGCGGTGATGCTGCTGACAATGTTTACAGACAAGCAGTTACAGCAGCTGGAACGGGCTGTATGGCTGCATTAGATGCTGAGCGATATCTCTCTTCTAAAGAGTGTTAGTTAAAATAATTAATTTATCTTAACTCAGCTCCGAGTTTATTTTCTAATCTTTTTTGTAATTTTAGCATTACTTTTTCAATTTCTTTTTCGTTTAGAGTCTTTGACATATTTTGCAGAGTAAAACTTACGGCATAGCTTTTTTTCCCCTTGGGTAAGTTGCTACCATTATAAACGTCAAATAAATTTATGTCTTTAAGAATTTTTTTATCTGTTTCTTTTGCAATTTTGTAAATTGATTCAAAACTAATTTCTTTATCAATAAGTAATGCAAAATCACGTTTTACAATAGGAAACTTCGGAATTTCACTGAATTTTATATTGTTTGATTTCAATGAGTCTAGCACTGCAATCCAATTAAAATTAATGTAGTATACAACTTGTTCAATGTCAAATTTTTGAGTAATACTTTTTTTTACAATACCATAGTCAACAATACTTTCCCCCCCAATATTTAAAGTTTGTCCTTCACTAAATATATGACTTTTTTGATATGTAAATTTAATTTTGGAAAGTCCAATTTTTTCAAGAAGTGTTAATGCGATACCTTTTACATAGAAAAAATCAATTGAGTCGTTAGATTTTTTCCAATGTGTTGTAGATTTTGTCCCCAACATCAATATAGATAAGTGGCTAAATTCTTTATTATTTCCGTCAATTAAGTGGTATGTTTTTCCAAATTCAAATAATTTCAAATGATTTTGCTGACGATTTAGATTATATAATATAGTTTCCAATCCAGAAAACAGCATTGATGTTCTTAGAACTGAAAGCTCATTGCTCAGGGGATTTAAAATTTCAATTGGTTTATTATTATTTGTCTTCTCAGCTAAATAAGAATATTTATTATTTGTTAAAGAGTTGTTTATAATTTCAAAAAACCCCAGACTAACTAAATGATTAGCCAATGAATTTTCAATTTTATAACTACTATTTTTTGATATATTTGAAATAGATGTGTTTAGCTTTTGTCGACTTTCTATATTATTGTAACCATAAACTCTTAAAATCTCTTCAATAACATCGATTTCTCTTTCAACATCATTTCTAAAAGCAGGTATAGTTAAACCCAATCCAGCTTCAGTAACACTATTGACTTTAATTTCTAAAGATGATAATATTTGTTTTACAGTCTCTTTTGGAATTTCTTGCCCTATAAGTTTATTTGTGCTTTCAAAACTTAAAAATACCTGTTTGTCCTTGATTTTTTTTGGGTATTCGTCAATCAGATCACTTGAAATTTCTCCTCCAGCAATTTCAGTGATAAGAGTAGCCGCATATTTTAATGCGTATTTTGTAATATTTGGATCTATACCACGTTCAAAACGAAATGAAGCATCTGTATAAAGTCCATGTCGTTTTGCAGTTTTTCTAATACTTACTGCATCAAAATGTGCTGATTCAAGAAATATATTTTTTGTAGATTCTTTAACCCCTGAATCTAATCCGCCAAATACACCAGCTAAACACATTGGAGAATCTATATTGCATATTATTAAGTCTTCAGGATCTAAAGTGCGTTTAATCCCATCCAAAGTTGTGAATGATTCGGATTTTTTGGCATTTCTTACAATGACTTTTTGACCATTTATTTCATCAGCATCAAATACGTGTAAAGGTTGACCTAAACTATGAAGTACATAATTTGTAATGTCTACAATGTTATTGATAGGGCTAAGTCCAATCGCTTTCAGGCGCTGTTGCATCCAATTTGGAGAGGCTTCGATTTTAACTCCAGAGATTGTTATACCGCAGTAGCGTGCAGCTTTGTCTTTCGCCTCAACAACCACATCAATTTTTAAGGTTCTGTTGTCAACATGAAAACCTGAAACTGAGGGGCTCATCAGTTCTGGATTTAAACCTTCTTGAATCAAGCCTGCTTTGAGATCTCTAGCTGTGCCGTAATGACTCATTGCATCGGCTCTGTTTGGGGTCAAACCAATATCAAACACAATATCATTTTCAATATTAAAATTTTCTGAAAGAGGACTTCCTGTGGTTAAATTTTTATCCAATATCATTATACCATCGTGGTTGGGTCCAAGACCCAATTCGTCTTCAGCACAAAGCATTCCATAGCTTTCTTCACCGCGAATTTTTCCCTTTTTGATTTTCCATGGTTCACCTTCTGCAGTATATAAAGTGGTTCCAATGGTAGCAACAGCAACTTTTTGACCAACGGCAACATTAGGGGCGCCACAAACGATTTTTAAGATTTGGCCATCTCCAACATTGACTGTAGTTAATTTCAATCGGTCTGCATTGGGGTGTTTTTCACAAATTTTTACCTCACCCACAACAATGCCCTTTAATCCGCCTTTGATAGAAGCGTATGCTTCAATTCCTTCAACCTCTAGCCCTAAGTTTGTAAGAAGTTCTGATGTTTTTTCTGGTGTCCAATCAATGTTGATGAATTGTTTTAGCCAGTTGTATGAAATTTTCATATACTATTATTAACCTATGCAAATATAAAGCTATGATATTATCTAGCAAATAAAAAGCCCAACCAAAAGTTGGGCTTCAATGTTCATAAAGTTCTTTGGGTTATTCTCCTGAAAGTTGTTTCATTTCTTCTTCAATCATATTGTAAAACTGATCTATTTTTGGCATAACCACCACACGTGTTCGGCGGTTTTTAGCACGATTCATGGCATTTTCATTGTCAACCAATGGGACATAACTACTGCGTCCTGCCGCAATTAATTGTGAAGGATTGACGCCCATTTTTTGAAGTTCTCTAATGACAGATGTTGAACGTTTAACGCTCAAATCCCAGTTATCAACTAGGACACCACTGGCGTAGCTTCTGCTGTCTGTGTGGCCTTCAATCATGGCTTCAAAATCAGGCTTGTCATTGATGACTTTAGCGACTTTTCCCAAAACAACTTTTGCTTTTTCAGTAACGACATAGCTGCCGCTTTTGAAAAGTAATTTATCTGAAATAGAAATGAATACCACTCCTTTTTCAACATTAATTTCTATGTCTGGGTCATCAATTCCAACTGATTTTTTTAAACTAGAAACAATGGCCAAAGTAACACTGTCTTTTTTGTTGACAGCATCTTGTAACCTTGAAATTTTTAAATCACGTTCTTGCAAGCTTTCTAATGTTTTTTCAAGATTTTCTGCACCTTTTGTTGTAAGGACAGTCATTTCTTTAGTGCTTGAGAAAAGCGCATCGTTTGTTTTTCTAAGATCTACAAGTTGTTCTTTTAAAGCGTCTAGACTGGCATCAGCAACTGCTTTATCAGAAAGACAACTGTTTAATTTAACAGTAGCAGTGTTGAGTAAATCTTGGGTAGTTTTTAATTCTTTTTGGGCAGCCAATAATTCTTTATTGGGCCCGCAAGAAGTTATAGTAAGTAGGGAAATTAACCCAAGTACAAATATTTTTTTCATCTTGTATTGTTTTTAAAAATGTTATGTAAAACTATAAAATAAACGGACACAAATAAAAAATATTATAATTTAATGTGTATTTAATTTTTTGAATGATTTCGTTTTCAACACATAGTATTTCAAAACAATTGAATTAATGCCATTGTGTTGCTTTCGATTTTTGTTTTTATATCGATAGGTTAGGGCGTAGGGTAGTAGGCTGTAAAAACTTAAATGTGCTTTTACGACCGCTGTAAAAGATTTGAATCTTCCCATAAAAAGTAACCTGACTCCAGCAAACCCATCTAAAATTAACCTGATGGGAATTATCAAAAAGAGAGAATGGTAGCTGTTTTTAGTGATTGTGAGTAGGTTGTTTCTAAAATTTAAAAATGTTTTTTTTGGACTGCTGTCTTTTAAACTTTGCCCACCCAAGTGGAAAACGGTAGAATTACCAACATAAAAAACCTTCTGGCCATGATGATGCGCTCGCCAACACAAATCAATTTCTTCCATATAAGCAAAAAATTTAGCATCAAATCCATTGAGATCATTAAAGGTTGTTCGACGTATAAAAAAACAAGCTCCTGATGCCCAAAATAGTGGGCAATTGTTGTCGTATTGCCCCAAGTCTTCTTCAACTGTGTCAAACATTCTCCCCCTGCAGTAGGTGTAACCTAATTGGTCAATAAAACCACCTGCTGCACCTGCATATTCAAATTTATGTGGTTTTTTTTCATCTAATATTTTGGGTTGAATAATGCCAATTTCTGGTTGCTTTTCAAACACTTTAACAACAGGTTTTATCCAATCTTGTGTTACTCTAACATCTGAATTTAAAAAGCAAAATAAATCTGTATTGATATCTTTTACGGCTTTATTATAGCCTTGGGCATAGCCGTAATTTTTCACCAATTTAACAATGTGTATTTGGGGGTATTTTTTTTCAACAAATGCTATGGAGTCATCAGTAGAGCCATTGTCTGCCACATAGATATCATACCCCTTGCTAAAGGCTACAACTGAAGGTAAAAACCGTTCTAAAAGCTTTTTCCCGTTCCAATTTAATATGATAACTGCAATTTTCAAGTGAAATTCTTTTTTTGTGAATAATCCGGAAGGGATTCTATGAAATTATAACCGTCAGAAGCCAGATTCATATTGCAATAATAATGATCTAACCCATTGGTGACCATTAAAAATGAGGCGTTCAAACAACGGTTGTAACGGGCAATTTGATCAAATGTATTTTGATTTATATTTACATTTGGCGCTTTGCATTCAACAATACAGTGCACACTTCCATCATTGTTATAAATAACAATGTCATATCGTTTTGACAGCTCATCAAGCTTAATTTGTTTCTCTACATTTATTAGGGATGCAGGATATTTTTTTTCTTGTATCAGAAAATTTAAGCAATGTTGCCTGACCCATTCTTCTGGCTGTAGTAACACAAATTTTTTGCGAACTTCATCAAAGATATGAGTTTTATTTTCGCTATTTTTGAGTCTAAAGTTGTAGGATGGAAAATTTAATTTTTTCACAATACAAATTTGCTAATTTTTTTCTAAATGCACACTGCGCAATCCATTATTAATGACTTAAAAGCTGGAAAAGTTCAATCCTTTTATTTTTTGATGGGGGAGGAACCCTTTTTTATTGATCAAGTTTCTACTTATTTCGAAACAGCGCTGTTGCCCGAAGCCGCTCGCGGTTTTGATCAGACCGTTGTTTATGGTAAGGATACTACAATTGATATGCTCGTTTCCAATGCCAAAAGGTACCCAATGATTTCAGATCGACAACTGATTATTGTCAAAGAAGCTCAAAATTTAAGTCGAACTATAGAGCAGCTTTTGCCATATGCAAAACAACCTCAGCCTTCAACAACCTTGGTTTTGTGTTATAAATACAAGTCATTAGACAAGCGTAAAGCCCTTTACAAAGCACTTTCAAAACAGCATATAGTGTTGGACAGTAAACGGATTTATGATAGTGAAATTCCAACTTGGATTTCCAGTCATCTTCAAAATAAAGCACTTCAGATCACACCAAAGGCGGCTCACTTATTGGCTGAGTTTTTAGGGAATGACTTGGCGAAAATCACCAATGAGCTTGGAAAGTTAGAACTTGTTGTTGGAGAAGATCGCAATATAACTCCTGAACTTATTGAACACAATATCGGTATTTCAAAGGATTTCAACAACTTCGAGCTTCAAAATGCATTGGCTAACGGGAATCAGGTAAAAGCCTATCAAATTGTACAATATTTTTCCAAGAACTCAAACCAACACCCCATCGTTCTCACTATTGCAACACTTTACAGTTTTTTCTCAAAAATAATGACACTTCATACTGTTGACAGTCAAAACCCACAAGCCATGGCCAAGGCCATAGGGGTGAATCCTTACTTCTTAAAAGATTACACGACGGCTGCAAGGTATTTTCCGATGCGCCGTATCAGTGGAGTCTTCGAAACCCTCCGACTTATGGATGTCAAAAGTAAGGGTGTAGACGCGAATTTAAGCCCTAAAGATTTATATCAGGAGCTCTTATTTCGAATTTTTAAAGTCTAATATTTTCTATTTCCGCAGTTGTTTTTTGGCAAAGATAGCCGCCCCTACAATTCCAGCATTGTTTTTTAATTCGGCAGCTTTAAATGGAGTATTTATGTGAATATATTGTTCAAACTGCGCAATTTTCTTACTCACACCGCCCCCCAAAATAATAAGATCTGGATTAAAACTTTTTTCGATGTGATTTAAAAAGAAATTGACGCGTTTACCCCATTTTTTAAAATCCCATTCCTTGCGTTTTCTTGCAGCATCAGAAGCAAAAAATTCCATGATATCCCCTTTTTTTCCATATAGTCTCCCGAGTTCAAAATTTGAAAGTAATTCACCATTAAAAAAACACCAGACCCAATGCCAGTGCCCAAGGTTATGGTCATAACCAAGCCATTTTGGTTTTTACCCGCTCCGAACTCCATGACTCCCATGGCTGCTGCATCGGCATCATTGACTACAAAAAAAGGCGGTCCTATTCTAGATTTAAACAAGGCATCCAGTTGGGTGTCTTGAATGGAAGGGTCTAAATTTCCAAAATGCATTGCTTTCCCATTTTTAATAATGGTTGGAAATGATACGCCAACAGGTCCATTCCATTTAAAAGAATAGCAAAGAGTTTCAATGACATCAGAAATGGCTTCTGGCAGGGCTGGTTTTGGAGTTGGAATGCGTAAACGGTCGCTTACTAATGTGCCATTCTCAGTGTCCACAACAGCGCCTTTTATTCCAGAGCCTCCAACATCGATTCCAAGTATTTCCATAATTTATTGAATTAGTTTCTCAATTTGTAGTTGATATTCGTATTGCAAATCTTCGTGAAGTTTTAGCGTCTTTTTTCGAGATGCCTCAACTTGCCGATTGTATAAGTTTGTGAGTGTTTTATTATTAAAAATTGATGGCCGAATGGTTTTCATCTTGCAGCAAAAATAAAGTAATAATTCAACCTCTGTTTCGGGGGCGTTGGAGTAGCGAGAAAATTTTCTAATACGCCGTAGTATTTTACGTATGCTTTTTTTGATAAAAAAATAACGATTGGTGTTGATCTCATCAAAAAGTTTGTCCAATTGTGATTTGATACTTTGTACATATTGGAGCTCATCTTCAGATTCAAAAATTAAATAGGTGAGGAGCTCTTTGTTTTCAAGTTTAAAACGCGCAAGTCGCAAACAGAGCTGTTGAAGCGCTTGGCGGTCTAGATGTGCTAACGCTTTTCTCAGAGTGACGATGCTGGCTGCTTTCATAGGCTTTGTAATATTACAATTTTTGAAAAAGACTTGCAATAATGAATTTGTTTTTGTTGCTCACCATTTAATGAAATACTTTATTAATAATTACATAAAGATAAATACAATTGGAAGCGTATATGTATTTTAGCGGCGAATTATGGATTCTATTACACAAATAGTATTGGGCGCTGCCTGCGGTGAGGCTGTTTTAGGAAAAAAAATAGGTAATAAAGCTCTGTTTTTTGGGGCTGTTGGAGGTACGCTACCAGATTTGGATGTGTTTGTTGGTGATTGGTTGTATGACAGCGAAATCCAATCAATGGCCTATCATAGAGGCTTTATGCATTCCATTTTTTTTGCAATTCTAGGAAGTCTAATGCTAGGTTTTTTCCAACATTGGGTTTACAGTCGTGGTAAGCGCATCGGTAAAATAAGGCGTCAAGAGTGGATTAAACTCTTTTTTTGGTCGTTGCTTACCCATTCAATTTTAGATTGCTTTACAGCTTATGGCACACAACTGTTCGCTCCTTTTTCAAATTACAGAGTTGCCTTTGATAATATCTCAGTAGCCGACCCTTTGTATACACTTCCTTTTTTGATTTGTCTTATTGTAATGATGTTTTTTAAGCGCAGTTCTAAAACGCGTTCTATTTTATTAAAATTAGCTTTTGGAATCAGTTCTTGTTATATGCTTTTTACCTTAGCAAATAAAGCCTATGTTCACAACGTTTTTAAATCATCACTACAAGATCAAGGTATTGAATACCTTCGTTTCAGGACGCAGCCCACGATATTAAACAATATACTTTGGTATGGGATTGCAGAGTCTGAATCATTTTATCATGCGGCCCTATATTCAATATTAGATGGCTCAAAAGCACCAAAAAAATGGCAAAAAATACCTAAAAACCATGAATTATTGCCTACTGAAGATCAGGATATTAAAACTTTAATTTGGTTTTCAAATGGTTTTTACAGCATTTCTGATACGGATGAAAAAGAAGCTTTTATCTTTAAAGATTTAAGGTATCCACTTATGGATGAAGAGGATTCGAACTCTTCGGTTTTTAGTTTTTTGATTAAAAAGGAAAACAACAATTGGATGCTACAGCCAATTTACATGGACCAACCTAATGAAAAAAACTTCGAAGATTTTTGGAACCGACTCAAAGGGATTTAAATAATATTCATAGATTTCATACATTTAAACATGGCTTTGTAAGTACGATTGATATCATTGTCAAGTCCCACAGAAAAACGGATTAAGCCTTCGCTGAGGCCCATAATTTTTTGTTCTTCCTCGGATATTTCTGAAGAAGTTGAAGTGCCAGGGGCGCTAAATAGGGTTTTGTAAAACCCGAGACTAACGGCTAAATATCCTAAGTTTCTATTTTGCATTAACTCCATCAAGGTGTTTGCGTTTTTTAAGCTTCCCACATCAATTGTAAGCATACCGCCAAATCCAAATTCAGCATTCATTTGAGCTTTAAACACATGGTGTGAAGGGTGCGAAACAAGACCAGGATAAACAGTTTTTAAACCTAATGATTCAAATTTCTGTGCTAAATACAAGGCATTTGCACTGTGCTGTTTGATGCGAATATGAAGGGTGCGCAGGTTTTTTAGAATGGATGCAGCCCGCAAGCTATCCATTGTCGCTCCGAACAACATGGCGGCACCATCGTTAACGTTCCTTAAATTATCAATACATTCTTGAGATCCACAAACAACACCTCCAATTGCATCACTGGCACCATTTATAAATTTTGTTAAACTATGTATCACAATGTCTGCGCCAAGTTGTTTTGGGGATATTGATAAAGGCGAAAAAGTGTTGTCAACAACCAATTGAAGATTGTGTTTTTTAGCAATTTTTGAAAGCGCAGAAATATTGGCAACTTCAAGTAAAGGGTTACTTACAGCTTCACAATACAATATTTTACTGTCTTTTGTAATGGCCGCTTCAATTGCCTTTAAATCCCTAATGTCTACAAAAGATGTTTTTATGTTGAGTTTGGATGCGAAGTTTTTGAGAAAAGCATAGGTACCTCCGTAAATGGTACGACTTGATACTACGTGATCTCCAGCGCTGCAAAGTTGCATGATAACTGAAGTGATGGCTCCCATACCAGATGCTGAGACATTGGAGGTTTCGGTCCCTTCCATGGCTGCAAGTGCTTCACAAAGATAGAGATTTGATGGCGAGCTGTGTCTTGAATATAAATAACAGCCATCAGCATTGCCTTCAAAAGTTTCAAACATTGTTTTAGCAGAAAGAAAGGTATAGGTTGATGCATCAGATATTGACGGATTAATACCGCCAAATTCGCCAAAGTATTGTAAATCTTGAATGGAGTCTGCAGGTTTCATATTTAAATAAATTTATTTTTTATCAAATATCAATATAAAATGATTTAAAAACAATAGAATTATATTTATAATGAAAATAAATCTTAATTAAGTGTAATAATTAGATAATTATTTTATAAATTTATTTTTAATTATACATTTAATGTTTTTTTTTCGATATGAAATTAGATTCTCTAGACCTTTCCATCCTTAGACTTATCCAAAAGGACGCTAAACTCACAAACAAAGCACTTTCATCAAAACTTTCCCTGTCTGTAACGGCCATTTATGAGCGCATAAAAAAGTTAGAGAGATCAGGAGTAATTACTAACTATGTAACGCTGGTTTCCAAAGAAAAATTAGCGAAGTCATTTATTGCTTTTTGCCATATTAAACTAACTCAACACACCCAAAACAATGTAAAACAGTTTGAAAAAGAGGTGGTTAAAATTGAAGAAGTTTTGGAATGTTACCATTTAAGTGGTGATTATGATTATCTTTTGAAAGTACATGTTGAAGATATGGAAGCCTACCGTCAATTTATGCTTGAAAAGCTTACAAAATTAAACCACATTGGAAGTACTCACAGCATGTTTATGATCAATCAAGTAAAACATACTACAGCCCTTAATATTTAGATAAAAAATCGCTTTTGATTACAATGAAGTTTGTATTTTTGTCATTGTTTAAATTAAACTATTTTTTATGAATTCTTACGATGTTGCCGTCATAGGTTCTGGACCTGGAGGCTATGTTTCCGCCATACGTTGTGCACAATTGGGAATGCGCGTGGCCATTATTGAAAAGTATGCTACAATGGGAGGAACCTGTTTAAACGTAGGTTGTATCCCCAGCAAAGCACTACTAGATTCTTCTCATCATTTTGAAGATGCTGTCAAACATTTTGACACCCATGGTATTGAATTACCTGGCGAAGTAAAATTAAATCTTAAAAAAATGATGGAACGAAAACAGGGAGTTGTAGATCAAACAATTGGTGGCATTGATTTTTTAATGAAAAAAAATAATATTGATATGTATCATGGGGTTGCTACATTTAATGATTCAACGCATATTAAAATAAATGGTGATAATCCAGAAGTCATTGAGGCTAATTATACCATTATAGCAACAGGAAGTAAACCCACTGAACTTCCTTTTGTTCAAATAGATAAAGAACGTATTATTACTTCTACACAAGCCTTAAAACTAAATGAAATCCCTAAACATCTTATAATAATAGGTGGTGGTGTAATTGGATTAGAACTTGGTCAAGTTTATAAACGCTTGGGTGCTGAAGTCTCAGTAATTGAATATATGGATCGACTTATTCCTAATATGGATAAAAGTTTATCAAAAGAACTCGCAAAGGTTTTTAAAAAACAAAAATTTAAAGTCAATGTGTCTCATAAGGTTATTTCTGTTGAACGAAAATCTAATAACATTACAGTTAAAGCTGAGAATAAAAAAGGAGAAATTGTAGTTTTTGAGGGAGATTACTGCCTTGTTTCCGTTGGTAGAAGTCCTTACACTGAAAGTCTAAATGTTGAAGCTGCTGGGGTTAAATTAAATCAACGTGGTCAAGTTGAGGTTAACACCAGTTTACAAACTTCTACACCAAATATATATGCAATTGGAGACGTAATAGAAGGGGATATGTTAGCTCACAAAGCTGAAGAAGAAGGTGTGTTCGTTGCTGAAACAATTGCAGGGCAAAAGCCACATATAAATTACAACCTAATTCCTGGAGTTGTATACACCTGGCCTGAAGTTGCATCTGTAGGTAAAACAGAGGAAGAATTAAATAGTTTGGGAATAGTTTATAAATCTGGGCAGTTTCCAATGCGTGCTCTTGGTCGCAGCCGTGCTAGTATGGATTTAGATGGTTTTGTTAAAATACTTGCAGACAATGAAACAGATGAGATTCTTGGAGTTCATATGATTGGCCCACGCTGTGCAGACTTAATTGCTGAAGCAGTTGTGGCTATGGAATTTAGGGCTTCAGCTGAGGATATATCCAGAATTTCACATGCACATCCAACATTTACTGAAGCAATCAAAGAAGCTGCCTTAGCTGCTACTGATAATCGGGCTATACATATTTGATGTTGAAATAATAATTTTTCTTTAACAGATTCTTATAATTTTCAATTTGCGAAAAATAAAAAAAATAAGACTTAATAATATTGAAGATTTCAAGAGACAACTTCTATCATGGGCACAGACTTACGACGAAGTCGCCTGGCTAGATTCAAATCAATGTAAACAAACTTATAGTAATTTCGACGCTATTTTAGCAGTTGACGCCCACTCATGTGTTAAAGTATCCAATAGTGGTTCTTTTAATTCATTAGAATCATATAGGAAATTAACAAATGATTGGATTTTTGGTTACTTTTCATATGATTTAAAAAATGATTTAGAGAACTTGAAGTCTCAAAATTATGATTTATTGGACTTTCCAGACTTATATTTTTTTCAACCCAAAAAACTATTTTTTATTAAAAATAATATTGTTACAATTAAGTATTTAAATCAGTTTTCGGAATCGATTGATTGTGATTTACAAAAAATACAAAATATTCCGAGGTTTAATGAATCTAAAAAACCTTCACAACCATTAAAAATAAATGCAAGAATTTCTAAAAACAATTATTTAAATCAAATCAAAAAATTAAAAAATCATATCCAGCGAGGTGATATTTATGAAGCTAATTTTTGTCAGGAATTTTTCACAAAAGGTGATATTAGTCCTCTTCAAATATTTAAAAAACTTCAGACTTTATCTGCTCCACCATTTTCAGTATTTTTCAAAACTAAACCCCATTTCGTTCTTTCTGCATCTCCTGAGCGTTACATGAAAAAAGAAGGTGATTTATTGATTTCGCAACCCATTAAAGGTACTGCAAAACGTTCTTCTAATAAAGTTGAGGATTCCACGCTTAAAAAAAATCTACAGTCAGATCCTAAGGAAATTAGTGAAAATGTTATGATTGTTGATTTAGTTCGAAATGACTTGTCTCGTGTTGCTACAAAAGGTAGTGTTAATGTTGAAGAATTACATAAAATACATACATTTAGACAGGTGCATCATTTGATATCTACTGTTAGAGCAAAAATTCGTCCTAAACTTTCTCCATTAGATGTTATACGGTCCTCTTTCCCTATGGGTAGTATGACAGGTGCTCCAAAAATTTCAGCAATGAAGATTATCGAGTCCTTAGAGTTTACTAAACGAGGGCTGTATTCTGGAGCAGTTGGCTATTTTACACCTGAAAGTGATTTTGATTTTAATGTTGTAATTAGAACTATCTTGTATAACTCTGAAAAATCTTATATTTCATATTCAGTTGGAAGCGCGATTACATCGAGAAGCATTCCTTCTAAGGAATACGAAGAATGTTTAATTAAAGCATCGGCAATGCGAAAAGTTTTAGAAAATTAATTTTTATTTTTATAGCATGTTATCCCAATTTGAACTGCATTTGCGAAATAGTTTTCCATCAATTTTTAATGAAAAAGTATTAATAGCAATTTCTGGTGGAGTAGACAGTATGGTTTTAACAAACTTGTGTTTGAAGTTAGATCTAAAAATATCTTTAGCACATTGTAATTTTAACTTACGTGGTTCAGAAAGTAAATCTGACGAAGACTTTATTTTCGATTACGGGAAGTCTAATGGTTTAATTGTTTATTCGAAACACTTTAACACAGAATTATATGCTAAAAAATCAAAACTCTCAACGCAAATGGCTGCTAGGAAATTGCGTTACGATTGGTTTGAAAATTTAATTAATGAACATAAATTTGATAGATTATTAACGGCTCACCATAGCGATGATAATCTAGAAACTTTCTTTATAAATTTAATTAGAGGCACAGGAATTGATGGCTTAAGCGGCATTCCAAAAACAAATGTATCAATAGCGCGACCACTTTTGATTTTTAGTAAAGAACAGATTTTAAATTATGCAAATCAGTTTGATATTAAATGGAGAGAAGATTTTACAAATGTTTCCCTAAAATATCATAGAAATGAATTACGACACAAATTGATTCCTGTTTTAAAACAAATTCATCCTAAGATTTTAGAATCTTTAGCCATAACACAATCAAATATTGAAGCTTCAAAAAATTTACTAAATCTGCATATTGAAGATATTAACAAAAAGGTTATTAAAAAGATATTTGATGATGAAATTCATTACAGTATTTCTGCTTTAAAAGCTTTAAAATCAACTAAATTATATTTATTTCCGCTTTTTAAAAAATTTGGCTTCTCAGATTGGGAGGAACTTTATAATTTATTAGATGCACAATCAGGAAAACAAATTCTTTCAGTCAGTCACAGGCTAATCAAAGATCGCGAGGTTTTGATTTTAACTCAAAAAAAATCAAAAACTAATATTGAACAAATTATTATTTCTAAAAATGAAACAGTTTCTGTGAAAGAATTTGGATACAGATTAAAATTTAAAAAGGTTTTTAAAACAGAAGGCAATGATGCTAAAACCATATTTGTGGATATGGATAAAATCAAATTCCCATTAAAATTACGAAATTGGAGTGCTGGTGATTTTTTTTATCCAAAAGGGATGAAAGGGAAAAAAAAAATTAGTAAATTTTTGAAAGATGAAAAATTATCACTTACTAGTAAGTCAAAAATTTTATTGCTATGCTCTGATTTAAAAGTTGTTTGGGTAGTTGGAAAACGCCAAGACGCCAGATTTGCTGCAAGTAAAGATACATCAGTAATTTATAAAATTTCTATTGTATGCCAGTAATTAAAAGTTCTTACAGACCTTCAAGAATATTCCGATCGGGTTTTATATCAACTATTTATTCTGGAATCATACGTAGATTAGAGATTTCTCAAAGTCGTGAACGGATTTCATTACAAGATGATGATTTTATTGATTTAGATTGGAGTTATTCTTCTTCTCAAACTAAAAGTGTAGCTGTCATTCTTCATGGAATGGAAGGTAATGGTCAACGTCCTTATGTTTCTGGAATCGCACGACATTTAAATTCAAAAGGAATAGATGCTGTTTGTGTTAATTTTAGAGGTTGCAGTGGGGAGAATAATAAAAAATATTTTAGTTTTCATTCTGGTCAGACAGAAGATTTAAAAGATATTATTACTCATATTACTTCAAAACATGATTATCAATCAATTTTTTTAAATGGAGTAAGCCTGGGTGGTAATATAGTTTTAAAATATTTAGGTGAAAATTCTGATGTACCAATAAAAATTAAAGCCGCAATGGCTGTATCAGTTCCTGTAGATCTAACAGGTTCATCAAGAGCACTTCATGAATTTAAAAATATATTATATCATATTTACTTTATGATTGGTTTGAAATTAAAATTAAAAAAAAAATACAAACAATTTCCACATAAAATGTCAAGGCATACACTATGGAGAATATGGACACTTAGGAAGTTAGATGAACTTTATACATCAACTGCCAATGGATTTAAAGATGCAACTGATTATTACACAAAATGTAGTAGTTTACAGTTTTTACCCCAAATTAAAACACCAGTATTAATACTTAACGCAATTAATGATTCATTTCTAACAGAAAGCTGTTATCCAGTAAAAATTGCCAAAGAGAATAAATTTATTTCTTTAGAAATGCCCAGATATGGGGGTCATGTTGGATTTACTTTACCTAGAGGGGTATATTATAATGAACTTCGTGCTGGAGAGTTTTTTTCAAAATTTAAGTAGGTTTTCATAAACTAAGTTAATAGGAAATCCCATAACATTGTAGTAGCATCCTTCGATTTTTTCTATACCAATTTTTCCAATCCATTCTTGTATTCCATAGGCGCCTGCCTTATCAGTTGTATTAAAATTATTTATGTAATAAATAATTTCCTTTTGTTTTAAAACCTTAAAGGTCACATTTGTACAACAATGAATTAAGATTTGTTTTTTCATTGATGTTAGACAAACTGAAGTTATTACTTCATGTCTAGATCCACTTAAATTTTGAAGTATTTCAAATGCGTCTTCTTTTGATTTGGGTTTTCCAATAGCATTGTTTTGATGCCATACTATTGTATCGCTTGTTATAAGTAAGTCTATTGGGTTTAATTTTTTTTTGAAAGGGTTTGCTTTTAAAACTGCTAAATAATCTGGAATTTCGTGACGCACAAGGTTTTCAGGATAAACTTCATCAATATTGTTAGAACGTATTTCAAATGGAACTCCTATACTTTTTAATAATTCTTGCCTTCGTGGTGATTTTGAGGCTAATATTAAATTTCTGGATTTTAAATATTCTTTAATCATTTTTTTATTCATAATTGGCTTTATATCCCTTAAGCCAATGTCCTTGTATTTTCAGTATCTGTTCAATAATATCTCTAGCTACCCCTTGTCCTCCATTCAAATGTGATATATATTGAGAAATTGCTTTAACTTCTGGAGCAGCATCTTGAGGGCAACATGGTAGTCCTACTTCCAACATAGCAGGAATATCAGGGATATCGTCCCCCATGTACATAATTTTATCGGTATTAACGTCCAATTCTTTAATTAGTAATTTTAAGTCTTTCAGCTTGTTACGAGCACCAAGAATAATATTTTTCAGACCTAAACTTTTTAATCGTCTGCGAACACCTTCGTTAGTACCACCAGAAATTATACAAACATTAAGCCCTGAGTCAACAGCACTTTTAAGTGCAAATCCGTCACGTGTGTTCATTGTCCTAAGCATTTCACCTTCTGTAGTCACAAAGACTGAACTATCTGTAAGTACACCATCAACATCAAATATTAGGGTGTTGATGTTTTTTAAAAGTGTCTTGTAATTTTTTTTATCCATGTGTTTTTTGAATTGATTTTGTTAGAATTTCATAAATTTTTTGATAATTTGGGTTATTATTTAAAAGTCTCAAGTGTTTTTTTATCACTTTTTTATCGTTTCTTTTGGCAGGACCTGTTTGGGCAAGATAAGGAGATAAATTATTTACCTTGTGAGCGGTTTCATTTATTAAAGGTTTCAAAATATCAAAATCGAGATTTTCTTTATCTGTTAATTCGTGAGCTATTCGATAAATCTGATTTGTAAAATTATTTATAAAAACAGCTGATAGATGCAAGGCTTGACGTTGTTCAGATTGAATAAAATATGTTTGGCTCCCAAGTGTATTAGCTATATTTTTTAATACTTTTCGGTCTTCTTTATCGTTAGCTTCTATGCAAATTGGAACATTTTTAAAACTCAGGTTTGAAGCCTTAGTGAATGTTTGCAACGGATAAAAAACTCCTCGACGGTTTTTATTGTTTAAAGACTTCATTGGACAAAATCCTGATGTATGAACTACCAAGCGTTTTTCAAAAATAAGTGAATTTGATACTTTTTCTATAGCATCATCACTAACTGCAATTATATATAAATCAGCTTCTTTTAATAATGAGATTTTAGAAGTGAAAGGAATATTTCTAAGGCTATTTGTAATATTGGTTTTTGACCTGTTGTAAAATTGAATTAGATTTAAATCTTTAGATGCATTTATTGCTTTACATAAATGTAAACCAACGTTGCCAGTTCCTATAACTACAATTGAAAACATTAGGCTAATTTACGCGTTTCTAAATTGTTTTAAAAGTTTAGCCAATAGTTTGTAAAGAATAGTCAAATAATTGTTAAAAGGGTATAATTAAAATTAATTTTCTGTAAAAAGTAATTACCTTTGACTTTAATTGTTTTTAAAGGCTTTTATGTTAAAAAAAGTTAAGAGCATTATTTTTTCAAACAGGCTTACAGCAGCTCTTTTCATAATTTATGCAGTTGCCATGGCTGTTGGGACATTCATGGATCAAGGACAAAGTACATCTCCTACACCTTACTCAAGAACACTTATATACAATGCTTGGTGGTTTGAAGCAATCATGTTAATGTTTATGATTAACTTCATAGGGAACATCTTTAAATATCGTTTACTACAAAAGAAAAAATGGGCCACACTCACACTTCACTTATCATTTATCTTTATTTTATTGGGAGCCTACATCACAAGGAACTATGGATATGAGGGAATGATGTCCATAAGGGAAGGAGCTACTGAAAACACTTTTTTATCTCAAAAAACCTATTTAACAACCTTAATTGATGGTGATTATAGGATTGATGGTGAATTGCAGCGTTTAACTAAAAGCCATGCAGTTGATTTTTCAACCAGACTTAAAAACAAGTACAGTTTAGAAACCTTTTACGGAAAATCTCCTGTTTTGATTGAATTATTGGATTTTATTTCCGGAGCGGAAGAAGATATCATACCAAACGAAAAAGGGGAATATTATTTGAAACTTGTTGAAGCGGGTAGTGGTAACCCACACAACCACTTTTTAAAATTAGGCGAAGTCAGCAATATTCACAACGTTTTATATTCTTTAAACAAGCCCACTGATGGTGCTATTAATCTTACTTATTTTGAAAATGGTGAATTGACAATTGAGTCACCATTCGGTGGTGAATATATGACCATGGCCACAAGACAACAGGGACTACTGATAAAAGACAGTGTACAGCCTTTAGTCCTAAGATCAAGGTACATTATAGGAAACCAAGCAATTGTGTTCCCCAAGCCTGTTATTAAGGGTGTTTTTGATATTGTTAAAAAGTCTGAGTTGTTAAAAGGGAGTGAAGATGGTATATCTCTTAGAGTGTCTGCAAATGGTGAAACAGATACAGTTAAACTCTTAGGTGGTCAAGGAATCAATAATCCTTTCAAACAAATTGAAGTTGGTGGCCTTGACTTTGCATTTAAGTATGGTTCAAAAATTATAAATCTACCATTTGATATTAAACTTAATGACTTTATTGCTGAGCGCTACCCAGGAACTGAAAAAAGTTATGCATCTTTTGAGAGTAAGGTTACTGTTTTAGATTCTAAGGAGGGTGAATTTGATTTTCATATTTACATGAATAATATTCTCAATCACAGAGGTTATCGATTTTTTCAGTCTTCATTTGATCCAGATGAAAAAGGAACTATATTGTCTGTTAACCACGACTATTGGGGCACTTGGTTTACATATTTAGGGTATTATTTATTGTATTTTGGTTTGCTAGCAATTTTGATTAGTAGAGGAGCTCGTATGGAATTTTTAAGAAAAAAATTGGATTCAATCAAAAAAAAGAAAGCAGCTCTTGTATTATTCATTGCCTTTTTTTCTTTTGGATCTTATGCTCAAAAAAATCATAACACCAGTCATGACTTTAAACGTCCCACACAAAAACAATTAGATTCAATTTTATCACAAAACATTACACCTGTTGAGGCATCAGATCGTTTTGGATATTTAGTTATTCAAGACTCTGATGGTCGAATGAAACCTGTAAATACTTATGCCTCTGAACTTTTAAGAAAATTATCAAAAAAAGATA
Organism: uncultured Formosa sp.; assembly: GCA_902516685.1. Next base: position 122,062 of record CABXZJ010000001.1, read on the forward strand.
TTTACCAAGAATATAACTCAAACCAGGTTTTTTTATCAATGCAGGAAAGTCCACAGCTATGGTATAATATTCCAATCATTTACTTAAAGACTAAAAAGGCTGATACAATTAGAAATATAATAGGCATTCCTAAAAATCAAAAATATGCAGCACTTATTGATTTTTTAGATGGTAATTTGAATTATAAGTTAGGGCCTTATCTCGAGGATGCGTACAGTGCTCAAATCCCAACAGCTATACAGAAAGAGTTTAAAGAAGCCGATCAACGCGTCAGTTTACTTTTTAACACCCTTGAGGGTGACGCATTACGTTTATTTCCTATTCCAAATGATCAAAACAACAAATGGATCTCACCTCGGGAATTTATTCAAAGTAAAATTGTAATAAAAGACACTTTATATGCAAACTTTATACGTACTGGATTTTTAGCTTATATGTCAACTTTACAAAATGAAAAAGTTACGAAAATTGACTTTTCGCAAAGTGAAAAGTTGTTGGAAGCTATTAAAATTACCCAAGTAAAATATGGAGATAAGGCTATGCTTTCAGATGATAAGATTAGAACAGAAATATTTTATAATAAATATGATATTTTTAAAAAACTGTTTAGTTGGTATATGTATTCTAGTAGTTTGATGTTTGTTTTGTTAATTATTCAAATATTGAGAAATAAAAGTAGAGGTTTATACATTTCAGTTATTTTTTTTAAAGCTATGATATATATATGCTTTGGTCTACATACTTTTGGTCTTATTGCCCGCTGGTATATTTCCGGGCACGCTCCCTGGAGCGATGCCTACGAATCCATGATTTATGTGGCATGGGCCACCATGGCTTTCGGAGTTATGTTAGGACAAAAAAGTAATCTTACATTTGCCTCCACAGCTTTTGTTACTGCTATGATTTTAATGATTGCTCACTGGAACTGGATGGATCCATCAATCGGAAATCTTCAACCTGTTCTAAATAGTTATTGGTTGATGATTCATGTTGCAATAATTGTTGGTAGTTACGGACCTTTTGCACTTGGAATGATTTTAGGAATTATTTCATTGGTTTTAATGATTCTTACCAACTCCAAAAATAAGGAAATAATGAAGTTAAACGTTAGTGAGTTAACTGTCATAAATGAGATGGCACTAACAGTGGGCCTTGTTATGTTAACTATTGGAAATTTCTTAGGAGGAATGTGGGCTAATGAGAGTTGGGGTCGATATTGGGGTTGGGATCCGAAAGAGACGTGGGCTTTAATTAGTATTATGATATACGCTTTTGTTATACACATGCGTTTGGTGCCAGGACTAAGAAGTCGTTTAAATTACAATATTGCATCAATACTTGCATTCGGAAGTATTTTAATGACCTATTTTGGTGTCAATTTTTATTTAGCAGGGCTTCATTCGTATGCGAAGGACGATCAAGATATAAGTGTAGTATACATATTTTCAGCATTAATAATAATATTAACTTTAAGTATACTAGCTAATTTAAAATTTAAAAAATTTTATAAATAATAAAACCTCTATTTATTTTAAATATATATATATAAATCATTTTAATTTAATTTTTGACAATTTATTTGACACATAATGACATTTTTTTTTAATTTAGAACTTTAATCTAACAACTTCAATGAAATTTATTAAACTCCTAGGAATTACTAACGCTTTACTTTTGATGCTTTGTGTGTTAATTATTGTAGTTTCAGAATATTTATTTTTTAGTGGAAATCAATTACATGGAATTTTTGTTGGTATATGGGCACCAATGCTTGTTGGACTTATGATATTTTTTAAACTCTTTCGACTTGGCCGCTAACGATATTGTATTTTATTTTTCCGTTTTTGTTTCCGTATGCGTTGCTATTTGGGCTTTTGTTTTAATTAAGCAGTTTAACGATTTAGATAAAAAATAGTAACTAACTTTGTTTTCAATGTTTAAATACGATTTAGGTATAAATACTATTTGTACCCACACTGGTGCTGTGGAGGACCTTACTTTTGGAGGTGCTGTTTCACCCTTGTATCTTTCCACATCATACGAATTTATTAATAAGGATTCTAAAAGATATCCTAGATATTTCAACAGCCCTAATCAAGAATTTTTATCAAAAAAAATTGCTGCTCTAGAGAAATCAGAGTCTGCTATGATTTTTTCATCTGGAATGGCAGCTATTGCTAACGTGATGCTTATGGTTTTAAAAAACGGAGATCATGCAATTATCCAAAATGATATTTATGGTGGTACTCGAAATTTTATTGAATCCCATTTTAA
>CABXZJ010000002.1 GCA_902516685.1 uncultured Formosa sp.
ATGGTTCGGTGCTTCTATTTTGGGAGTTAATATGTCAATTCCTTTATTCAGTTCATTTGGTAGGTCAGCTTCAACACAAAAAGCAAAAATTAACTTAGAAAAATCTGAACGTGCATTAGAAAACATTAGACAAGAGATTGAAATTAAAATTAAACAAGCACAAAATGAATTGGATTTTGCACAGCAAGATTTAGAAATAAAGAAACAAGCTTTGAGTCTTGCAAAACGAATTGAAGAAAAAAATCAAATCAAGTTTTTTGAAGGTCTTGCGTCCAGTTTTGATCTTAATCAAGCACAAACTCAATTGTACAATACTCAAAAACAATACATGGAAGCATTAGTTTCAGTGTTGAACAAATACATTTCTCTAGATGTATTATTAAATCCAAATCCAATAAATTAAATTACAAACTTGATGAAAAAAAAATATTTAATATTTCTTTCTTTAATGCTGATTACGTCTTGTGACAAGGCTAAAAAGGAATCTGTAAATCTACTCAATCTCAAAACTGAAAAGAATAGTTTAATTAAACAAATTGATAGTTTGAGTGAAATACTAAATTCGGTAGAATTAAATATTTCAAAGTTAGACACAAACAAAAGGTTGCCTTCAGTAACTGTTTTCAACGCTAAAGAAAAGTTATTCCAACATTTTATTGAAGTCCAAGGAACCGTAGAGGCAGATCAAAGTGTAGAGCTATACCCTGAAAATAGCGGAAGTATAACAAATATTTATGTCAAAGAAGGTCAAAAAGTATATAAAGGTCAAACCTTAATACAAATTGATAACTCAGTCCTAAAATCTTCAATAGTTGAATTAGAAACTCAATTTGAATTAGCCAAAACTACCTTTGAGCGTCAAAAACGCTTATGGGATCAAAATATTGGAAGTGAAATTCAATTTTTACAAGCTAAGGCTCAAAAAGAAGGGCTTGAAAATAGCTTGGAAAGTTTGAAGGCTCAGGAAAAAAAACTTAAAATTTCAGCTCCTTTTTCGGGAACTATTGATGAGATGTTTGCAAAAATAGGTGGTCTAGCCGCTCCAATGATTCCCGCAGTAAGGCTTGTAAACTTAAATCAAATACATGTTGAGAGTGAAGTAACTGAGACATACCTAAAATACATTCGAAAGGGAACTCAAGTGGAGCTATTTTTCCCATCAATTGGAAAAAATATTAGTGCAAATGTTAGCCAAGTTGGAAATTATATCAACCCTAACAATCGAAGCTTTAAGGTTAGAGTTGATATCAACAACCAAAATAATGAGTTAAAGGCAAATTTATTAGCGGATATAAAAATTAATGACTTTAAAAAAATGGGTATTGTTATTCCTGCTAAATTAATTCAGAAAGACCGTGAAGGAAAACAATATGTTTACACAGTAATTAAGGAAAAAGGAAATTATTTAAGTAAAAAAAATTATATAAAAGCGGGAATGACATATGAAACTGATGCCTTTATAATTGAAGGAATTCAAATAGACGATTTGATTGTAGATAAAGGGTCTAGATTAATCAAGGCTGATGAAATGGTAATTTTAGTTCAATAAAACAATTATGATCACAAAAAAAATCAAAGAATTTAAGCTTTCCTCTTGGGCTGTTTCAAATAAATCAACTGTAGCTGTTATCACTTTTATAGTTGTTTTAGGCGGGGTACTTTCATATGTTAATATGCCAAGAGAAAATTTTCCTGAGATAATTGTTCCTCAAATTTATGTTTCAACTCCTTACCCAGGAAATTCGGCCTTGGATGTTGAAAAACTAATCACAAAACGTCTTGAAAAAGAAATTAATGCCATAACAGGTGTTGATAAAATTTCTTCAAATTCAATTCAGGGTTATTCAAGTATAAAAGTAGAATTTACTTTTGATATTACTCCATCCGAGGCGCTGCTTAAAGTTAAAGACCGCGTAGACATTGCGATGGCAGATAAAGATTTTCCAAAAGACCTACCTAGCGAACCCAGCGTAACAGAAGTCAATTTTAGTGAACAAATGCCGATTATGAATATAAATCTCTCAGGAGATTTTTCTATGGATCAACTTAAGGACTATGCGGAATTTTTGGAAGATAAAATTGAAGAGCTTTCAGAAATTTCTGGAGTAGACATAAGAGGGGTTCAGGAAAAAGAATTGGAAGTTGCAATTGACTTATATAAAATGGAAGCTTCAAAAATTAGTTTCACTGATATAGAAAATGCTATTGTGTTTGAAAACAAAAGCATTTCAGGTGGAGATATACTTGAAAATGGGACTCGCAGAAATGTAAGAGTTGTTGGTGAATTTGTAGACCCCTTAAAAATCAAAGATATTGTTGTAAAACGAGAAAAGGGAAATATTGTTTACCTAAGAGATATTGCTGATGTAGATTTCAAAGAACAAGAAAAACAAAGTTATGCCAGAGAATATTTAAAGCCTGTTGTGATGCTCGATGTCAAAAAACGTAGTGGTCAAAATTTATTGATTGCGTCAAAAAAAATTGATGAGATTATTACCAAAGCAAAGGCTAACATATTACCAACCAACTTAATTATATCAAAAACAAATGACCAGTCTAACGATACAAAAACAATGGTTTCTGATCTAGAAAATAGTATAGTGCTAGGTGTAATTCTAGTAGTACTCGTTTTGTACTTCTTTTTAGGTTTCAGAAACGCATTATTTGTTGGTATCGCCATTCCACTATCAATGCTATTATCATTTATAATTTTAAGTTTTTTAGGTGTAACATTAAATACTATGGTATTATTTTCTTTAGTTATTGCCTTGGGAATGCTGGTTGATAATGGAATTGTTGTTGTAGAAAACATTTACAGATTAATGGATGAAGGTGTTCCTAGAATTGAAGCAACTAAGCAAGGTGTTGGTGAGGTTGCAATGCCTATTATTGCTTCAACGGCAACAACTTTAGCAGCATTTTTGCCATTAGTCCTATGGGATGGTATTGTAGGCAAATTCATGCAGTGGCTCCCAATAACTTTAATTATAGTTTTAAGTTCATCTTTATTCGTCGCATTAGTTATAAATCCAATGTTGATATCCCTTTATATGAAGGTGAAATCGAAAGAAAATAAAATGACTTTCATTAATAAATTAGAAAAGTATTATGAAAAGTTTCTTTTTTACTCCCTAGATGGCAAAAAACCATATGGAATAATAGTTAGTACATTTTTATTGTTATTTGTAGCTGGTTCTCTAATGTATTTGTATCCACCTAAAGTACTTTTCTTTCCCAACACAGAAGCTAAACAAGTATTTGTTTTTTTAGAATATCCAATTGGAACTGACATAGAAGAAACGAATTCACTTTCAAAAAAAATTGAATCAGATATTGAACTTCACCTAAAAAAATATAATATAGAAGGTGAAAACTTTTTGGTCACATCGGTTATTGGACAAGTTGGAGAAGGTACAGCTGATCCAAGTAGAGGGCAAGTGGGTGGAAATACCCCAAATAAAGCAAGAATAACTGTCGATTTTGTAAAATTTCAAGATAGAAAAGGTGTAAGCTCCGAGCAAGTTTTAAGGGACATACGTGAAGTTATTCAAGGATATCCTGGGGTTAGTATAGTTGTTGATAAGCCCGCTGATGGGCCTCCCACTGGATCTCCAATAAATTTAGAAATAAAAGGAGATGATTACGAATTAATTATTGAAACAGCTAACGAGTTGAAAATATTTATTGATAGAGCAAATATTCCAGGTGTTGAAGAACTTAAACTAGATATTGACCAAGGGAAGCCTGAACTGATTGTTCAAGTAGATCGCCAAAAAGCTAGACGACTAGGGGTGTCAACTGGGCTCATAGGAACTAGTTTAAGAACAGCTCTTTATGGAAAGGAGGTTTCAACATTTAAAGATTTAAAGGACGATTACCCTGTCAATATTAGATTAAAAGACGCATACAGATATGACCGTAATGCGCTAATGAATCAAAAGATAACTTTTAGAAACCAAAGCTCAGGGCGTATTAAACAAGTCCCTATTTCAGCAGTCGCAAAAACTGAAAATAGTACTAGCTTTAATGCAGTTAAACGAATTGATTTAGATCGAGTGGTTACTATTTATTCCAATGTTTTGAGTGGATATAATCCCACAGATGTCAATGATAAAATAAGAGGGGTGGTTGAGAATTTTGAAACCCCGAAAAGTCTTGAAGTAAGTTTTACCGGCGAGCAAGAAAAACAAGCAAAAGAGATGGCTTTTCTAAGCAAAGCTCTACTTATTGCAGTCTTATTAATTTTTCTAATTTTGGTGGCTCAATTTAACTCTGCCACTACTCCGATAATTATATCAATATCAGTTTTCTTAAGCCTAATAGGAGTTCTCTTTGGTTTGTTAATCTTCCGAATGGATTTTGTTATTCTCATGACTATGATTGGGATCATCTCATTGGCTGGAATAGTAGTAAATAATGCTATTGTACTTATTGATTATATTAATTTAATTATAGCCAGAAAACGCTTAGAACTTAATTTTGAAAACTCTGATAAATTAAGCAAGATAGATTTATTAAAGTGTGTTGTTGAAGGAGGTAAAACTCGACTTAGACCTGTTTTATTAACTGCAATTACAACAATATTAGGGTTGTTACCACTAGCCCTTGGGATTAATATAAATTTCCGAACCCTAATAACCGAGCTTAACCCTAACTTCTACATTGGTGGTGAAAATGTTGCTTTTTGGGGTCCTATGGGTTGGGCTATAATTTTTGGTTTGACTTTCGCAACATTTTTAACACTTGTAGTGGTACCTATTTTATATTACATCATAAATAAAATTCAAACAAGGCAAATGAATGTTACAGCCTAGATAGGGTGAATTTAGTTTAATAATATTAAATTTGTTTTCAAATAAGTCAATATGTATAGAACCCATAATTGTGGTGAACTTAGAACCTCTGATATTAATCAGACTGTAACACTTACAGGTTGGGTCCAGAAATCTAGAGATAAAGGGTTTGTGACTTGGGTAGATTTACGTGATCGATATGGAATAACTCAGCTTATTTTTGATGCTGATCGTACCAATAAAAATTTAATGGAGTCCGCTAAAAAATTAGGGCGTGAATTTGTGATTCAAGTTAATGGTACTGTGATTGAACGTGCATCCAAAAACTCAAATATCCCTACAGGTGATATAGAAATTTTAGTTTCAGATTTAACTATTCTTAATCCATCAAAATTACCTCCTTTTACTATTGAAGATGAAACCGATGGTGGTGAAGAGTTACGTATGAAATATCGTTACTTAGACATTAGAAGAAATTCTGTCAAGAATAACCTTATTTTTAGACATAAAGTAACTCAAGAAGTTAGAGCTTATTTGTCTCTAAAAGAATTTATCGAAGTTGAAACTCCTTACCTTATAAAATCAACCCCTGAAGGAGCAAGAGATTTTGTTGTACCAAGTCGTATGAATGAAGGACAATTTTATGCTCTTCCCCAGTCTCCACAAACCTTCAAGCAATTATTAATGGTTGGAGGCATGGATAAATATTTTCAAATTGTCAAATGTTTTAGAGACGAAGATTTACGCGCTGACCGGCAGCCTGAGTTTACACAAATTGACTGCGAAATGGCTTTTGTTGAACAAGAGGACATTCTTGAAACTTTTGAGGGATTAACAAAACATTTGTTGAAAGTTATTAATGGCGTAGAAATAAATAGTTTCCCTCGTTTAACATATGATGAAGCAATGAAAATATATGGGAACGACAAGCCTGACATTCGTTTTGATATGAAATTTGGAGAGCTCAATGCAGTTACACAACATAAAGAATTCAAAGTTTTTAATAACTCCGAACTTGTAGTTGGAATTGCTGTCCCGGGAGGAAATAATTATTCAAGAAAAGATATAGACAATCTTATTGATTGGGTCAAACGTCCACAAATTGGAGCATCAGGAATGGTCTATGTGCGCTGTAATGAAGATGGCAGTTATAAATCTTCAGTAGATAAATTTTTCGATCAAAACGATTTCGCCAAATGGGCTAAACTTACCTCTGCCAAAAAGGGTGATCTTATTTGTATACTTTCTGGTAAAAAAAATGAAGTCAGAGCTCAACTAAGCGCGCTAAGAATGGAGCTTGCAGAGCGCCTAAATTTAAGAGACCCTAAAGAGTTTGCTCCTCTTTGGATTACGGATTTCCCACTTTTAGAATGGGATAATGAAGCTAAATGTTACCATGCGATGCACCACCCTTTTACAGCACCAAAATCTAATCAAATAGCTTTACTTGATACAAATCCAGCAAGCGTAAAAGCCAATGCCTATGATTTGGTGTTAAATGGTAATGAAATTGGAGGTGGATCTATTCGTATACATGATAAAAATACACAGGCTTTAATGCTTAAACATCTTGGTTTTAGTGAAGACGAAGCCAAGGAACAATTTGGATTTCTAATGAACGCCTTTGAGTATGGTGCTCCGCCCCACGGTGGTATTGCATTTGGATTAGACAGATTAGTTGCTATTTTGGGTGGACAAGAAACTATTCGCGATTTTATAGCCTTCCCAAAAAATAATTCTGGGAGGGATGTCATGATTGACGCGCCCGCGCCCATAGACAAAGAACAGTTAGACGAATTGGGTTTAAAAACAAAATAACACAGCTCAAGCCAATGAAATATTTAATTTGGTTTCTTTGTATCTCAGCATTTACTTGTATATTCATTGGCTTTGCCATCTCAGACTCAGACACTATAGATCCCATAATGAAAGCGAAGGAAATTGCGATATCCGAGAAGCTTATTGGGTTCGGGGTTTTGGGCCTTTTCCTGATTGTATTCCCCTTGTTTTCTTATTACCGCTGGAAAGATAAAAAAATGGCTGACTATATGCTCACAGCGGAAAACTTAGATAAGATGCGTGAACATAATGATGCCATAGACTGATTAATTTAAATTTCGTTTCTCCACAAAAAATCGTTTCAATAAATCAGAAGCCTCTTTAGCCATTATTCCTCCCTGAAACGTTGTCTTTGGATGCAATGATGTTCCCATGGCTCTAAATCCCCTCTTTTGATCATCAGCGCCATAAACTAACCTAGAAATTTGACTCCAGTAAAGTGCGCCAGCACACATTTGACATGGCTCTAAAGTTACATAAAGCGTGCAGTTGTGAAGAAATTTACCTCCTAAATAATTTGATGCAGAGGTTATAGCCTGCATTTCCGCATGTGCAGTCACATCATTTAATAGTTCTGTTAAATTATGTGCTCTGGCAATTATTTGCTGTTCAACGACTATGATTGCTCCTACAGGAACCTCACCCTTTTCAAAAGCCAATTCAGCTTCTAATAGAGCTTTTTTCATAAAGTAATTATCATCTAATTTAAAGTTCATAACTAAAACTTCAAGCCTTTTAATTTTTTATAAGTCAAAACGGCTTTGCTATCAGAATATGAAGAAATTACGCTACATATACCCATGAGTCTGGTGTATAAACTTCCATCTTTAAAATCAAATCTTTTTGGTAGTAATTTTAATATGAGTTCATCATAATGACTGCCCTTTTCTTCGTAACAGTTATTAATAGCGTTAGTGTACCTTAATAGAAGCTCATTGATTACTTCAAATCCTGAAAGTTCTTTATCGATTACCTCCTTTGAATTATAAATTCTATCAATACTTAATTTAATAATATCATCCATTTGAGCTTTGTACTGGCTTTTCTCTAACAAAGCAAACCTAACATTTCCTTGAAGCAAAGCTTCTTCGTTTTGTATGAAGATATTTACAGCGTCATCAATAAGTGCTCCAATAGCAATAGCACGTAGATAGCTTACTCTAGCTTTCTTGTCAGGAAGAGCATTATATTTACTAGTTTGAATATTATTCTTAACCAATTTAATAAGATATTCTAACGCAAAATCTTCTTCAATTACTCCAAGATTAATCCCATCTTCGAAATCTATAATAGTATAGCATATATCGTCCGCAGCTTCAACTAAATAAGCCAATGGATGTCTTGAAAACTGATCGCCTGAAATATTGTTTTTGTTCAATAACCCTAATTCTTCGGATATTTGCTTAAACATCGGTACTTCACTTTGAAATACCCCATATTTTTTATAGGCTACGTCATCAGTTATTCCTTTTGGTAAAGACTGTTTTGGATATTTTGTAAACGCTCCAAGGGTTGCGTAGCTAAGTCGTAATCCACCTAGAAGTCCTTTTAAATCTTGGGTTAATATTTTGAACCCGTTTGCATTTCCTTCAAAATTACAAAGGTCTTCATATTCTTTATCTGTTAATTCAGACTTAAAATTTTTCCCTTGACCATTTTTAAAAAAATGTCCAATAGCGTTTTCACCGGAGTGACCAAAGGGTGGATTACCTATATCGTGTGCTAAAGCAGCAGCCGCTACTATAGAGCCGAAGTCGTTAGGTTTATAGCCGTGAACCTCAGCAAGGGCAGGATGCTTTTCTAAGATTTTCACCCCTACTTTCCGCCCCAATGAACGCGCTACTACACTTACCTCCAAGCTGTGTGTAAGTCTTGTATGTACAAAATCAGTTGATGAAAGTGGAATAACTTGTGTTTTGTCTTGTAGACTTCGAAATTCGGAAGAAAAAATAATTCGGTCATAATCAACGTCAAAGCCCAACCGAGTTTCGTCCTGTTCGTTACGTAAACGCTTGTTTGAATCCCCGTGACGTTTAAGGGATAAGAGTTGTTCCCACTGCATGATGTCATTCATGCTTGCAAGATACTAATTTCCAATGTTAAGTAAATGTTTCTAGACTGCATAACTTTTGAAATATTCATAACATATTATTAACCTAAACGTAAAATTTAATTAATCGATAATAGTGGTAATTAGCTGTAATTTTAAAAAAAACTTATAATCTAAATCAAAATGAAAAACAAGTTAGGTATTATAGTAGCCATTCTTTTTATATTCAACTCACAAGCACAAGAAATTAGCGATACATCTTTTGGGAAAGGGTTAATTAATTTTACTGCAAAAGATAGTACATTTAGCGTAAAATTCGCACCTCGTTTTCAAGTAAGATCAATGTCGTCATGGGATCACAACGGCGATATTTATGAAAGTGGAGAACACAACTTTATTGTCAGACGAGCAAGATTAAAATTTGATGGGTTTGCTTATAATAAAAATCTTATTTACAAGATTGAGTTAGGCTTATCAAATAGAGATATTTCTGGTGCTAATGATTTTAACCGTAATACTCCTCGTTACATTTTAGATGCTGTTCTTAAATGGAAATTTGCTAAAAACTGGGAATTTTGGGCAGGGCAAACAAAACTTCCTGGAAACGTTGAACGTGTAGTTTCGTCTGGAAACTTACAATTAATTGATCGATCTTTATTAAACAGTCGCTTTAATATTGATCGTGATTTAGGAATACAATTACGTCACAAAACAAAGCTTAGTGAGAACTTCCTAATGCGCGAAAAGTTTTCATTGTCACAAGGAGAGGGAAGAAATGTCACAGAAGGAAACGAAGGTGGATTACAATATACTGCTAGACTCGAATTGTTGCCATTTGGCACCTTCAAATCAAAAGGTGATTACAGCCAATCAGATTTAAAGCGCGAAGAGAGGCCTAAACTTATGTTAGGCTTTACTTACAACTTTAACGAAGATGCTGTAAGAGAAAGAGGGTTTGCTGGTGATTACATGATCCGAAACGATGAAACAATATATGGAACTGATCAGACAACAATTTTTATAGATGCGATGTACAAACACAATGGATTTTCGTTCATGGGAGAATATGCCAAAAGGACTGCTAGTGATGAGATTGCGACAGAAGTCGATGGCATTACTCCAACAGGTGATATTGTTCTCACTGGTAATGCATTAAACCTACAAGCTGGATATTTATTTGACAACAATTACGAAATTGCAGCGCGCTTTACAACATTAGAGTTTGAAGCAGTAACTGGAAAAGAGCCTACAAAACAATACACTCTTGGATTTAATAAGTTTGTTGTTGGCCATAAGCTTAAAATTCAAAGTGATATTAGTTATTCAACATTGAACGACGAGTCAGATAACATAACTTTCCGAGTTGGTTTTGATTTTCATTTTTAATTTAATTGACTAAATAAACCAAAAAAATTATGATATTAGCAAACATAGAACAAATTAGTAGTATGGACAATATTTACATATTCATGTTAATTGCAATTACAGTCTTGGCAACGATTGATATTGTTGTAGGTGTCAGTAACGATGCTATTAACTTTTTAAATTCAGCCATCGGTTCTAAAGCTATTTCTATGAGAACCATTATGATTGTGGCTAGTCTGGGTATTTTTGTTGGCGCTGTTTACTCTAGTGGATTGATGGAAGTTGCCAGAAAAGGAATTTTCATTCCTGCCATGTTCAATTTTAATGAAATTATGTACATTTTCATGGCAGTGATGATTACTGATATTTTGTTATTGGACTTCTTTAACACTTTAGGGCTTCCAACATCTACCACAGTATCTATTGTCTTCAACTTACTAGGTGCCGCTGTAGTAATGTCCTTAATTAAAATAGGAACATCCGAAACGCAAACCTTATCAGGTTTAGTAAACTATATAAATACCGAAAAGGCACTTCAAATTATTAGTGGGATTGTAATGTCTGTCTTTATTGCTTTTACCGTAGGTGCGCTTGTGCAATGGGTTTCGAGATTAATTTTTACATTTCAAATTGAGAAAAAAATAAAAAATTTCGGTGCAATATTCGGTGCTTTTGCATTGACCGCTATCACCTATTTTATTTTCTTGAAAGGCTTAAAAGGAACTCCTTATTATAAAGATTTGAAAGGCTCTATTGAAGGGAATGAAGCATACATAATTTCAGCTAGTTTTGTACTCTGGCTAATCGTTTCCTATGTTTTTCAGGCAATTACTAAAAAAACAATTCTATTAGTAGTGATCGCGGTTGGAACCTTCGGGTTGGCACTTGCCTTTTCTGGAAACGATTTGGTTAATTTTATTGGAGTACCAATGGCGGCCTATCATTCATACGAAGCATGGGCTGTGTCAGGAATTGATGCCACCATGTTTTCAATGGAAGTTTTAGATAAAAAAGTGCCTGCTGAGCCTTTGTTATTGTTCATCTCTGGAGGAATTATGGTCGTTACGCTGCTACTTTCAAAGAAAGCTAGAACAGTCGCTGAAACAGAAATTAGCTTGTCACGACAAAGCGATACTCATGAAAAATTCGAGCCAAATATGCTCTCACGCGGGATTGTAAAAGGGGCTACACAACTCTCAAAATATTTTAACCTTATTTTACCAAAATCCGTTCAAGAAAATATTGGTAAGAGATTTCAAACACCAGATTTAGTACTTACAAAAGACCAAAGTATAGATGCACCTGCATTTGATTTAATTAGAGCCTCTGTCAATTTAATGGTTGCTGGTATATTAATTGCAGTTGCAACTACTATGAAATTACCTTTGTCTACAACTTATGTCACTTTTATGGTTGCTATGGGAACATCATTTGCCGATAAAGCATGGGGTAGAGAGAGTGCTGTTTACAGGGTTGCCGGTGTTTTAAATGTCATTGGAGGTTGGTTTGGGACTGCGATTGGTGCGTTTATAGCCTGTGGAACGGTGGTGTTTTTAATAAACATGAACCCTACAGTGATAACGCCTATTTTCATATTGCTTACAGCAATTATATTGTATAGAAATTATCTTGCACACAAGAATAAATCTTTAAACATCTCAAAAGATGACTTTCTTAAAAGTTCTGAAAGTAGTTCTGTTCAAGGTGTTATTCAGGAAAGTGCAAAAAACATCTCGAATGTGCTTAAAAGATCTAATACTATCTACAGCAACGCCATAAATGGTCTAGCGTCTGAGGACATTAAACTTCTAAAGAAAAATAAAAAACAAGTTGTTAAAATCTCAAAAGAGGTTGACGATTTAAGAGATAATATTTTTTATTTCATTAAAAACTTGGATGAATCCAGTGTTGAGGCGAGTGGATTTTACATAGATATTTTAGGCTATTTACATGATATGACACAGTCATTGGAATATATTTCTAAAGTAAGTTATAAACACGTTGACAATAATCACAAAAAATTAAAGTTTAAACAAATCAAAGAACTGAGTGAAATTAGTGAAGCAATAACAACCCTATTTTCAGACTTTAGAAAACCCTTTGATTCGCAATCCTTTGATAAGATTGAGGATATTACCAAACGTAAAAATGATATTTACAATATATTAAAGTCTAATATAAAATTACAGGTTGAAAGGACCAGAGGTGCGGATGAGTCCAGCCCAAAGAATACAACACTATATTTCAATTTACTGTTGGAAACTAAAGATTTCTTAAAGGCTACAAGTAATTTAATAGACGAATACGAAAATTCACACAACAAATCTTCACACTAAATTCAAAAGACTTAATAAAAAAACCCTTTCAAATGAAAGGGTTTTTTTATTTATTACAACAAGTGCTTGATTAGCCTTCGCAACTTGTACACTCTTTCTTTTGTTTGAACTTTTGTGCAGCATTCATACTGTGCTGATAATACAAAGATTTAAGTCCCAACTTCCATGCAGTCACATGAATCTTATTGATATCCTTAGTAGGCATATCTGGATGTACTATGATGTTTAGAGATTGCCCTTGGTCTATGTAATTCTGTCTGTTAGCAGCCTGATAAATAATTGCCAATTGATCAATTTCAGAGTAAGTTTTGAATACCTCTTTTTCATTTTCTGACAAGAACTCAAGGTGTTGAACAGAACCATCTCTGTCCCTTATATCTCTCCATACATCTGGAGTATCCATCCCCTTTTCTTTTAAAAGTGCTGTCAAAAAAGGGTTTTTAATTGTAGTTTTAATTTTTGCAATATCCTTTACATAAATATTAGACCAAATGGGCTCTATTCCTTGAGATACTTGACCTAATATAAAAGCCGATGATGTGGTCGGTGCTATTGCATTCAAAGTTGCATTTCTTCTTCCATAACCTTTTAGAACTTTCGGCTCTCCAAATTTTTGAGCTAAGTATTCAGAAGCTTTGTACGAATGCTCTTTTAAAGTTTTAAAAACCTCGGTATTTAAACTGTAAGCTTCTTGGCTATCAAAAGGGAGTAATTTAGACTGTAGCAAAGAATGCCATCCTAATGTTCCCATACCTAATGCTCTATTTTCTTTAGCAAAATTATATGCGCGTTCCATAAATAAAAACGTCTGTCGGTCATCTAAATTAGGAGAGTCTTTATAGGACTCTAGTTTTTCTAAAAACTCTGTAATTACAGCATCTAAAAAATAAATCATGATTTCAACTGCATCAGTATCTTTCCACTTATCATAATGCAGTAAATTAATGCTTGACAAAACACAAACAAAAGACCAGTTATGGTCAGACGGTAACATTATTTCAGTGCATAAATTACTAGCGTAAATTGGTAGTTTCTTGTCTTTATATACATCAGCAGCACCATTATTAGCATTATCGGTAAAGAAAATGTAAGGGTAACCCATTTCTCCACGACTTTGTAAAACCTTAGCCCAAACCGTTCTCTTTTCAACATCGCCATCAATCATCTCCTGCATCCAATCGTTAGTTACAGTAACTCCATGAGTTAACTCTTGAATAGGGTTGCCTTCTGTACCTATTTCTAAGAATTCCATAATGTCTGCGTGATCGATAGGCAAATAAGGAGAAAAACGGCCTCGTCTTACTGATCCTTGACTTACAACATCTACCATTGATTCAAACAATCTCATAATATGAACTGCTCCAGAAGCTTCACCATTATTTTTTATGGCTGCACCTCTTCCTCTGATTTTACCGAAATAACCAGAAGTTCCTCCTCCTAATTTAGACATCATACCCACTTCAGATTGGGAATACAAAATATTTCCAATATCGTCATCAATATGAGAACCGAAACAGCTAATTGGTAAGCCTCGCTCTTTTCCAAAGTTTGACCAGACAGGGGATGCCAATGAATAATATCCTTGCGACATGTAATAATAGAATTTGTCTGCAAATCCTGGCATTTCAAGCATTGCTTCTGCTCGTTTTGCAATGTTGGAGATACGCTGCTCTGCTGTAACTCCGTCACCCAAATATCCAGCAGCTAGAAACTTTCTACTATTTTCATTCAGCCACTCAAATGATTTTTCATTAGATAAATGCATTGTATCTTTTGATTTTTTTCTGGCTTGAATTAAATCTTGGTGTGGATTTGTTTTTTCCTGCTTGGTGGTTAGTTTTTTCTGCATGTTCTAGAATAGGTCGTCACTAGTTACACTTTGAGTTCTCTTACTATAATTGATGGATCGTTTTACGAAGAAATCTCCATGTTTAGTTCCTATAATTTCATCATCAAACCATTCGGTTTCTGAGACTAGATTCTGATCTATTTCAAACACTTTACTAATTCCAATACTTTCTAGAGAATTATTGAATCTATTTTTCAAAAATTCGTTAATTACGGACTTAGGTAAAAAGTCTAATTCCCCATTTTCGAAAATCCAATCCACTACATCTTTCTCTGCCTCAAAAGCTTCTTTACAAATGTCCTGGATATTTTTGTGGTATTCTGGTGTAAACCACTCTGGGTGTTCTTTTTGAAGAATTTTTATTAAATCAATACCAAAATCGCCGTGGATTTGCTCTTCCTTGGAAGTGGCCTCTACCACATTAGAAATACCCTTCAACATGTTTTTATGCTTATTGAAAGCCATGATAATTAAGAATTGTGAAAAGAGTGAAACATGTTCAATAAATAATGAGAAAAGAAGAATTGATTCAGCATATTCTTTATCATTATCACTCTTTGAATTTTTAAGTGCTGTTTCTAAGTATCGAACCCTTTTCATAATAATAGGCTTCTTTTTTAGCTCCTTAAATTCTGTGTTTAGCCCAAGAATCTCTAATAAATGAGAATAGGCGTCTGCATGACGAACTTCGCTTTCAGCAAATGTTGAGCCCACAGATCCTATTTCTGGCTTTGGAATTCTGTGATATAGATCTCCCCAAAAAGATTTGACAGCTACTTCAATTTGAGAAATTGCTAACATGGTATTTTTGATTGCACTTCTTTCAGAATCAGAAAGCCTGGATTTGAAATCTTGAATATCACTTGTGAAATTAAATTCTGTATGAATCCAATAAGAATGCCTTATGGCTGGAACATACTCATAAAGCTGTGGATATTCGTATGGCTTTAAGTTGATTCTTTTTTCAAAAATATCAGACTCTCTTTCCTTGCTTCTTTTGTTACGGTAAAGAATATATGCCTTAGCAACCTCAGGGAAGTTACTTTCCATTAATTGAGTCTCTACAATATCTTGAACCTCCTCAATTGTAGGAATATATCCTTGATGGCCCTTTTTCCGAATCAATAATTTTTGATAAACTGATAAGGCAACGTCCTGTGCATTTTGCTCATTACCAACGCCAACAGCGTTCATTGCTTTGTTAGTAGCTTCAGTAATCTTTTCTAGTTGGAAAGGGCTAGTGCTGAAGTCTCTCTTAATTATGTGTTCTATAATCATAATTTTAAATATCTTGGTTAGTTCTATTACTGAATATAAAAGTCAGTCTTTTAAATTCTGGTGTAAATCAAGTTGTCAAGCCGCCCAGTTCTTCGGCCATACAGAAGCTAGCTTCTGTTTTATTGTGCCACTCCAAAATATTATGGTGCTGGACAGAAAATACAACAAATGGAATATTGATGTATTTTGAAATAGGCTTTGTTGTTAGTGGCATTGTTTGGTTTGATTTAAATAAATATATAAATTAACATATATTTATGCTTAACAAAGATTTAAAATTGTTAGTTTAAATAAAAGTCATTTTTATAAACATTGGACCTAAGTTCTTAACAACAAGTAAGTTATTTCCTACAAAAAAAACCTTGCTTTAAAAACTCAAATAATTAATAATCAGGGAGTTAAAAATTATTTCTCTCGTAAAAAATACAAACGCAAAAAATTAAAAAAACATGGTTGTCAGAAAAAAATATAGAAATAAATAAAATTTATATTACCTACGCTTATCAGCAATAGCTTCCAGCTCGCTATACCATTGCTTCCCAAATTTTCTAATAAGCGCTTCCTTCACAAATTTATATATTGGTAACTCTAATGCTTTCCCAAGACTACATGCAGTATCGCATATTTCCCATTTATGATAATTAACCGCAGAGAATTCACTGTAATCAACAACTCTTATTGGGTACAAATGACATGAAACAGGTTTCTTCCAATCTATTACACCTTGATTGTAGGCTTCTTCAATTCCGCATAATGCTGTTTTTTTATCATCATAAATAACGTAAGCACAATCAGCACCATTGATTAAAGGGGTTTCAAGATCTCCTTGTTTCGTGGCTACATAGACCCCTTGTTTATCAATAGCCTTAAGCCCTTCAGGTGTTAAAAACTCCTTTAGTTTTGGATAAATTTCTTGTAATACTTCTATCTCCTGGCTATCAAGAGGCGCTCCTGAATCTCCGTCAACGCAACAGGCCCCTTTACAAGAGCTTAAATTACATGCGAATTCATTGTTTAATATGGCCTCCGATACAATTGTTTTTCCTAACTGAAACATGACTGTAATATACTATTTTAGATTAAAGTTTTAAGGAAATTACTAATCCTTTTCTTTTTCTAAATATAAATAATTTATCGACCTTTGAATAAGAAATAAATCAAGTCATGAGTCTGAATATTAAAGAAATTTTTACAGCTTTTATGGTGCTTTTTGCGGTTATTGATATTATTGGAAATATTCCCATAATTATAGACTTAAGAAAAAAAGCTGGACATATACAAAGTGAAAAAGCGTCACTTATTGCAGGTTTGATTATGATAATTTTTTTGTTTGTTGGAAATAGTATTTTAAAATTAGTAGGAATCGATGTACATTCTTTTGCCGTAGCAGGAGCATTTATTTTACTATTTATTGCCATTGAAATGATATTAGGGATTACCCTTTACAAACAAGATGAAGAATCTTCTTTGAATGCCACAGTGTTTCCGCTTGCATTTCCTTTAATTGCAGGGCCTGGAAGCCTCACAACTTTATTGTCTTTAAAATCTGAATTTCAAACTGAAAATATAATTATTGCAGTTATTGTAAATGTAATTGTAATTTTTATAGTGCTAAAAACGTCCATAAAAATTGAAAGAATCATAGGTCAAAACGGTATTAATATTACCCGTAAAGTTTTTGGAGTTATACTTTTGGCAATTGCTGTTAAGTTATTCACCTCTAACATTAAATTTTTATTATAGTTTATGAAATTAGCAACTTACATCATATCAGTATTAGCATTAGCGGTTCTTATATTTAATATAACCAAAATTAATTTTGAAACTCCGCTAGAAGGTAACAGCTTTACAGCCATTATTACTACTATTTCAGCAGCGTGTGCCATACTTATTGCTACTGCTTTGAGATTAGCTAAAAAAGTAGATAAATTGGTGAAAAAGAAAAATTAAATTGAAATAAATTGGACTTCAATCCCTGCTTTTTCTAAAAACTCAACACCTGATAAATCTTTATATTGAGTGCTGTAGACCACTCTTTTTATCCCTGCCTGATGAATCAGTTTGCTACATCCTTGACATGGAGACAATGTAACGTAGAGCGTCGCGCCTTTACAAGACTGTGTGGATGCAGCAACTTTAAGAATAGCATTTGCCTCTGCATGAAGAACGTACCATTTAGTATATCCCTCGTCATCCTCACAAATATTTTCAAATCCTGTAGGTGTACCATTATAACCGTCTGAAATAATCATACGGTCTTTGACAATAATAGCTCCCACTTGTCTTCGATCACAATAGGAAAGTTTAGCCCATTCTTTAGCCATTCTTAAATAAGCCTTGTCGTATTTTAATTGTTTATTATTAGACATTTTTATTTTTAAAAAGGCTGATTAATATAAGTCGTTTATTGCTTAATTGCAATTATTAATTTAAGAAAATAAAGGGCTTTTGAAAATTAATGGCATAATAAATCCCAATGCAATAGAAGATATAACTAAGACCCAATCTCTTCTAGAAAACCTAAATATATTTTGAAATATAAAATTAAAAATCAATACACATATTACAATGATAAGTTGTCCTATTTCAACCCCTAGTGCAAACTCAATAATTGACATAAATGTACTTTCTTTAGTGCTAACTAACAATTTAAATGCATTGGAAAAACCTAATCCATGAACCAAACCAAAAAATAAAATGACTGCATATAATAAATAAGAATGCCTGTAGTTAGACTTTCCTGCTGTAAATACATTATAAAGAGCTGTAAAGAATATTGTAACTGGTATTAACCACTCAGTAACATTTACATTTAGGTTTACTATGTCATAGACTCCCAACAGTAAACTTATCGAATGCCCAAGAGTAAATAAAGAAATAAAAATTAAAAGATACTTCCAGTCCTTAAATATGAAAGGAATAGATATAATCATTACAAACAAGATGTGATCGTATCCATCGAAATTGAGGATGTGATATAGCCCTAGTTCAAAGAATTTCAAGAAGCTTTCAATCATTTGTTAAGTCTAAAGTATTTCAAATTTAGTAAAATAATGTGCTAATAGCTTTAAATAATTAAACTTATAACGATTTGAAGACCTCCAATCCACACTCTAAAAAGGCTTCATAATTATCAGCATTGGGAGTGTATCCTATTGGGGGGGTTAAAACAGTATTCGCATCTGGACTTAACAATACATAAAAGGGTTGAGAGTTCGATCGAAAAAACTCGGTTTGAAAATGGGCCCACTTGTGGCCATAATTTTTGAGATTTCTTGTACTTCCGTCAAATCTTTCAACGGTTAGTTTTTGCTCCTTTGGTAATTCTTTTTTATCATCTACGTACAATGATATAAGTACATAGTCCTTTTCAAAATAAGTTTTAATAGAACTCAGTGGCCAGACATGCTCTTCCATTTTTCGGCAATTAACACATGCATACCCTGTGAAATCTAATACAATAGGCTTATTAACACTTTTTGCATGTAAAACTCCTTGCTTAAAATCTTTAAAGCATTCAAAATTATTTGGGCAATCGTTTGGATATAAAAAACTATATCCAACAGGCGGGGCTAATCCACTCAAAATTGTTAGAGGAGTAAAGGTGTTTGTTTCTTGATTGACTTTAAATCCCGACCCTAAATAAATCACAAATGCAAGAACTAAAAATCCCGAAGAGCATCTAAAAAAAGAAAGTTTTTGAATTTTGGAATCATGCGGAAACTTTATTTTCCCAAAAATATATAATGTTAAGAATAAAAATATTAAAACCCATATCCCAAGAAATGCTTCAATCTTCAATAAGCCCCAGTGCTGCACCAAATCAGCATTGGATAAAAATTTAAATGCCAAAGCTAGTTCTAAAAATCCTAGTATGACCTTTGTTGTATTAAGCCATCCTCCAGACTTTGGAAGTGACTTTATCATATTTGGAAACATTGCAAAAAGAGCAAATGGTAAGCCTAGAGCTAATCCAAAACCAGCCATCCCAGCAGTGAGTTGCCAAGCACCACCATCAGCAGATAATGACCCAGCGAGTAGAGACCCAAGAATCGGGCCTGTACAAGAGAATGATACAATAGATAAAGTTAGAGCCATGAAAAAAACCCCAAAAATACCACCGAGTCCTTCACCCCTACTTGTGAAAGTTGTCCAGGTTGAAGGTAATGATAGTTCATAATAGCCAAAGAAAGAAAAAGCGAAAATTATAAAAATCAAAAAGAAGAAAATATTCAACCAAACATTAGTAGATATCTCGTTTAATATATCAGGATTTACAGAGTCTAATAAATGGAATGGGGTGCTTAAAATCAAATAGACCAATACAATAAAAAACCCATATAAAATTGCCTTGTATAAACCTTTTCTTGATGAAGAATCATCACTTTTTTTTGTAAAAAAGCTAACAGTTAATGGGATCATTGGAAAAACACAGGGGGTCAACAAAGCAAGAAACCCTCCAAAAATTCCAAGAATAAAGATATTCCAATAAGATTTTGTTGTTTTAATATTATTGTTCAGATTGGAATAAACCCCATCTATACAATCACTATTTGGGATGTCAAAACTGGGGTTTTGACCATAAAGTAAAATATTGGCATTGGCATCAATATTAACGGCTTGAATTTGAGATTCTCTGTTTAAACCGAGTCCTTTAATTGGATCATAATCTAATTTGAATAGATTCTCAGGCTCATATGTACACCTTGTATTATCACAAGTCATGAATTCAATATTGCCCTTAATAGTAAACCTTTGCGAAGTTTCAATTATTTTGACGCGTTGACTAAACACTGCTTTATCATAAAGTTTTGAGACTACCATTTCAAATATAGAATCGTATTTTTTCTCTTTGTTTAAATCTTTTTCAGATAATAATCCAACTCGCTCGTAAGAGGATGAGTTATTAAAAGAAATAATAGTTGGCAGTGGTCCTTGATTTGGGTCAGAAAATTGCGAGTAAATTGCCCAGTTACTGTCAATGTTTGCTGTAAAAACAACATCGTATTCAAATTCGGATATGGCCTCAATTTGAATTTCCCATTTCACAGGATTTAAAATTTGTGCGAAGGAATTAGTAACAAGAAAAATAAGTGCTAAAAAAGGTAACTTTTTCATAAGTTTGGGAAATAATAGCAAATTACTGAAAAAAAATAGAGGATTAAAACAAGTAATAAAATATTATAATTTGCTAGCTAATGGCATTTAAAATTTCCTGACGTGAAACGCGATAGGAGGATGTTGCTTCTGCAATAATTTTATCATTAGGCTCAGTCTGTAAATCGTCAAGTATTTTCGAACCAATTGGACCAAAACATTTGTTTAAATTTCTATCACTCCATTTCATTAACTCACAAATAATTGGATAAAGATCAAGACCTGCATCGGTTAAATAGTAAATTTTGGTCTTTTGATCATTTGGTAGTTTTGTTACAGATAATAATTCATGCTTAATTAATAACTCTAAACGATTTGCTAAAATATTAGTGGCAATTTTTTCTTTAGATTTCATAAATTCAGTAAAGGTTTTTTTTCCCATGATAATAATATCTCTAATTATGATTAAAGACCATTTATCGCCTATGATATCTAGGGCTCTTGTAAGAGGGCAGTTTGATCTATTTGTTTTCAAGATTGATAGTTTTATGTATATTGCCTTGTATGCAAAACTAATATTTTTTGTTAAAGAATTAATATAAATAACGCTTTATTAATTTTTATTTCACAAATTAAAGTATTGCTTTTTAGAGAATTAGGTGTAATAATTGATGGTGAATTAAATTAATTATTCTTTAATTGAAATTGTCGGGATGACAGGATTTGAACCTGCGACCACACGACCCCCAGCCGTGTACGCTAACCGGACTGCGCCACATCCCGTTTTAAAAGAGTAAATCTATTAGTTTTGTTTGAATTAAAAAAAACGGATTAAAAAATATTTAATCCAATAATCGTTTAAAATCAATTTCTGATTCCTTTAAAATATTTTTTTCTAAACCAAAAAGATACACGAACTAACACAATTAAGGCAGGCACTTCAACTAATGGGCCTATAACTCCAGCAAATGCTTGTCCAGAATTTAATCCAAAAACTCCAATAGCTACTGCAATAGCTAATTCAAAATTATTCCCAGCAGCTGTAAATGCGACAGAAGTTGTTTTGTCGTAACCAGCGCCTGCAAATTTGGTTATAAAAAAGCCAATTACAAACATCAGTAAAAAATATATAAGTAAAGGGACTGATATTATTAAAACATCCATAGGAATTTCAATAATTAGCTCACCTTTTAATGAAAACATTACTATTATAGTAAATAACAATGCAATAAGTGTTAAGGGAGATATTTTAGGGATGAATTGGTTTGAATACCATACTTCTCCTTTAATATTGACTAAAACCAAACGACTTAAAATTCCAAACAAAAATGGAATACCCAAATAAATAAAAACACTCTCAGCAATAACACCAATGGAAATATCAACAATAGCGCCTTCAAAACCAAAGTAAGAAGGTAGAATGGTGATAAAAATCCACGCATAAAAGCTATAAGCAAAGACTTGAAATATACTATTTAGAGCGACCAGAGCAGCTCCATATTCCTTACTCCCCTCAGCAAGATCATTCCAAACTAAAACCATAGCAATACAACGTGCTAAACCGATTAAAATCAGACCAACCATATATTCAGGGTAGTCCCTTAAAAAGGTTAATGCTAAAACAAACATTAGAATGGGACCAATAACCCAGTTCAATAAAAGTGAAATGGATAAAATTTTAGTGTTTTCAAAGACCTTAGGTAATAAAGCATAATTTACTTTTGCAAGGGGTGGATACATCATTACAATTAGGCCAATGGCAATTGGAATATTAGTAGTCCCGCTACTCATACCATTAATTAGCTCTGGGACAATAGGAAAAAAATAACCTATGCTTATTCCAATAGCCATAGATATGAAAATCCATAATGTAAGATTTTTGTCAAGATAACTTAATTGTTTTTTTGCCATAATTATTGATTAATTTTTGAAAATACATATTTAAGTTCAGTGGCTATCTGCAGACTTCGCTGTAAGTATTTATCATCTTGTTGTGGTGCCCCGTCAAATAGTTTAGGGTCTTCGAAAGGAATAGAAATACGAACATCGGCGCCTTTTATAAATGGACAGCCCTTATCAGCGCTAGTACATGTTAAAATAGCTGCAAACTTAGAACTTGGATTGAAATTATCATTATACAATTTAGAGAATCCTAAAATAGGAGGTTTAACATCTGAAAACTTAATAGAATAAACTGAGTTGTCAGTTAGACTTGTTGACTCTATTTTAAACCCAGAGTTTATAAGGGCGTTATTTACGGCTGGAAATAACGACGTGATTTCAGTTCCGCCAGAGTAGCAAAAAACATTTTTAATATTATAATAAGAAGATAAAGTTTGAGCCCAAACTTGACAAAGATGGCTTCTTCTAGAATTGTGAGTACAAATAAAGTTTAGCCTAATATCTTGATTTGAGGTTGTCTTAGATTGTATGTAGTTAATTAACGCTTGTAACAATTCCAGTCGATCAGGATTAATTGAGCTTTTGTTAATTAATTCAATTTGAGATTTTATTGAACTGAACAACATATTTTACAATATGAGATTGATAATAATGATTAAATATCAAGTAACAAAAATAAGAATCTAATTATAAAATTGTATGTTTAGTAAATGAAAAAAATAACACATTTTATTATAATTGTATTATCATTAAGTTGTGCTTTAACTTTAGTAATCTTGAATTCTAAAACTCTTATAATATCAAAACTCTTGATTGATAGTAAAAACCTAATAGTTGTATTTGTATACACGCTGCTTTTTATGAGTGTTTTGTATACTGGGGTTTGGATTTACTTACAGTCAAAACGAAATCCTAAAGACTTCTAGAATTAAAAAATTAATTTTTTTTTTTTACTTTTGATTCAAAAGAAATATATATCATGAAAATAAATTCACTACTTTTTGTAATACTATCAATAATCAGTTTCGGATGTAATAATTCCGAATCAAAAAAAGTTAATAGCCCTATTGAATCGTTTCAAAATAGCCTTGTCGCTAATGGAATTACAGGTTCAAATGTTTTTAAAGTTTACAAAGACGGGGAAATATTGTATGATAACATTATTAACTCTAATGCTCTTGGTGACAAGGATATCGACGATGAAACAATATTTGCCATTCACTCAATGACCAAAACAGTTACAACTGTAGCAACAATGATTTTACATGAAAAAGGTTCTTTTGAATTTGATGACCCACTACATAATTACCTTCCTGAGTTTAAAGATATAAATTGTAAGGGGCCAGACGGAATATACCCCTGTGATAATGAATTAAAAATAATTCATTTATTAACTCACAGGTCTGGATATGTTTATTACTTAGAGAATGGAGAAAATTGGTTGACTGCTACGCATAAAAATCTATATCCTGCATATATTAATACATCAAGATTTACAAACCTTGATGAATTTTCAAAATCAGTAGCTCAACAACCCCTTGAATTTGAGCCTGGCACCATGTACTCATATGGCCTAAATCAAGCTTTGTTAGGAAGACTTATAGAAGTTGTATCAGGCCAAAGTTTCTACGATTTTCTTAAAGAAAATATTTTTGATAAACTTGGCATGGATGAAACTAAATTTCATCTTTCTGAAAATGATCGATTAAGGCTTCAACCTCTGAGGGTGAATATTAAACCCAATTCTGGATTTAATCAAACAGAATATAATTTAGATGGTTATACTGCTGCACTTGATGGATATTCATATATGGAGAACAATAAAGCTCATTTTGGAGGGGAGGGACTTGTTTCTACAATGAGAGATTTCTCAAAATTTTGCGAAATGCTAGTCAATGACGGTGTATTTGAAAATGAAAGAATTTTATCAAGTAAAAGTATTGACATTATGACCTCTAAATATACAAACGGATATCCTGACCCAAATGAACCTGGTGTCTTTCCTGCTTTGGCAGGCTATTACGTGGGATTTACGTTTAGTGTACTTGAAAATCAAGAAGTTGATGGAACAGGCGCTGGGGTAGGATCTTATGGATGGAGCGGTTACCATAATACTCATTTTTGGATTGACCCAGAAAATAAAATTTATGGATTATTTATGTCTAGAGCCATAGAATTTGATTTCTCAATCCCTGCAGGATTAAAAAAGGCAACATACTCTCAATTCTAAATTAATCGTTATCAAAAGTAGAACTGTAGTTTTATTTGAACCAATATGGTTTCTTTTCTATACATTCATACCTGTTAGTTATTATATATATATAAATAAACATAATGGTAATAGATTTGAAAATGATATTATATTTTTTATTGTATTTACATTAATGGCATACTTCCTTTGCCAAAGTAAATATTCAGCGGATAATAAGGGAATTATAAAATATTTAAACTTAATTCCACTAAAAATATCTACAAAATACTGGCATGAAATTAAACATATGGTTCACGTAATTGCTCAGAATGTTAAAAATAAGACGGGTATTTCAAATTATATTTGTTTTATTGATCTTGATGACAAGATTTGCTTTAGAATTCCAGACAAAACAAAAAAATCTACTTTTGATAAAGCGCTGAGAAAAATAGTTACAAAAAATATAACTCCTCCCCCTAAATATCTTTCCTTTATAAAGGCTGTTAAATTTAAAGAAGATACATTTGAGAAAACTTTATTAATAAAAGGATACCCCAGAATTGGAGGTAGGGTAACAATTGCAGGTAGTAATTTACTTATTAAAACTTTTACTATTTTTGATGTATATGAAAAATATCAACGAATCTTCAATAAACAAAAAAATAAATAAACTTAATAAAAAGATCCATAGATCTGAGGAGCAGGGAAATGAGAATAAAACCTGGTGGAGGAAAATGAAACTCAAAAAGCTTAGAAATAAATTAAGGAATTTAAAATAATATTTAATAGTAAAGTTGAAATTCCCTAAAATTCCCTTTTAAGACATTTCTTTTATGTACTTTTGATTTAAACTATTATGTTATGAGCAGTAAATTTTTTGGGAATAAAACTTTAAAACAATCCAATAAATCAAAAGGAAGTAAGCCAAAATTTAACAACCTTAACAAACGAAACACTACAGCTGTAAGAAAAGCAGGTCGTGGAAAATAATCACCCCTCAAAATCATCAAGAAATTACTCTTATTTTCCATTTTATTAATCTTCAATTGTAGCAGTGATGATAGCTCTGGTAGTGATGATAATGATTTAATGGGGGAAACCTTCTTGGAAAGGTATGATGATGTTATTTGGCAAATTTTGGATTATAGTGGAGAAGCTGGTGAAACTTATTTGAGATTCAACAATAATTTATCAAGTTTCATCAATTTTAATTTTTCTGTTAGTTTTAACGGTCAAGATTTTTCAGAATGTTTGTATCTTAATTATATTTTTGATTCTGAAGGATCAGAGATTACAATCCTTATTAATTCTGGTGATATTTTTGCTATGGGTGAAACCTATGTTTAATCTACAATCTTTACAACCTTCACTGCTACTAACGGAAGTAATATTTTGGAAATGGAAGTTCTAGATCGAAATGAGGCTACTGAAACTATATCCCTTCCAAGAGCTAGTTTAACAGAGATTTCCTGTCCTTGACAATAGAAATCAACATATATTTACCGAAAAATTAAAAGCTTGATTAAAATTTTTTTACTTTTGATAAGCAACTTAAGCAACCTTTGATAACTTGTTCAAATGAAAAAAAATCTATTTTTAATCTCCTTGTTGATTATTACTGATGTTGGTGTACTTCTTTCTCAAAATTTTGAAAGTTTTAATATTACATTCGATGGTCTTGAAAGAGAATATACAATTTATGTGCCTTCATCTTATGACGGACTTACCCCTGTTCCTTTAATTTTTAGCTTTCACGGAGGGGGTGGCACTGCAAGCGGTCACATTGCTATTAATAATTTTAGTGAATTGGCGGAAAGTGAAAACTTCATAGCTGTATATCCTCAAGCAGCCATTGACCCTCAAGATGGAAGTAATGCTTGGATACACAAGGCACCTACTTCACACGACGATATTTTTTTTATTGAAGCTATTATTGACACTTTAAACAATGAATTTTTAATCAATAATGATAGAATCTATGCTTGTGGTTATTCCGAGGGAGGAATATTCTCTTATGAGCTTGCTTGTAGATTGAATAGTAGGATCGCAGCAATTTCATCAGTTTCTGGTAGCATGTTAGTTGATTCATTTCGCGATAGTTATTATAACTTAGGGCCATGTTCTCCAATACACCCTACCGCCGTGTTGTTAATCGCTGGAACTGCCGACTTTAATCCGCACTCTATGTACAATGGGTTGCAGCCTTATTATATGTCAGTTGAAGAAATTACAAATTATTGGGCAAACTATAATAACTGTGAAGTTGAGCCTATTTTGACAAATCTTCCTAATTTAGATCCCTCAGATGGCTCAACTGTTGAGAGATACTCATGGTCAACAATAGAGGGTTGTACATATGTTGAAGAGTTAAAAGTTATTGGGGGCGAACATGATTGGCCTGGAACATTTGGAAATATGGATATTAATGCAACAGAGGAAATTTGGAGTTTTGTTTCAAATTTTAGTTTAAATGGAAATATCACATGTGCTAACCTATCAGACAACAATAGAGGTCTAAATAATTTTATTTTTTATCCAAACCCAGCTAGGGACCAAGTAATAATAAAATCAAATTTCACAATAAGCAAGAGTTTTTCAATTTTTTCTATTAATGGCCAAGAAGTGATTACTGGAAAACTGAATACTAATATTACAAAAATAGATTTAGGACACCTACCAAAAAGCATCTATATTTTGAAAATAAAAAACAACTTTTTTAAGCTATTATTAAAATAACTCCAAATTGAGATCTGTTTAATTGAAAAAAATTAAAGTTTTACATATTATTGTTATTACTCTTCAATTAGCAGGACTGATTTATGGGATATTAAATAAAGTAAACGATACAACAATTATGTGTGCTATTTTTATATCAATGCCATTGTTCGATATATACAATAAATCAAAATTTTGAATAAAAAATTTATAATGTATTGAGCTTTACAATTGGAGGACTTGTAGTTTTAGGCGGAAGATAAATCGGCTTAAGTCTGGTTGAGCGAATTGTTGCATTTATTGTTATTTGTGAGCTATTTGAGATTATTTATAGAAAAATTAAAAAAGAAAAAAATGAATAAAATTAACAGGTTCTTTAGCTTCTGCAATTGGCTGCCTATTTATGTAGCTATGGTAATTATTGTTCCCCCTGTAATTGAATTTTCCTATTTAGGTAGAGCCAGTAAATCACCAGTTGAGACTTTTTTTGATGTTAATAATTCAGATTATGTAATGCGTTTTTTATATTCATATCCAATTATAATTCCAGTTTTAATTGTGATATTTCTGTTTGGCATATTAAAGGATAAACTCTTCAAAGGATATAAGTCTGATTAGATATAATCCTTATTTAAAAAGCCACTCAATCAAGAATTTTTTCATTTAAAAAATAGTCAAAAATGCAGATTTGGTATAATTTCATTAGCTTTGTAAAACAACTTACAAAACTATCAAAATGAAAAAATTGCTCTTAATTCCAATACTACTAATCTTTGCTTGTGGTAGTGATGAAGGTAATAATGACTACAACAACAACAACAATAATAATGATGATACAACCCAACTTTTTTTAGAAAAATACGATGGTGTCATGTGGGGTGACCACGATAATGACTCAAGTGCTGCATTTTGGATAACTTTTAATTCTATTAGCGTGACTACTTGGAACAGATACGATGCTTTAGAAATCTGTGATGTGTTTACTGCCGTATGGGGTGAAGCTGATTCTGAAGGAGATATAAGCACTATTCAAGAACAAACTGAAGATAGTTTAGTCGTAGCTGTAACTTGTGAAGATGATTGTGAAGGTTTTGAGGATTATACATTGACAATTAATGTTTCAGCTAATGGAAATACAATGACATTAGTTGATTCTGACTATCCTGATGAAATAGAAATATTTTTTAGAGATAATGAGGTTACTAATCCACCTGATGGGTGTTAGTCATATAGGCCTTAAATCAAAGCATAATTTAAATTTGGTATAATTTCATTAGTTTTAAGAAATAACATAAAACTTAATAAATTAAATGTTTTTTAATTCTATTTTAATATTCATTAAATCATATTTTTTACAAGCTTTATTGTCAGTAGTTGCATATGTTTCATTTGAGAATGCATATTATTTAGGTAAAAGGACTTTTTCAGTAGATGGTAAACACTCTAAGTATCCTCTTGATTTTGAAGGGGAACAAATCGGTACCGATGTTGCAGTTTCAACTGGATTTGATGGTGGTTCATTAGGGATGGGAATGATATGTTGCGTTTGTATAATAATGATTGTTTGGATTGAAATTCATAAAAAATCTAAACCATAGGCAAATCTTCCTCTTTAGTTCTGCTATTTCTAAACCTTTTAAGTTGGTTGAAATTACATTTTGTTCAGAATGTTTTATTATATTTAAAAATAAATTTTATAATATGAAACAAACAATTTTTGCAGCAGTAGTAGCCTTTGTATTAGCTTCATGCAATTATAACAACGAGGGTGAGGTTGCAACTAAAGCAATCGGATACGAAATTGAAGATAACGGTAACAAATTGCCCTTATATTCAGGGGATATGTCTAACCTTGCAGTGTGGGAAGAATATATTGAAGCTCACAATAGTCGTAATTTAGATGTAATCAAAAGTTTAAATGCTGAGGAAAATTTTGAAGTTTATGGTCCCAAAGGGGAATTTATTCAGGGGAGTGATGCACACTTAGAGTTCTTAGAAAATTGGTTCACACAAGCAAACCCAAAGTGGAAGACGAACTATCTTATTGAAAATGAGTTTACAAATTCAAATGGAGAATTACGCCAATGGGTTACTTCTGGTCACCAATTAACTTTAATAGTAGAGGGTGAAGAAATCAAACTTAGCCAAGTTCACGACGCGTTAATTTCAAATGGTAAAGTTCAAATGTTTTACGTTACAGAGCGAGTACTTGCTGAGGGAGAATAAAACCCCCTTCAAAGAATATAAAAAATTATCTACATCTTGAGATTTTTGTCAAATAAGTTTACAGAAAATTAAAAGAGGCTCATATTATTGTGCCTCTTTTGTAGTACAATTCTTGATTTAAATTAAGTTGATTTTTGCTAGAAATGTTCTGCTAAATATATTCAATTTTAAAATATTTCGAATTTTTTATATATAAATAAGTGATTTAGAAAAAAAATACACTATATTTTTTATGCTTATTTTAAAAATTTAATATAGAGCAAAAAAAAAAAATTATGTAACACAATTTTATATAATTGTAACACTTATGTGTTACAGAATTTTATCTTTTAAGCTTTATTTAAAAAAAGCCCCACATTTCTGTAAAGCTTTTATTTGTAGTATGATGGTAGATATTAATTATCAAAGTCCGAACTATTAGTTATATGAACTCCACCGTATTCAGCAGGTGAATAATGCTGAGTTTTTAAAACCCACTTACCCTTTTCTTTGATCCAATTTTGAGTAACCCGTGTTCGATAATCTTGTGATTGCGAACCATTTGCAGCAATACCTTCGTAGTAGAACCTCACGTACACAACATCATTTGAAATTTCTGAAAATTCTGGATAATATGTATTTAATACGCCTGACTGACCGCTAAGTTTCCATTGATCAGCAGTTGTTTTAGAAAATGGCTTATGGAAACTACCGTCAGAGTTAGTGTTATAAGTTCCAGATGAACTTTCCATGCTTGCTACAGTATCCCAGTCTTGAATCTTTCTCGCATCAAAATACTTTTCAAAGGCGATTGAAACTTCTGACTCTGCTTTTGATTGTGCTGACAACTCAAAAATAGTAGTTGAACAAACCAAAATTAAAAAGGACATATAAATTATTTTTCTCATTTTATTTATTTTTAATTTTAAGTCAATGAAAGTAAGTAAAATTTATATAATTAAGTCATATATTGATGATAATAGTTATTTCATTTTTTATTTAGTTTTTCAAACTCATGAAATTCTTTTTTACCAAAATACATCTTGCTGACAAGCGAGATGACTTCATCTGTTAAATCTGCAGCATTTTTTGAAGATAGATTAAAATTAGTACCATCCATACTTATCAATTTATTTTCGCCTGCGTTCAATTCAATTGATGTATAAAAATGATATCTAATAACATAATCGAGTGTTAGATTTGTATCATTATAATTTTGTTCAAAAAATGATTTATCAGAAATTGTTGTCTTTAACACCCTGTTGGGTTTTGAAAATTTATTACTAAGTCTAAGCGCATTTAACTCAACTTCTTGACTAATAGACACAAGAGGAATAAATAAAAGTAGAATTAACTTTTTCATTTATTTAGTTTTATCCCCACAAGTTAAGAAAACTTTTTATTAGCTCAGTAGCGTTAGCCTGTTGGGAAAACAATTAAAAGCTATGTTTAGTTAAATTAGTGCCACAAGGGTGCCAAACAAATGCTAATAATATTATAAGTTTGTAACAGTATTTTCTTTAATGGCTTTTAACCCTAAGAAGATAAATCAAGTAATGGGGATGTAGCTCAGTTGGCTAGAGCGCTTGACTGGCAGTCAAGAGGTCGTCGGTTCGAATCCGATCTTCTCCACAAGTGTCACCGCTACACTAAATAAGTTTAATCAAAGCCCACTAAAAGGTGGGTTTGTTCTTAAATAGCGCTCTATGCCAGTTGTGAAAAGTACCTAAAAGCACTTTTCCCTAAATACTTAAGAACACTTTAAATTTACTAAAAAACTGACAGACTTTTGACAGACATTAGCTTTTAGTTATTTTCCCAACATGCTAACGCTACTGAGCTAATAAAAAGTTTTCCTAACTTGTGGGGGTAATCCTAACTAAATGAAAAAACTAATCTTATTATTATGCTTACCTTATTTAGGTTTATCACAACAATTAACTACTGAAAATATTTTCTATGATGGAAGTAATAGAGAATATATAATATATGTACCTCAAACTTATACGCCAACAAGTTCTACTCCAGTATTATTTGCTTTTCACGGAGGCTCAGGATATGCAAATGATTTTATGAACTATGAAGCGGATTTTAGATTAATTTCTGATACCGCAGGCTTTATTTTGGTATATCCTCAAGCACTAGCAGATCCTGGCGATGGGGGGTCTACTAATTGGATGCATAAAGAACCTACCAATCATGATGACATCTATTTTATTGAAGCAATCATAGATGAATTATCGTTAATGTATTCTATTGATAATAGTAGAGTATATGCTTGTGGTTATTCTTTAGGAGGTATGTTCTCTTATGAATTAGCATGTAGACTAAATCATCGAATTGCAGCAATTGGATCAGTTGCAGGAGCTGCATTTGTTGGGGCTTTCTATAATTGCAACTTATCACACCCTACAGCTGTTCTTAGCATCCCTGGAACGAATGATGAGATACATCCTTATAATGGTTTAGATGGTGGGTTTTACTCAGTTGCAGATATAAATAATTATTGGGCAACTTATAATAATACCGATTTAACGCCATTAGTTGTCCAATTACCTGATATTAATACTTCAGATGGCAGTACAGTAGAACGTTATTCTTGGATGAATGGAGATGGATGTGTGTCTGTTGAAGAATTAAAAATTATTAACGGTGGACATGACTGGCCATCTCCTTTAAGTTTTTGGGCAAATCAAGATATTAATGCTTCAGATGAAATTTGGAATTTTGTTTCTAGATTTGATATAAATGGATTAATTGATTGTAATACTGCAAGTAATAATGAAATTAATAATTTTGAATTTGAAATTTACCCAAATCCTGTGATTGACATAATTAATTTAACCTTTGAAAATAATTTTGAAAGTATGTTTAAAATTGAAATTTATGACACTTTAGGTAGATTAAGTTATACACAAAATAAATTTTCAACAGCAAATAAATTATCCTTAAATATTTCAGAATTGGAAAGGGGAATCTACATCTTAAAATTATATAACAACAACAATATTTCTGTTAAGAGGATTATTAAAAAATAAATGAAAAAACTACTCTTACTCTCCGCTTTATTAATCTTCTCTTGTTCAAGTGATGATTCTCCTCTTAAAGTTAGTACCATAGGAGATAGTAGATTTTCATGGAGTTATGGAGATGACTTGAGATTGCATATGAATTCTAAAGGAGACTTCGAGTTTATTGGTTCATTAACAGATAAAAACGGATTCAATCACGATTCTAAGGGAGGGGATAATCCTCAAGAGTTATTAGACAGACTACACTTGATACCTACTACAGCGGATGTTTATGTCATTATGTTTGGAACAAATGATTCTTGGAGACCTTCAACACAAATTCCTTTTGTTACACTGAAACACGTTATAAATACTCTTTTACAATATGGAGACATATTATATTTAAAGCAAAGCCCAAGAACTGATGTAGGAGAAGCTTTTTGTGTAGAGTTAGATAGTATGATTGTGAATGAGTTTAAAGTTATTAAGGGGTTCGACTATATAGATGTTCGTTCTAAATTTATGGTTAACGATTCTTTAAATACAGACTTACTTATTGACCACGTACACCCTAGTGAGAAAGGTATTAAAATAATAGCTGAAATTTTAACCAAAAAATTGCTTCACAAACTGTAATCCTAACTAAATGCACTATGGTTTTTTTCAGATTACAGAGCAGATAAAAGAGATGTCTAAGTGCGTTGTATTGGTTAAAGTAAAATAATTATTTGTGTATTTTTTGGTGACAATTTCTACATATTGAAACCAACCATTTGATAGGTTCTTTTCCAATATTCCTACGAGCATACTTTTTATGATGAACCTCTGTTGCTTTGTTTCCACAGTATTGACAAGTCCAATTATCTCTTTTTAGAACTACGTATCTTTTTCTTTTCCAAGCATCAGTCTTTAAATACTTCCTGTAGTATTCTTTTCTTCTTTTCCGTTTGACATTAAAGGCCCATCTCTTTAGAAGAATTAGACCTATAATTATTAAAATCCAAATAAAAAATATGAAGATGTCCATATATGCAATTTATTAAATAATCCTAAACCATAGGGATATCTTCTTCTTTCAGCTCTGCAATTTCTAAACCACGCAAGTAGGTTAATTTAAATTTAAACTTTGCTTAACGTATAGCAAACTTTTTTGTGTTATTTTTGAGTAATTAATTAAAAACAATTAATATTGTTCTTCTAAAAATCTATAATGAGAAAATATATATACATTTTAACAATTTTATTTTCATTTTCTATATCTGCTCAGGAAGGATTCTGGTATGATGTTCTTCTAGAAGTTGAAGGTGAGGACACAAATGAATTTGAAAAAACAGTGGATGAATTTTATTCATCATTGGATTTCCCTGATGATGTAGCTCTTGCATTTTCTAGAATCCAAATTAAAGGGCAAGGCTTTGAAGAAACTCATATTTTAAGTTTTCTAAGCCCTTCCTCTGAATCATTAGCTAATTTTTTATCTACACTAAGTGGTTCAGAATGGGAAAATTATGTGGAGAAGGTAAGACCTTATATAGATAATGTAAGAAGATCAGCGGGTATAGTTACCAAAGCTTACAATCAAGAAGATGTTGATCCAATTGGTCAAGCGTGGCTATTTAAAGTTAAAAGTAAAGATGCTCCTGCTTTTTATAAAGAATACACTAAAGTTATGGAGGTTATTGATTTTCCAGGATTTTCTGGAACAGGGCAAATAACTCACGGCATGAGTGATGGAGAAAGTCATTTTATATATGCTACTTACGATGACCTAAACTCTGCATTCACATTTGGTCCTAAAAATGATTTAGAGGCAAAAGCCTTTACAAACTTTTTTGAAGCAACTGCTGAGTTTGCTGAATTCAGTCAAACCTTTACTAGAGTTTTAATTAAAGAATACAACTAAGCTATAGGAATATCTTCCTCTTTCAGTTCTACTATTTGGTATAATTTTATTAGTTTTGTTTTACAACTAATAAAAAAGTTATGTATACAAAAAAAGATTATTGGACTCAGATTTTAATAGCATATTTGTTTTTGGCAATTGGACTTGTAATTGTATCTCAATTTTTGGGTAAAGGCTATAGTCTTTTTGCATTTCCTTTTTTAGGCTTGGCTATGGTGTGGATCTTTAAAGCTGTAAAAATATTTCGTTCACTAGAGGATAAGAATGTTTATCCCAAAAAATTTACCTTTTTAAATCGTTGGGCACAGTGGAGTCTTGACTCCAAGCGATTTAAGTATGTGTTTTTAATTTCAATTTTGATAGGTGGTATAATTGGGTTTTTAATAACCAGTCAACTTTATCCAACACTTTTTTAAGCGTAACAATTAACCTAAGGCAATTAAAATTTAGATAATGAAAAACTCAAAAAATACAATTTAATAATGACAGTTATGAGTTAGTTAAGGTTTCAGCTGAAGAAATTGCTAAACACAAAAAAAGAATTGTAGGAGAAGCAATAATTCAATTGTTAGATTAATCGATATGAATGTCATTTTTAACTTTTAAGTTATCTTTAATTTATGAAAAACATACTTTGGTCTATACTTGAGGATAATACTACCAAAAAAGGCAGATACTTCGATTACTTTATTCAGGCTTTAATTTTTCTATCCCTTGTTTCATTTTCTTTAGATACTCTTCCAGATCTATCTGAAGAGTTTCGTCAATTTCTTGATGGTTTTGAAGTATTCAGTATAATTATTTTTAGCATAGAATATTTATTAAGAGTTTACGTGTCTAAAAAACCATTTAAATATATTTTCAGCTTTTATGGTTTAATTGATATAATAGCTATACTGCCATTTTATTTAAATAAATTTTTAGACCTACGTTTTCTGCGAGCGTTTAGGGTTTTTAGAGTTTTTAGAGCATTAAAGCTAATGAGATATAACAAGGCTCTTAACCGATTTAATCTTGCATTTAAAATTGTAAAGGAAGAAATAATATTATTTTTTATGGTAACACTTGTATTAATCTTTATTACTTCGGCAGGAATTTATTTTTTTGAAAATGAAGCTCAACCTGAGGTTTTTAAATCTGTTTTCCACAGTGCTTGGTGGTCGATAGTTACTTTAACAACTGTTGGTTATGGAGATGTATACCCTATAACAATAGGTGGTAAAATATTTACTTTTTTTGTACTTATGATAGGGGTTGGATTAGTAACTATTCCTGCAGGTTTAGTCGCCACAGCACTGTCAAAAGCAAGAGAAATCGAAAACTAACAAACTGTACACCATAATGAAAAAACTACTCTTACTCTTCGCTTTATTAATCTTTGTAAATGGATTTTGTCAAAATGAAAAAATTGAAGTTGAAATCACGCATAAACAGAAAAACCCATACAGCACTTACGTGGAAAGAGATACCTATATTGATTATGGCCAAATTGCAGACGAATTCAATAGGGAACTTAATACAATTGTCCAAAACAGACAAGAAAGGAAAAATCAACTTAAGGGGATTTCAGATAACATAATTAAATTCGTTAACAATGAAATAAAACTTGTAGGGTCTAACGCAGTAAATCATATGATAATTCAGCTAAAGACACATTTCAATGAAGCTATACCCTTTTTACATAAACTTTTAACTAACGGCATTTACAAAGTTGATGAATGGGAGACCTTTATGTTAGATATTCCAAGTGTCATTGTAAAAGATTTACTACAATTACAGTCATTAGACTTCAAATTAGCAGATTTAAAGCAAGTATTATTTGATAAAAATGGGAATTCATCTTCTGATTTAATTGAAGAAATTACATTAAATATCTTATCACAATATAAACCACAAATCAGAGATAACGGGATACACCCTGAGTTATCAAAAAAAAATAAAGTTAAGAAAAGAGGTAAACCTCAAAACCCTTCAATTGTTTACATTAGTAATAGCAAAGACTTTAATCTCGTGGATATTGTAAATAGAGTAACTGATTCCATTTCAAAAACAACATCACTAACTAAAATTAAAAAGAAAAACTTTGAAACTATTTATTCTGAGTTGAAAAAATTAAAAGAACTGTTTGATTTAGGTATAATTAACAAAAATGAATATGATAAAAAGTCATCTGTTCTAAAAAAAATACTATTGGAAAATTAGAAATCATCTAACTATTAAACTGCCAAATAACTGCCAAGTATATTACTATCTTTACTGTAAGTTCTGTGTAATAAAAAAAGCCCTACATCTCTGTAAAGCTTTTGCTCCTCCTCTTGGGCTCGAACCAAGGACCCTCTGATTAACAGTCAGATGCTCTAACCACATTATTTTGTAAGCTACTAATTGATTAACAGGCATTTAGAAATAACTATTAAATAGTTGTTTAATTAAAGTGCCATATAAATGCCAAAAAGTAGTCTATCCTATCCAAAAGTCTGTAAACACAAAGACGGTCGTTACTATGTAAATTTCAATCTTAACTCTAAGCGATATAGGTTGTTTAGCGGTAAGCGTATTAATTCATCTCTTTCTCCTAATTCATATCCGCCAAGGCTAAGACGCAATAAAGCAATATTACTGGCTAAAGAGGTTTATGATTATTTAGTGTCTAATAATTATTCATTCACAAAGCCACTCAGCTCAATAGAGTTATTTGATTTTATAATCAATACTAAACTTAACGAACCCTTATCAAGACCATACAAAAAGACCCTATCTAAGATAGCAAGTTGTTTAAGAGATGAGCTAATAACAAAAGATCATATATCAAAACAATTCATAAACAACATACCATTAAAATACAATAATAACACTTCATATAATACTACAAGAAGACACTTAAATGTATTGGTGAATTATCTCAATGAAAATGGATTTAAGATTGAGAAATCAAGCCTTAAGACGCGCAAACAAAATGAGAAACTACACAAACCTATAAGTGATGTTAAAACACTCTTAGATGAGGTGTATAAGCACAATAAGAGCCTACATTTATGCTGCCTTTTGACTTACTGCTGTTTACTTAGACCTCATCAAGAAATTAGGTGCTTAAAATGGAGTGATTTTAGTGAGGATTTATCTACTATAAGGCTTTCTGGAAACAAAGTAAAATCAAAACGAAATAGAATAGTTCCTGTGCCTATTTACATAAGAGAAATGCTTGTTAAAGGACAACCTCAACACAACATATTCACAGGCACTACTAAACCTTTAAATGAAGACTATTTTAAGACACTTTGGGGGCGTTTTAAGAGGGTTTCTACGCTGCTTGAGCAAGACCAAACACTTTACTCTTTTAGGCACACAGGGGCGATAGAAATCTTCAAACGCACAGGTTCAATAACCAAGCTCCAGAAAGCAATGGGACATTCACCTATAAATGTAAGTTTAACCTATTTAAGAGGATTAGAAATAGCTGAACTGAATGAAGAAGATATACCTATGGTTTAGTTGTTTTTTTCATAATTATCATACAAATATAATGGTAGGGCTAATGAAAAGCCAACCATAAATAAAGATACCAAATACTTTATGAACTTATTTTTACTAATTGCTTTTACTCTTAATCTGTAAAGGAGAAAAATAAGAAAAGATGTGGCTGCAATAGTTAAATCAGCATTTAAAATACTCATTGCATAGTTCTGATTAATTTGTTCAAAAAATAGTGAAGTAGACCATTCCCAATTATTTGTTTCAATAAATTTAAAGACGTAATAGTAAGGACAAGCTATTCCTATTATACACAATATGGCAAATACTTTTTTCATAATTAAATTGGATTATACTTCAAATATATGAAAATGTAAATCTAACTTATTTAATGGTGTTAGAAATAGCAGGACTGAAAGAGGAAGATATGCCTGTGGTTTAGTATTATTTAATAAATTGCATATATGGACATCTTCAATATTTTCATTTAGTTAATTTCCATTGAATATGTTGATGTTTCCATTGTAATATACCTCAACTGAATTACCGTTTTCGTCAACAGTATTGAATTCAACAGTATAAATATTTCCAGAATTAGTTACTGATAATTGGCTTGACACATTATCGCCAAAGAAAGTAAAATTCTCTTCATCCTGATTTGTAGAGTCATATAATAAATCATAATCACCATATACTTCTGTAAAAACCCCTGTTCCGTCTGAGGTATTAGAAACGTAACCTATATCAATGTAATAACCTTGATAAGTGTATCCAGATTCACCACCATCAAAAATGTTGTCTGGTAATGTGCTTTCCCCAAACACCAGATAGTGTTCATATGTACCATCCTCATCAGGTCCATAGAATTGTAGAACTCCTTTTGCTATAGGATATTGTTGGTTGCTTACAGTTAGTATATTGTCTTGATTATTATAATTATCATTTGAGTCATCACCACTACAAGCGAAGATTAATAAAACGGAGAGTAAGAGTAGTTTTTTCATTTAATTAGTTTTATCTCCACAAGTTAAGAAAACTTTTATTAGCTCAGTAGCTTTAGTGTGTTGGGAAAAGCAAGAGTGCCATATTAGTGCCAAGATTTTTCTATATTTGAGTGTGAAATATTTAAGACAAATATTAATGCTCTTTGTATCAATGGTTGTACTAAAAGCCCAAATCAAAATTTATGTTTGGCTTTTGATGTTTCAAAAAAAAGCAATTTATTCCCATAGTAATGAGACCAATATAATAGAAGAGTTTATAGTCTATGGATTAGATAGGTATTTATTATACTTCATAGGAGCCTTAAAAATAATTGCGGCCATAGGCCTACTTATAGGCTTATTTTACAAAAAGTTTATAATTCCATCATCGCTTGTGATTGCCTTCCTTATGCTTGGGACAGTTATAATGCATTTGAAGGTTTCAGACCAAATTCATAAATTTATTCCTGCAATATTGATGTTGTTTTGTAGTATTTCAATTGTTCTTATAAGCAAAAGGGGAATAGTTAAATAATAGTAATTATTTTTAATTATAATCGATCTTGTGTTTAGCGGTTAATTTCTTAGAAGTTTAGGGCTTTTTAGCATTCGCAATAAGATGATCTATTCGAACGTATTCTAAGGCTTTTTCGTTTATTGATGCTGCCAACAATATCTACTTCCGCCACTTGCATTTCTTTTGCACCTTGTACCTTTTTTTGTTGTGGCATTACATCTACCAACATAATTTGATTTTTTTGGTGGTATATAGTCTGGTGCTTGCGCTCTGTGTACATAGCAATATCCGTTAGTGTTTTTAGATTTGTTTCGACATCTACCTCCAGTTGATTTAGCAATTCCTTTGCACTGTGTTGACCTTGAATTGGACGAATTGGTTGAAAAACTTGGTGTCGAATTGAAGTCCCAATTATCAATCCTCAGTTCAGACTCAAGTCTGTCTTCGAGATCGTCATCTATGTTATAAAAAAAGTCTATGCCAGTTAACTTCTCTATTTCATCAACGTTTTTAGCATAGTTACTTAAATCAAGATTGATTTTTGTATTTGGCATTAAAAAGCCTATCATTTTGGAACTGCTTGGCACATAAATAACCTTATAAAAATATTCAGGAATGGAAACCCCATTTGTGCCAATTTTCGATAAAGATTCATTTAAAATTCCCGCCGTTACAATGTACAATTCATTTTTTTCTGCCCAACCCCTAACTAAAGACTCCAATCTTTTCCAACCGCCTCTGTTGAAAGATGGTAATTGTGGACTTATATTAGACATCAAAAAAGAGTCAGACATTGAGCCGTAAGAATCTTTCATATCTCCAGCAGGAGCAAGATGCCCCCTGTCGTATCCTGTACCTTTATAGTCATTTATAGATGCTGACCCAGTACTCACAGATAAATCAACTTTAAAGTTATTTGATCGCTCTGTATTTCCCCTCAATAAATTATAATTAAGCTTATAATATACCCATTCAGCTTGTTCGTATTGTTCTAAATAGGATAGGCTATATCTAAAATGTTTGACATATTCTCCATTAATTGAGTGTTTATAGTTGTCTTGTGCATTTAGCTGGTAAAAACAGATTATTAATAAAGCAGAGAGTAAAAGTAGTTTTTTCATTTAATTACAGCAGTCGCTTGAGCAATCTAAACAAGAGCAGTCTTTACAATTGCCCTGACTACATTCAAGACATTTACAATCACATAAGTTTTTCATAAAAATAAAAATTTATATAAAGTTACAAAAAACAGCTCAGTAGCGTTAGCCTGTTGGGAAAAGCAATAGTGCCATATTAGTGCCAAGATTTTTCTATATTTGAGGAAGTTATATCTAAGACCTGTGATTGCTTTTAGGTGCTTTTCACAACTAGGTTAGAGCATAAAAAAAGCCCTACATCTCTGTAAAGCTTTTGCTCCTCCTCTTGGGCTCGAACCAAGGACCCTCTGATTAACAGTCAGATGCTCTAACCAACTGAGCTAAGGAGGAATATATTTTCACTCGCGAGCGCAAATATATATTATTTTTTAGTTTACACAAATTGAAAACTAAAATTAATTAGTTGAAAATAGCCTTGTAAATATCATTCCCGTTAGCAAATAAAACTAGTGCAATTAAAATTAAAAAGCCAATTGTTTGCGCATATCCCATAAATTTATCTGAGGGCTTTTTCCTAGTTATCATTTCATATAACAAAAACATTACATGCCCTCCATCTAACGCTGGAATTGGTAGTAAATTTAGAACTCCAAGCATTATAGACAGAAAAGCTGTAATCGTCCAAAAATTAATCCAGCTCCAGTAATCTGGAAAAATATCAAGAATAGCTTTAAATCCTCCAACCCCCTTGTAAGCCCCTGTGCTCGGTGAAAATATTAATTTTAACTGCATCCAGTAACCTGTAACCTGGGTCGAAAACTTATTTAATCCAACTCCAATGCTTTCGCTAAAACTATAATCTTTTCTAATAATTTTAAAAAATCCTGCTTCTGCAAAAGCTTTTCTGGATCTTACCAAATTGAATTCTATTTTACCTTCACTGTTTACCTGAACTTGACGCTCCAAAAAGGCACCGTTTCTAGAAATTTCTATTCTCACTGCTTGGCCATTTTTTGCATTAAGTAACGGACCTGATTGATCTATAAATTGAGCTGGTTTGCCGTCAATACTAACTAAAACATCACCAGGCTGTATGTCAATATTAGAATTAATTGAGCCTTCAACAGGTTTTGAAAAAATAAATGGGACTCTTAGGTCAATAAAACCTTTTGAAATGGAAGAGCTAAGCTGACCAAGAAAATCAATTGGAAATTCAAGGTTTTGTAAATACCCATTACGCTCAATAGTAATACTTTTTGCAGTAATTATTTTTGTTCGAACTTCTGATGCATAAACAACTTCAGAGCCGTCAATGGCTAAGATTTTATCGCCTGTCTTAATACCAATTTTTTCAAGTACTGGGTTTGAAATCAAATAACCACCACGTAGACTCTTAGCGTCAATATCAACATTGCCATAAACAAAAGCTAATATTATGTAAATGAATGCTGCTAAAATAAAGTTAACGGTTACCCCTCCAAGCATAATGATTAAACGCTGCCAAGATGGTTTGGATCTAAACTCCCATGGCTGGGGTTCTTTTTGCATTTGCTCAGTATCCATACTCTCGTCAATCATACCTGCAATCTTGACATATCCGCCAAGAGGTAGCCAGCCTATTCCGTATACAGTTTCACCGATTTTTTTCTTAAATAATGAGAATTTTACATCGAAAAAAAGATAAAATTTTTCAACGCGAGTTTTAAACAACTTAG
This sequence comes from uncultured Formosa sp., assembly GCA_902516685.1. The sequence goes on from CABXZJ010000002.1 coordinate 42,318, forward strand.
CGGGGATAAAATGCCCGAGCTCATGTAAAACAATAAGCAGTGAAAGGCTTAGTAGAAATTGAGATATCTGTATAAATAATTGCATGGGATTTTTTCAATTTGGATGACAAATGTAGTAGTTTTAGTCATAGGAACAAAACCAATTAAAAAGTGATTTAAAGTCAATTTTTATCCTTTGTATTGTACCTTTGTCTTTTGGAAGAGAAATGATTCTTAGAATATTAAAAAAATATTGGATTTTTATCACAACATTGGGAGTTCTGTCTGTTGCAATCCTAATTGCTTTTTACAACATCCTCAAACCAATAAAAGTTTTACCTATTTATCAGCCTTCTCAAGTAAATTCCGAACTAGTTGACACTACGATTCAGTACAAAAAAAAGTACCACAAAATTTCAGATTTTGAACTTATTAATCAAAATGGAGACACAATTACACAAGCTGATTACAATGGTAAAATATACATTGCTGATTTCTTTTTTACAACATGCCAAACTATTTGCCCAATAATGACAGACCATATGGTTAAAATTCAAGATGAAACAATTAACGATCTAGATATATTGCTCTTATCGCACAGCGTTACTCCAGAAATTGACTCTGTTGAAAAATTAAATAAATATGCTAAAATAAAAGGGGTTAATGCTTCTAAATGGAATTTAGTAACTGGAGATAAAAAACAAATATATGATTTAGCTAGGAAATCCTATTTAGCAGTCAAGGATAATGAAAATAGTGACCCATACGATATGATTCACACTGAAAACTTCATGCTTATTGATCAAAAAAAACAAATCCGTGGATTTTACGATGGCACTGACCCCGAAGCAATTGAAGACCTTTTAGATGATATAAAATTGTTAAAAGCCAGTTTGTATAATTGATCTTTTATTACTTTTGTATGGATTGAATAATGCTAAATGGCTATGAAATTTTCAATTGCAGACTTGAAAAAAGGAGAGCGTGGAATTATAAAAGACAGTTCTTCCAAAGATATACCACTCAAATTAATTGAGATGGGTTGCTTGCCAGGAAATGAAGTTCAGTTGCTGCAGCTTGCCCCTTTTTCAGACCCATTATACCTGAATATAAATGACAGCTTTTTAGCTATTCGTAAAGAAACAGCTACCCTTATTTTAATTGACAAAATTAATGAGTAAACAAATTAAAGTAGCGCTCATTGGTAACCCCAATACAGGTAAAACATCTGTATTTAATTCTCTTACAGGGTTAAATCAAAAAGTTGGTAATTATCCTGGAATAACGGTTGACAAAAAAGAAGGTGTTTGTAAATTATCCAGGGGAGTAAAAGCTTACATATTAGACCTTCCTGGAACCTACAGCTTAAACGCATCCTCAGTGGATGAAAGTGTAGTTATCGAACTTTTACTGAATAAGAAAGATAAAGATTATCCAGACGTTGCTGTTGTTATAAGTGATGTTGAAAACCTAAAAAGAAACTTGCTTTTATTTACGCAAATTAAAGATTTAAAAATCCCATGTATTTTGGTAATCAATATGAGCGATGTGATGAAGCGCAAAGGCATTACAATAGACGTTCCTTTGCTTGAAGGTGAATTACACACGAAGGTTGCCCTAGTTAGTACCCGGAAAGGGACTGGAATAGAGGAATTGAAAATATTAATTGAGCAGTATAAGAAATTGTCAATGGCTCAATGTTTGGATATAACTAATATAGATACTACTTATTTTGAACGCCTACAAAAAGCATTTCCAAATCAAAATATCTATAAACTTTGGCTAGTGATAACTCAAGATGTTAATTTTAGAAGTATAGTGCGAAAAGAATTAGATGTATTAAAATTTCAAACAAAATCGAAATCAGAACTCAAACGCCTTCAGCAAAAAGAAACTATAAAGCGTTACCAGTTTATCAATAACACTCTTAAAAGGGCCTTGTTAATTGATCGCTCAAAAGCTAAAGACTTAAGAAATAAAATAGATAGGGTTTTAACACACAAAATATGGGGTTACCTAATATTTTTTAGCTTACTGTTACTTATTTTTCAAGCTATATACGATTGGGCAACCTTCCCAATGGACTTAATTGACACCACTTTTGCAGGGCTCGCAGATTGGATAAAAAGCAATTTTACTGATGGTGGCAAGATCACCGATTTGATAGCAGAGGGAATTGTATCGGGAGTTGGTGGAGTGGTTATTTTTATCCCACAAATTGCCTTTCTATTTTTATTTATATCAATTTTAGAAGAAAGCGGCTATATGAGTCGTGTTGTTTTCTTAATGGACCGAATTATGCGTCGATTTGGGATTAGTGGTAAAAGTGTAGTTCCTCTAATTTCTGGAACTGCTTGTGCTATTCCTGCGGTTATGGCTACTCGAAATATTGAAAATTGGAAAGAACGTTTAATTACTATACTAGTAATCCCTTTCACTACCTGTGCAGCTCGCCTTCCGGTTTATCTCATTATTATTGCTCTAATTATTCCTGAAGGAACCCTTCTTGGATTTAGCTACCAAGCCTTGACCCTTATGATGTTGTATCTTATTGGATTTGGGATGGCTATATTTTCTGCCTACATTCTAGATCGATTTATGAAAACAAATCGTAAAACCTTTTTTGTAGTAGAAATGCCAAATTATAAATTCCCCCTACTTAAAAATGTTTTAATCACCGTTATTGAAAAAACTAAAACTTTTGTTTTTGAGGCGGGTAAAATTATCTTGGCTATCTCTGTTATACTTTGGGTAATGGCTTCATATGGCCCAGGTGAAAAATTTTCAAATGCAGATATTATTGTCGCTCAACAAAATACTTCAGTGTCCGAAAGTGAGCTTGAAGATAAGATAGCTGCTTACCGACTTGAACATTCTTTAATTGGCATAGTAGGTAAAACAATAGAGCCAGTTATCAAACCTTTAGGTTACGACTGGAAAATAGGTATAGGCTTGATAGCATCTTTTGCAGCCAGAGAAGTCTTTGTTGGGACCTTAGCTACAATTTATAGCGTGGGAAGTTCAGCAGAAAACGATGGCATTGAAACAATCAAAACAAGGATGGCAAATGAACGTTACAAGGATGGTACAAAAGTGTTTACATTCGCTTCTGGAATCTCTTTACTGCTTTTTTATGCATTTGCTATGCAGTGTATGAGTACGCTTGCTATTGTAAAAAGAGAAACTAAAAGTTGGAAATGGCCAATGATTCAACTTGTGGGGATGAGTTTAATTGCCTATATTTTTGCTTTAATTTCTTTCCAAATATTAAACTAAACCTATGAATCCGACTCTAGAAACCATTATATTATTTGGAGCCCTTATAGCAGCTATTTTATTCATATTTAGAAAAAGAATTTGGAAAAAGAGTAAAGATGGGGATTGTGGAAATGGAAATTGTAAATGCTAAACTAGCCTAAGGCGACGTCTAAAATCATCATTACAATAAAACCTCCTATAAAACCTAATGTAGCAATGTCAGTGTATTTGTCACGCTGCGTTTCTGGAATAACTTCCTCAACAACAACAAAAATCATTGCTCCCGCAGCGAATGATAAGGCATATGGTAAAATTGGGGTGAAGAATGTAACCGCCAAAGCACCAATAACAGCAGCTATGGGTTCAACTATAGCAGACATTTGACCATACCAAAAACTTTTAAAACGACTAACTCCTTGACGTCTTAACGGCATTGAAACAGCAATACCCTCTGGAAAATTTTGAATACCAATCCCAAGAGCTAAAGCAACTGCCCCTCCAATGGTTGCTTCAGGGATTCCTGCTGCAACTCCCCCAAACAAAACTCCAACAGCAAGACCCTCTGGAATATTATGCATAGTTATCGCAGAAACTAGCAATGTGGTTCTATGCCAAGGAGATTTAACACCTTCTTTTTCATTGTCCTTAAAATTTATATGTAAGTGCGGAAGTATTTTATCTAGCCCATATAGAAATAGTGCTCCTAATCCAAATCCAACAGCTGATGGCATGACTTTCACAAAGCCTTCTCCTGGACTCATTTCAATACCGGGAGCCAATAAACTCCAAAAGCTAGCTGCTACCATTACTCCACCTGTGAAACCAAGCATACCATCAAGGACACCACGATTCATTCCCTTAAATAAAAAAACTAGAGAAGCTCCTAGAGCTGTTAAAATCCAAGTAAAAAGGGAAGCATAGAAAGCTGCTAGTACTGGATTTATAGATTCAAAATAAGTGATTACAGTATCTAACATATTTATATAGTTTTGACAAATAAATTTTGAGCAACTTCTTTTGAAATTAATCGTTTAATATTATTTATTTTGACAGTCATAGATTCATCATAAGACTCTTTGGAAAGAACATCTATGTTGGTTCCCAAAGCAATATTATATTTATCTAAATATTGTAAAAATTCGGAAGATGAGTCCTTCACTCCTACACAAATACAACTTTGGGATTGATTGACCTTTGCCAGTAGTAATTTTTTAGTTGAAGGTATTTTTCCTTTACTGTCTGGTATTGGATCTCCATGTGGGTCTTTAGTTGGATAGTCTAAAAAGCTGTCTAATTCTTGAGTTAGTTTTTCAGATTTTATATGCTCTAGTTGTTCAGCAACATCATGTACCTCGTCCCATGAAAAATGTAACTTATCAACTAAAAATACCTCCCACAAGCGATGCTTTCTAATGACAGCAGCAGCAGCTAATCTACCATTGTTAGTAAGCTTTACACCTCTATATTTTTGATAAGCTACAAAATCCTTTTCTGATAGCTTTTTGATCATATCCGTTGCAGAAGAGGCCTTTGTTTCCATTTTTCTAGCAATAGCGTTAGTGCTAACCGCTTGATTGTCCTGCTTAGATAAATGAAAAATTGCCTTAAGGTAATTTTCTTCTGAAAGTGTGACCATTTTTAATAATTTATACAAATATAAATAAATTTTTAGCCTTGTCTAAATTATAAAGTATATTTGTCCAATGAAGTTAACCAGTCACGTTTTATTATTTTATCTATTAACTGCCCCTTTTGTATACGGGCAATTCTACAGTGTTAGTGGAAAAATTCAATCCAAAAAAAAACCTTTGGCTTTTGCTAACGTTTTTATTAAAAGTCTTGAAAAAGGGGCAATTGCTGATGAAAAGGGTGTTTATAAACTAACGGGTCTAAAATCTGGGACCTATATCCTTGAAGTTTCTTTTACTGGCTACACAAGCCTACAACAAAAGATTCTAATCACAGATCAAAATACAAGTCTCGATTTTCAATTGGAAGTAAATTCGTCTTTAGAAGAAGTGGTTATAACAGGCACTCGCACCTTTAAACGCAAAACCAGTAGTCCAGTTATTGTTAATATTTTAAGTAGTACTACTTTAAACAATGTGCAAGCTTGTAATTTGTCAGAAGGTTTAAAATTTCAACCCGGGTTGCGTGTAGAAACAAACTGTCAAACTTGTAACTACACCCAGCTTCGCATGAATGGCTTGGCCGGTGGCTATTCTCAAATACTTATTAATGGAAGGCCTATATTTAGTCCACTGACAGGGTTGTATGGACTAGAACAAATTCCCACCAACATGATTGAAAGGATAGAAACCATTAGAGGCGGCGGTTCAACGCTTTATGGCTCTAGTGCAATTGGAGGAGTCGTTAATATAATTACCAAAATTCCAAAATCGAATAATATAGAACTAAGCTATGTACACCAAAGCATTAAAGCAGCAGCCAATGAAAACATATTTAATGGCAATGCAACAGTTGTTTCAAAGAACAAATCAGCAGGAATCGCCTTATTCGCAAATAAAAGAAATCGGGAATATTACGATGCTAATGGGGACAATTTCTCAGAACTTCCTGCACTTGAAAATAGTGCCTATGGAGCCAGCCTTTTCTACTTACCTAGTGAAAACCAAAAATTTGAAGCCAGTGTCAGTCATTTAAACGAATACCGCTACGGAGGAGAAATGATCGACCAGACCGTGTACTTAAACCAACAAGCTGAAGAACGTAATCACGATGTGTGGATGGGAAGTTTGGATTATCAAATCAATTTTAATGATGATAATAATGCTATAATCGCATATCTTTCAGGACAGCGAACAAAACGCGACCATTACACCGGAATCTTTCCGGATGACCCAACAGCGATAGAAGCCCATTTAAGCAGTCCTCCTTACGGCATTTCAAAAACAACGACTTTCCAAGGTGGGGTGCAATTCAACCAACGAATGAATCGTTTTTTTAAGGGGGCTAATGTAATAACATTAGGTGGTGAGTATCTAAGAGATGCGGTTTTAGATGATATAGCAGCTTACAATTACAACATTGATCAAACGACTGAAAGCCAGGCTTTGTTTTTACAAAGCGATTGGGAAATTATACCAGCTCTTAGCTTGCTTTCCGGCATCAGAATGGAGCGCCATAATTTGGTAAATAAGCTCATTTTTAGCCCCCGTATTTCATTGATGTACAAACCACAATCTGTACTACAAATTCGAACGACCTGGAGTAGTGGTTTTAGAGCGCCACAAGCCTTTGATGCCGACTTACACATTGCTTTCGCAGGAGGTGGTATCTCAAGAATTTCATTGGCAGAAAACCTCATAGAAGAGCGCTCAAATAGCTTTAGCGCATCAGTTAATTACGATTACCCTACTGAAAATTATATTTTTGGATTCACCCTGGAGGGGTTTTATACTACCTTAAATGATGCCTTTTTTCTCGCACCCCTTGGTGAGGATGCCTATGGAAAACGTTTTGAAAAACAAAATGGTGACACGGCTAGAGTACAAGGAATGACTGTGGAGTTACGTGCAAATTATAAAAAGAAAATTGAGCTTGAAACAGGGTTTAACATCCAATCTAGTCGTTACGATAGAGCCGTTGAGGTGATTGAAGGATTCTCAGCCACTCGAGAATTTTTACGAACCCCAAATCAATATGGCTTTGCCACCTTAAATTTCATGCCCAATGAAAAATTTAAAAGTAATCTTAATTACGTCTACACTGGTCCTATGAAATTATTGCATTTGGCAGGTGCTCCAGAACAAAGCATAGATGGGGTTTTAACTTCCAAATCTTTTTCTGAAATTGGCTTTAGGACAAGTTATAGTTTTGTTTTAAAAAATACAAGACCAAAATTGGAAGTTTTTGGAGGTATAAAAAATATTTTAGATGCTTATCAAACTGATTTTGATAGTGGTAAAAATAGAGATAGTAATTATGTTTATGGACCGGCAACACCAAGAACATATTTCTTAGGTATAAAAATAAGCAGTTTTTAAAATCCAAGTTCTGATCGCAACTGATCATAGGCTTCCTGAACTTTCCTAAACTTTTCCTCAGCCCCTTTCAGATGGGCCTCACCAAGATGTAGTACTTTGTCAGGATGGAATTTTTTAGCCATTTTACGGTAGGCCTTTTTAATGGCTTGAGGACTTGATCCCCTTTCAATTTCTAAGATTTTATAAGCATTAGCCTGGCTATTATAAAACATGGCCTTGATACTTTTAAAATCGTTTGTGCTAATTCTTAAGTACTGGGCAATTTGTTCTATGACGGCAACTTCACTAGCTGCTACAGTCCCATCCGCTTTAGCAATCCCAAATAGAAAATGTAATAATTGCAAGCGCGAAGCGTGATCCATCATCTTCAAAATCTGCATACAAACTTGTCTTAGAGAAATATTAGATTGTTGATTAATGGCTTTGAATAATTTAAAAGCATTATTAGCACGTTCCTTACCGTACATTTGAACAAATTGGCGCCTTACAAAATCTAATTCTCGACGATCTTGTTTACCATCGGCTTTTATTACTAAAGAGGCTAAAACAAGTAAACTAACTTCAAAATCTCCAGACTGAGTTTGTGAGTAAACTTGTTCATATCGCTTAGATTTTGTACTAGTATTTCCGACCAAACTACCAATAGCTAAGCCTATGATTGCACCAATTGGACCTCCAAAAGACCAACCAACTGTAGCTCCTATCCATTTTGAAAAACTCATTGCTATAAATTATATTTTGAAGATCAAACCTACGGAATTTCATTCATAATTTGAAACAGAATTGTGTATCTTTGTCTTAAACTAAAAATAACTTTATGTACCCAGCAGAACTAGTAAAGCCCATGCGCGAACAACTTACCAATGTAGGATTTGATGAATTATTCAATGCGGAAGCAGTAGATGCAGCGTTATCTAAGCCTGGCACAACACTTATTGTTGTAAACTCCGTATGTGGGTGTGCTGCAGCCAATGCTCGCCCTGGTGTAATTAAAAGCTTAAAAAATGATAAGCGCCCTACACAAAGTGTTACAGTATTTGCAGGAGTTGACAAAGAAGCGGTGAATAAGGCCCGTGAACACATGATACCCTTTCCGCCAAGTTCTCCCTGCATGGCTTTATTTAAAGACGGTGAATTAGTTCACATGCTAGAGCGTCACCATATTGAAGGTAGACCTGCCGAGCTAATTTCAGAGAACTTAAAAGATGCTTACAACGAGCATTGTTAGTGATAAAATCTTGAAATTTTTAAGGATTTTTAATTTACTACAATAAGGTTTTATACGATATTAAAAAAAATCAAGTAACTCTTCTATTTTAGAAATTAAGTGAATTTGAATATTTTTAGGCTTCAAATTAAACTTATTATGTTTAGCTATAAAAATGGCTTCAAAACCTAACTTCTCTGCTTCTGTAATTCTTTTTTCAACTCGCTGAACTGGACGAATTTCGCCAGACAAACCAATCTCCCCTGCAAAACAATAATTTTGAGTCAAAATAGCATCATTGTTTGATGATAAAATAGCCGCTACAACCGCCAAATCAATTGCGGGATCATTTACATTTATTCCTCCAGTAATATTTAAAAATACATCTTTGGCTGCTAATTTAAAACCTGCTCGTTTTTCAAGTACCGCTAATAACATGTTCAGTCTCTTTGCATTAAATCCGGTAGCGCTTCTTTGGGGTGTCCCATATACTGCTGAACTCACCAATGCTTGAACTTCAACTAACAATGGCCTTACACCTTCTAACGTAACTGCTATAGCGTTCCCAGAGAGAGGGCTGTCTTTTTCGGATATTAAAATTTGAGATGGGTTCTTAACCTCCTTTAGACCATCTCCTTGCATTTCATAAATACCTAACTCATGAGTCGAGCCAAAACGATTTTTATGAGCTCTTAAAATCCTAAAAACATGATTACGATCTCCTTCAAATTGCAAAACCGTATCTACCATATGTTCTAAAATCTTTGGTCCAGCTATACTTCCATCCTTAGTAATATGGCCTATTAGAATTATTGGAGTAGCCGTTTCCTTTGAAAATTTCATTAACTCCGATGTCGTCTGTTTTATCTGTGAAACACTACCGGAAGAGGCTTCTAAAAAATCACTTTGAAGAGTTTGAATTGAATCCACCACAATAATTTGAGGTTTGATAGTATCAATTTGTCTAAAAATCTTTTGTGTATTAGTTTCAGTTAAAATATAACAATGTTCACTGTTAAGAGCAATACGTTGTGCTCTAAGTTTTATTTGCTTTTGACTTTCTTCTCCCGAAATATATAATGTCACATACGGTAATTTTAATGCTATCTGAAGCATCAGAGTGCTTTTTCCTATCCCCGGTTCACCACCTAACAAAGTCAAAGATCCGGGAACAATACCTCCACCTAAAACTCTGTTTAGTTCTAAGTCCAATAAATTTAGCCTTGGGGTATTAGTTGTGTCAATCTCTGAAATTTTTAAAGGCTTTGCTGCCCTACTTGTATCATTATTTACAGTCGTCTTCCAGTCTCCTTTTTTAGGCTTCTCAATAACTTCTTCTTCAATAGTGTTCCATGACTTACAAGAATTACACTGACCTTGCCATTTGGAGTATTGAGCACCACAGCTTTGACAAAAAAATGTTGTTTTTAACTTTGCCATTAATAATCATTTTCACGTTTCAAACGTTCTGCCTGGTCTAATAAATCGTCTGTAGTAATACCATCAATTTCGTCGTAAACAAAAGCCTCTTGATAAACTTTGATTGCTTTTCTTGGATTATCAGTAGCCTCATAATAACGCCCCATATAATAATTAAACAGTAACGATTTTGGATAATTTTCACGAGCTAATTTGGCAAGATCCTTGTATAGCTCTAAATTTTCTTTACTATTAATGGCTGCGTTAATAGCCCTAAAATCATTTAATAAAATTTGTTTTTTTATACCAAAAAAAGACTCTATCATATCATATTTTTCAATCAAATAATCTACGGGAGAAGACTCTAGTTTCAGTATATTATCCTTGTACTCTGTCCTTGAGATGGGTCGATAAGTTTTAAAAATATGTTGTAGAGCTTCTGGAATTGAACTAGCAACTAAAGAATAGTGATTATGACCCTCAAAATTTTCAAACTCGTAAAAAAGTGTTTTTAATTCAATCGACTGTAGCTTTGTGTTTAATTCTTTAATTCCCTCTCTGTTTTCATTATAATCTTCATCAGATGTTGACATGTAGTAGAAAAGAGGTTCCTTGATTGACATAAATTTCTTTGCAAGATTATCGCTCATGTACGGAGAAAGTGTAGGGCTCATCGCAATATACGCTTGAAAAAGAGGATCCTTTTTGAAACTAAAAAAATTGATAAAATTAGCGGACTGACCGTGCCCAACAATTACTTTGAAATTACCGATTCTGTAATTTTCAATAATGTAAGGGATCAACTCTGCTCCTAAAAATTCATAAAATTTGGCTCCGCTCATTATTGGAAAATAATCCTCATCGGAAATCTTAAGATCTTCTGCCCTGTCTTTGTCTTGATTGACTCCAACAACTATAGCTTCAGGCATATCGTCCCAATATGAGATAAAATCAACATTCCCCGCTACTGGCTCAAATAAATAATCCCCATCTAAAGTAACAATTAGGGGGTAAAATTGATCGGTATTTTCAATATAGTTTCTTGGAAGTTGTATTTTTAGTTGTCGCTCTCCGAGCCTATCTGATTCAATGAATTCATATTGAGTCTGTGCGAGCAAAGTGGCTTTAAAAAATAATATAAACAAGACATAGTACTTCATAAAACCAGTATTAATATAATATCCACAAGTTAAGTAATTAACTAAAAATAAAGAAGTTAATACTGAGTTTGTTTTGCTAAATTCTTGGACAAAGCTTATTGTAAATTGGCAATAAAATAAGTGACATCCCACCAAAAATAATAACCATTACAGTATGAGAAGTCCACATAATCCAACCAAAAGCCATACTCGGTGCTTCGGCTATGTTAAAAATTGAAAATGCTGCATACACGGCGACCGGATATGCTCCAATACCCCCATTTGTAACAGCAACACTAAAGCTAGCAGCAATAAAACCTATTAAAAGTGTTGAAAAAGGAAGACTAGAAATATCATCTACTGAGAAAGATGTGACATAAAACATTAAGACATACATGGCCCAAATAAATAATGTATGGCCTATAAAAGCCCATTTCTGTTTCATTTTTAAAATGCTCATTAAACCCTCAACAAATCCGATAAGAAATAAGCGAATTCGAATAAAAAAAGGATGATTTCCTTTTTTTATAATTTGATAAAAACAATAAAATAAAAATAATGCTAAAGGGGATAAAATCAACAACTCATCTTTAAAGCTAATATTTTGAAACAAAAAATTATATATAACATCAAATTGCCATATAAGGGTAACTATAACAATAAACAGCATAACAAAAATATCAGCAACTCGTTCAGCTACAATCGTTCCAAAACCTTTTTCAAAGGGTACTTTTTCGTAATTAGTCAATATTGTAGCTCGCGAAACCTCACCGGCTCTTGGTATAGTATAGTTAATTAAATACCCTGAGAAAACGGCCATTACGCTATTAGCTAACCTTAGCTTGTATCCCATTGGGTTTATCATAAATTTCCATCTGTAAGCTCTAGACAAGTGACTTAAAGCACCCAAAAAAGCGCCTAGCCCAATCCAGATATAATTTGCGTCAAGAAAATAAGCTGCCAATAATGAAAATGAAATCTTATTTAATGAATACCAAACCAAAATACCACCTAGAAAAATAGGCAAGGCAATTTTTAGTAATGATTTAACAGATTTATTCAAGATGTTTATTTCAAAAGGTTGGTGGCTTCGTCTGGAAAAACCAATGAAGGTTTGAATACTTTAGCAGATTCAATACTCATGCTAGCATATGTTATGAGAATCAAAACATCACCAACACTTACCTTATGCGCAGCAGCTCCATTTAAAGTGATTTCACCAGAATTTCTAGGCCCAGGTATCACATAGGTTTCTAAACGCTCTCCATTATTGTTGTTTACTACTTGTATTTTTTCACCCTGAATAATATTGGCAGCATCCATAAGGTCTTCATCAATAGTTATACTACCAATATAATTTAAATCTGCCCCAGTTACTTTAACACGATGGATTTTAGATTTGACAACTTGTATTTGCATGGCTCAAAGGTAATTAATTTAGTGCGATATTATCAATTAATCGGACATTGCGAATGTAGCCTGAAATAAAAGCTCGGTATTTTTTTGAGTGGTTAACCGAAGTGGCTATTTCTAAATTCAATGAATCTGTAATCTCAAAATATTCTATATTAAAAAGAGTGTCATTCTCAAATTCATTTAAGACCCATTTTTTTATGATTTCCAAAGAAGATTCTTTAAACTTTTCTTTAACTATTTTTAAAACATTATAAATTTTTGAAGCATACTGTATTTCAGCTTTAGTAAGAAGACTATTTCTTGAGCTCATCGCTAATCCGTTGGTTTCTCTAAAAATGGGACAGCTCACGATCAGAGTGCGAGCCCCCATTGCAATTACAAGTTTTTTTATAATAAGTAATTGTTGATAATCCTTTTCCCCAAAGTACGCTTTATCAGGTCGTATAATTTTTAAAAGCTTCTTAACCACAGTAGCAACTCCTTCAAAGTGCCCTGGTCTAAATTTTCCCTCTAATTTATTTTCTAGACTACCGAAACTAAACTTTTCTTTTTTAGTTCTGGCCCCATAAATTTCTTTATTATCGGGAGTAAATAAAACAACTTTATCTTCGTTAAGTGAACACAATATATTTATGTCCTTTTTTAAGTTTTTAGGATATTTATTTAGATCGTTTTTTTTATCAAACTGTGTTGGATTTACATAAATACTAACAATTACAATATTATTTTCTTTACATGCTTTTTTTATCAATGAAACATGCCCCCTATGTAGTGCTCCCATTGTAGGTACAAACCCAAAACTAGAGGTTGATGTTTTTAAAGGTTCCAAAAAATTAGAGACCTCTTTAGCTGTAGTGAAAATTTTCATTCAAAAAAAATAACCGATTGCAAACATAAGGTATTACTGTTAATCTGCATAAAATTTTGTATTTTTGCAAAGTTTTTATTGTGAAAACCAAAGACCCTAATTTTATGAAAGACAAAAGAATATTGTACGTGTCATCTGAAGTAATTCCCTATTTACCAGAAACTGAGATTTCTTCCATGTCCTTTGAAGCTCCAAGAATGGTTAATAAACAGGGTGGGCAAATTCGCATATTTATGCCTCGTTATGGGAATATTAATGAGCGTCGACACCAATTGCATGAGGTAATTAGACTTTCAGGAATTAACTTAGTTATAAATGACTTAGATATGCCACTCATAATAAAAGTTGCATCTATACCGAAAGAAAGAATTCAAGTTTATTTTATAGACAATGAAGATTATTTTAAACGAAAGGCAACCTTGACAGATGAAAATGGCGAATTATTCAAAGATAATGATGAACGCGCAATTTTTTTTGCTAAGGGAGTTATTGAAACTGTGAAAAAATTAAATTGGTCTCCTGACATTATTCACGTTCATGGCTGGCTAGCTTCTCTATTACCAATGTATCTGAGAGAATATTACAAAGACGAGCCTTTATTTAAAGAAAGTAAAGTTATAACCTCAGTTTATGAGCAAAGTTTTGATGAATCTCTCAATAAAGAGTTAATCGATAAAGTTAAATTCGACGAAATTAATGACGACCATCTTCAAAATTTAAAGGTTCCTAATTATGTCAATTTGATAAAAACAGCTATTGATTTTTCTGATGGTTTGATTAAGGGTTCAGAAAAACTCCCAGAAGAACTGGACAACTATATAGCGAAAAGCGAAAAGCCTGTTTTAGAATATCAATACCCTGAAGCTTTTTCAGAGGCATACACGGAGTTCTACGATAATCAATTTTTAAATTAGTCCTAGAAAAAATTCAATGAAAAAAAATTATAGTTCCTTTATAAAAGGATTTGTTTTCATTTCAGTTTTAAATTTCACTTGTTCTTGTAACGAAGATTATACAGAAATTGGTGCTGATGTTGTAAATAACCAAGACATTTTAATACAAAATCAGTCTTATCCTGCAAAAACCTATAACAAGCGCATTATGCCGTTTCAATCAAATGGTTTGCCAGGCTATCTTTTGGGGCATTATAACGACCCAAATTTTGGATCTACAAATTCTCATTTCTTAGGACAATTAACCCCAAGTACATATAACCCTGATTTTGGCGACAACACTGTGTTAGATTCAGTAGTTCTAACCATTCCATATTTTAGCAGCGTTGGTGACGGCGTGAATATTTTAGACTCGTTGTATGGGGACAGCTCAATTAATTTATCTATACATAAAAATAATTTCTTTCTTAGAAATTTCGATCCTGGAAGTGATTTAGATGAATCACAAGCTTATTATTCGAATGGGACAATGAGTTCGCTGGAAACATTAAATAATATTGACTTAGAAGGTCAATTAATATATTCTGATTCTGAATTCATACCTAATAATAATGACATTACTCTAGTTACAAGAGATGAAGATGGTGAAATTCTTACCTCAGAAACCCTAAGCCCAAGTCTAAGAATTAAATTGGAAGATAATTTACCTGATAACTTTTGGGAAAATTTAATTTTTGATAAAGAAGGGAGTGATGAATTAAGTAGTGCAAATGCCTTTTATAATTACTTCAGAGGGTTGTATTTTAAAGTTGAATCTAATTCTACTGGTAATGGAAGTTTAGTTCAAATGGACTTTGGCTCAGCCAATGCGCATTTAAAGCTACATTACACATATGAAACTACTATAACCACATCTGATCAATCAACTGGTGAAACAACTGACGAAATAACTGAAAGACAAGGAAGTTACGACCTAAGATTTGCTGGAAACAATATTACAATATTTGATAATAATTTCTCATCCTCTTTTTTGGATATCATCAATAATGCGAATGAAAATGAAGGGGATCAACAAATTTATCTTAAAGGCGGCGAGGGGTCTATGGCTGTTGTTGAACTCTTTTCACAGGACGAAGACGGAAATGATTTTGATGATTTTATTTCTGACTTTAGAGATATACTTAATGAAGGGGAGCCCGATGAAGAGCGAGTCATCAAGCGTTTAATTAACGAGGCTTACTTAGAGTTTTATATTGATGAAGATGCTATGCAGGCAGACTCAGACTACCCTAACAGAATATACATTCATGATCTTGAGAACAATATTCCTTTGATAGATTATTTTGAAGACCCTACAGTAAATACAACTACTTCTGATTCTAAATTCTATCACTTAGTGCCTTTAACCGCGGAAACTGACGAGGAAGGAAATGAACACAAAAAATATAAAGTTCGTCTAACCAAGCACTTAAAAAACATTATAATAAGTGATTTTACCAATCTAAAATTAGGACTCTTTGTTTCTTCTAATGTTGGGGCAACCAATCCACAAAAACTTCTAGATTATGATAGCTTGATTAAGGGCATTCCGTCAGGTTCTGTTTTATCTCCAAAAGGAATTGTTCTTCATGGAAGTAATTCAGATAATGCTATTAAAAGAGTTGAACTCGAAGTGTACTATACCCAGATAAATAATTAAATCTTATGTGTGGAATTGTTGGTTATATAGGACATAGAGATGCTCAATCAATTATTCTAAAAGGGCTTCAGCGCTTAGAATACAGAGGATATGATAGTGCAGGAATTGCACTTTTTGATGGGAAAAATATAAGCATTACTAAGACTAAAGGGAAAGTTTCTGATTTAGACAACAAAATAAATAATTTAAAATTTAAGGGGAGTCAGATTGGAATTGGTCACACCAGATGGGCCACGCACGGAATACCGAACGATGTAAACTCACACCCTCACTGTTCTAGTTCTGGAGAAATTGTTCTGATTCATAATGGAATTATTGAAAATTATGCAGCAATTAAAACAGAGCTCATAAATAGAGGATATAGCTTTAAATCCGAAACAGATACGGAAGTACTTGTAAATCTTATTGAAGATATTCAAAAAAGCGGAAACTATATGTTGGGGAAAGCAGTGCAGATTGCTCTAAATCAAGTCGTTGGAGCTTATGCTATCGCTGTTTTCGATATAAAGAAACCTAACGAAATTATTGTTGCTAAGCTGGGCAGTCCACTTGCCATTGGAGTTGGAAAAGATGAGTTTTTTGTAGCTAGTGATGCTTCTCCATTTATAGAGTATACTAATAATGCTGTGTATCTAGAAGATGAAGAAATGGCTATTATCAGACTTCATAAAGAAGCTAGATATCGAAAAATTAAAAGCGATATTCTTTTCGACCCTTACATACAAAAGCTTAAACTAAATATTGAACAAATAGAGAAAGGTGGCTATGATCACTTTATGCTTAAAGAAATCTTTGAACAACCCAAGGCTATTGTGGACACATACAGAGGACGCTTAAGTGTTAATCAGGGACTTATAAAGATGGCTGGTGTTGAAGATTATATTGAAAAGTTCCTGAGTTCTGAAAAAATCACTGTAGTAGCGTGTGGCACATCATGGCACGCTGGCTTGGTTGGGGAATATATATTTGAAACTCTAGCAAGGATTCCTGTTGAGGTTGAATATGCCTCAGAGTTTAGGTACAGAGATCCAATTATCACAAAAAAAGATATTGTTATTGCTATATCACAATCTGGTGAAACTGCTGACACTCTTGCCGCAATAAAGCTTGCTAAAAAACACGGTACATTCGTTTTTGGTATATGTAATGTTGTCGGATCATCTATCTCAAGAGAGACTGATGCTGGGGCCTATACTCATGCAGGGCCAGAAATTGGCGTAGCTTCTACCAAAGCTTTTACGACTCAAATTACACTTCTAACTATAATTGCTTTGAGATTAGCAAAAGCTAAAGGGACAATTTCACAGACTAATTACAAAAAGTATTTAGTTGAACTTGAAAATATTCCATCAAAAATTGAAAAAGTTTTAGAGGCAAATCCAAAAGTTGAAGAAATTGCTAAAATCTACAAAGACGCTCCAAATTTTTTATACCTCGGAAGAGGGTTTAATTTCCCCGTAGCACTAGAAGGAGCGCTAAAACTAAAAGAAATATCATATATTCATGCAGAGGGTTATCCTGCAGCCGAAATGAAGCATGGTCCAATAGCTCTTATTGATGAAAATATGCCTATTGTTGTGATTGCTACTAAATATGGCCATTACGAAAAAATCGTTAGCAATATACGAGAGATTAAATCTAGAAAAGGTAAAGTAATTGGTATTGTTACCGAGGGTGATACTCATGTAAAAGAAATAGCTGATCATGTAATTGAAGTTCCAATAAGCTCAGAGCTATTATCTCCTCTACTTACCACTATACCCTTGCAACTTTTATCCTATTACATTGCTGTTTTACTAGACAAAAACGTGGATCAGCCTAGGAATTTAGCCAAGTCTGTCACAGTGGAGTAACATTACGGGGTGGTTATTCTTTCCCCTCAAACCTTATTGTAAGATTCTCATTTTCAATTACTACCACCAAATTGTGGGAATCAAATTATAGTGAATACCAACAATACCTTTACGATAGAATTTGTAAGTATAAAGAGGATTTTCTTACCCCTATCGGTTACAGAAAGATTTCTAAAATATTCAATGATGAAGGTTTGAAAACCCCTCGAAATACTGAATTTACCAACTCAAAAGTACATTCTATGTACAAAAAAGTTAAGATTAGAGAAGAAAGAGTCAAGAGAAAAGATATTGTTAAAGTTTACAATCTTACAATTGAGGAAATTAGTAATTCAAAACTATCTTAAAGTTTATCTCCCTTACCGTTTATTTTAATTACAAGTTCTTCCATATAACAATTTTCCCAATCATTAGGACAGGACAATTTTGTTTTTCCCCCTTTATTATATATTTATTATTATTAGATGAAGTAATTACCCTACCATAATCATTCAAAGAATCACCATATGTTTTAAACCAAAGTTCATTTCCCATTAAATCCAATTTAGTTAAATAAACATCATTATTCCCTACACCATAAGAACCTGTTTGTCCGAGTACTAAGTATCCATCTTCTACTTCTAAAATATCCTCAACATAATCCCAAGAATTCCCTCCAATTGTAGTTTTCCATTGGATATTATCATTTAAATACTTTAAAACAATGATGTCACAATCTGTTCCATCTGAACCATAACAGTTTGTATCATAATATTTAATATAACCCCCATCAGAAGTTTTCAATTCTTGATAAACTTGTTTCCAATAATCAAAAGGTGGTGGTGGTAACTCTTTAAAACTGATGTAATAAAAACCAAGTGTTAATGAAATAATTCCTAACAAAATAAATATGTAGGTTTTCTTAAATTTTGATTTATTTTCTGATGAACTAAAATCTTCATTAAGAATTTCACTAATTTTGTTTAAGGAATAAATCGAGGGAGTTACTTCTTCATTTTCAATTCTTTGGATTGTCCTTAGTTAATACCTGATTTTTCAGAAAGGTCTAGTTGAGTTAATCCATTTTTTGTCCTCGATTTTTTTATTCTTTTACTTAAATTCATAAAAAAGAAATTAAATTTACTTAACAACAAAATAACTGAAATTTTAATTTAATCATTAAATAATCAATACGTCATTTAAACGTCAATCAAGATTAATGTCATGAAATTATGAAAATGATTAAGGGGTAAGATTAACCACTCCGAAAGAATAAACCATCACAGTAGAGTAAGGTTATGTGTTTGAAGGGGATTGATAATCATCAAAAATTTAAGACCTTATTATTTTCAAATTAGCATTGAATTGTCTTAAAAAATTACAAATTATTATTTTTTACGTATATTTATTCTTTATTTATTAATAAAACTAAACACAAGCAAACCAAAATATATAACTAATGAAAACAATTTTAAGAATTTTTACATTACTATTTGGAGCCGTTTCTTTTGCACAAACCACTGTAACAGGAACCGTTAATGATGATAGTGGTATGCCACTTCCAGGGGCAAATATCATTGTCGTCGGAACATCATCTGGAGCTATTTCAGACTTTGATGGTAAATTTACATTAAGTGTAAGTCAAGCTCCGCCATTCACAGTACAAGCAAGTAGTGTTGGATTTACTTCGGCAACTGAAGAAGTTTCTGCAAATAATCAAAACATTACATTTACGTTAGTAGAAGGCAGCCTCTTGGACGAAGTTGTTGTATCTGCCTCAAGAGTTCCACAAAGAATTTTTGAATCGCCTGTTACTGTTGAGAAATATAGTATAAGACAAATCCAACGAACTCCTTCATCGGATTACTTTGAAGGCTTACAGAATGTCAAAGGCGTACAAATGAACCAAACAGGTTTAGTATTTAGTCAAGTTAATACCAGAGGATTTGGAACTGCCTATAACGAAGGTTTTGTAACTCTTGTTGATGGAATGAATACACAAGCTCCTGTTTTTGGATTTGCTGTTGGAAACCTAATTGGTATTAACGAATTAGATGTCCAAAGTGTAGAACTACTTCCTGGTTCAGCATCTGCACTTTATGGTATGGATGCATATAAAGGGATTATGTCAATAAACAGTAAAAGTGCTTTCGATCACGAAGGAATTACTGCTTATTACAGAACTGGAGCAACTCAACAAATGGACGGAAGTCAGGGTGAGTTTAATGACTTTGGAATTCGTTTAGCCACTAAGCTTGGTGATAAATGGGCTGTTAAAGCAACCATTTCTGCTAAAGAAGGTACCGAGTGGGCTGCAACAGACACTCGCCACAAAAGAGAATGCTCTAATTGCGGTGAAGGAAGTATTGTTGAGGGATATGACCCTGATGCTCCAGACTATGATGCAGTTAACGAGTATGGTCAACAGCGTTTTTCATCAACTCAAATATGGGACGCTTTAATTGACTACGCTAGCTCGCTTAACCCTGCATATGAGGCTCAATTAACTCCCTTGTCCGGATTATCTCCAAACTATTTCGATGAAATTGTTTCGACAGGTTACACAGAACTAGAACTGTTTGGAAATGAAGCTAAAAACGTAAAAGGTAACACTAGTATATACTACAGACCAAACGAAAATAGCGAATTTGAATTTAGTTCATTAGTTGGTACTGGTGAAGCACCTCTTCCAGCTGGAAATGCTAGATATAACATAAAAGATTTTGTTGTACAAATGCACAAATTAGAATATAACTCTGGTGGATTTAATGCTAGAGCTTACTTCACTAAAGAAGATGCTGGGGACACAACTCAAAGTGCAGCTTTAGGAACTTCTGTCGCAAATCAACAGGCAGGTGGAATTCAAGGTGGTTGGGGTCAAACATATCTTTTAAATTATCTAGGCGTATTATCTCAAGGCGATCTTGTTGGTCTATTGGGACAAATTGGAACACAAATTGGAACTGCAGCTGCATTAGGTCAAGATACTAACGCGTTGACCCTGAATGAACTTTTTGGAGGAGATACTACATTTGCTCACGTTATTGCTCGTGGAGCAGCCAATGCAAATATGATTCCTGCTGGAACACCAGAGTTCGATCAAGCTATCGCTAACGCTACAACTGGAGCACTTCTAACTACTAATACAGGATTTTTAGGGGCGCGTATTCAAGATGTTTCTGAAGTATATACTTTTGAGGCTAATTACGATTTTGAAGACAAATGGGATTTTGCAAACTTAATCGTTGGTGGACTCTACAGGGGATTCAATTTAGATACCGAAGGAACTCTTTACACAGACTATTTTGATCCTATTACATGGAACGAATACGGCGTCTATGCGCAAATGCAAAAAGATTTAATGAATGACGATTTATCTCTCACTGCATCCATGCGTTATGACAAACAAAGCGTAATGGAGGATGCTAACGTAACTCCAAGACTTGGATTACTTTACAAGCTGTCTGATAACTCAAATATTAGAGTTTCTGCACAAGTAGGGTATAGAAACCCAACAAATCAAGATAAATTTATCGGATTATTTAACTTTGAAGAAACTTTGCTAGGAACAACGCGTGACAACATAGATAGATTTGGTAGTGACCCTTTAAGAGCTCAATTGCTTGCAAATGGTGGAATTGCTCAATTCACGGGAGCAGATGTTTTTGCAAATGCCTTAAATAAAAGTATTTGGGATAATCAAGGTGAAGCTACAGCGGAAAATGTTGATTATGTAGAGGCTGAAAAAGTAGTCTCTTACGACATTGGATACAGGTACAATTCAAAAGACTTCACATTGGACTTCAACGCTTACTACAGTCAATACGAAAATTACATAGGCACCAATAGTGTATATGTGCCGTTTCTGACTGATTTAGAAACTGGAAGTAGTTTGACTCCGCAAGAGGCTATGGCTGATGGAAATTACCATCAATTTGGTCTTGACGCTAATTTAAGTGTCCCATTTGACACATATGGTGTTAGTGTGGAAGCCATTAAGCGCTTTAATTCAATGTATTCTATGAATTTAATTTACGAATATAACAATCTTGATTATGATGCTCCTGCTAACTCAGATTTTGAGTTATCATGGAATACACCAGAGCATAGACTAAAATTAGGATTTACAGCTAACCTTGCAGAAAACACAAGTTTCTCAGCTAATGTACGATACAACTCAGAATATTATTATGAGTCGTCTTTCATTGATGCTACAATAAGAGAGAATACTGTATTAGATGCTAAGTTTATGTTTGCTGTACCGGCAATGGACAACATCCAATTTGAACTTGGTGGAAATAATATTGCTGGAAGAAGCTATGTTAGTATTCCAGGGTCAGGACAAATAGGTTCACTGTACTACTGTGGAGCTAAGATAGCGTTCTAGATAAAGTTTAGAATTTGTACTAAAAAACCCAGACTTTTGCTCTGGGTTTTTTAATTATATTATTTATCTTTGATGCGCAAAAACAGACTGTTTTTCGACACATTTTAGCTAAATTTTAAAAGTATTTAAGTAATGTCAAAAGTTACAGGAAAAGTCTCCCAAATCGTAGGTCCAGTTATTGATGTAGTGTTTGAAGCTGGTGCAGAGCTTCCAAAGATTTATGACTCATTAGAAATTAATCGTGAAGACGGATCAATTCTTGTCTTAGAGGTACAATCGCACATTGGTGAAAACTCAGTAAGAACCATTGCAATGGATTCATCAGACGGGTTAAGCCGTGGAACAGAAGTTCACTCAACTGGAGCACCTATTCAAGTCCCTATTGGGGATGATGTTTATGGTCGTCTTTTTAATGTAATTGGAGATGCTATTGATGGATTAGGAAACTTACCTAAAACAGGAAAAGATGGACTTCCAATCCACCGCGAGGCTCCAAAATTTGAAGACCTTTCAACTTCAACTGAAGTCTTATTTACTGGAATCAAAGTAATTGATCTTATTGAACCTTATGCTAAGGGTGGTAAGATTGGTCTATTTGGTGGAGCTGGTGTTGGAAAAACTGTTTTAATTCAAGAACTTATTAATAACATAGCAAAAGGTCACGGTGGACTTTCAGTATTTGCTGGTGTTGGAGAGCGTACACGTGAAGGAAATGACTTATTGCGTGAAATGCTAGAATCCGGTATTATAAAATATGGGGATGACTTTATGCATTCCATGGAAGCCGGTGGATGGGATCTTAGAAAAGTTGATAAGAATGCGATGAAAGAGTCTAAGGCTACCTTTGTATTTGGACAAATGAATGAACCTCCAGGAGCTCGTGCTAGAGTTGCTTTATCAGGTCTCACAATTGCAGAATATTTTAGAGACGGTGCAGGAGATGGTCAAGGCAAAGACGTTTTATTTTTTGTGGATAATATTTTTAGGTTCACACAGGCCGGTTCTGAAGTGTCTGCATTATTAGGACGTATGCCTTCTGCGGTGGGTTATCAACCTACACTAGCTACAGAAATGGGTGCTATGCAAGAGCGTATAACATCAACTAAAAAAGGTTCTATTACCTCAGTTCAAGCTGTTTATGTGCCTGCAGATGACCTTACTGATCCTGCTCCTGCCACAACCTTTGCGCATTTGGATGCGACTACAGTACTATCGCGTAAAATTGCAGAGCTAGGAATTTATCCTGCTGTTGACCCATTGGACTCAACTTCTCGAATTCTAACGGCAGATATACTTGGCAGCGAACACTATAATTGTGCACAGCGTGTTAAAGAATTGCTTCAAAGATATAAAGAACTTCAAGATATTATTGCAATTCTAGGTATGGAAGAGCTTTCAGAAGAAGATAAACTAGCTGTTGGGCGTGCACGTCGTGTACAACGTTTCTTGTCTCAGCCTTTTCATGTTGCAGAGCAATTTACAGGAATACCTGGAGTTCTGGTTGATATAAAAGAAACTATTAAAGGTTTTAATATGATTATGGACGGCGAATTAGATCACTTACCTGAGGCTGCTTTCAACCTTAAAGGTACAATTGAAGAGGCTATTGAAGCAGGTGAAAAAATGTTAGCTGAAGCTTAAAAAACTAAACTTTATGTATCTAGAAATTGTATCCCCTGAAACAACCCTATTTAAAGGAGATGTTGAAAGCGTTTCTGTACCTGGGGTAGATGGTGAATTTGAAATGTTGAATAACCACGCTTCTGTTATTTCTATCCTGAAAGACGGGTTTGTCAAAATTAGAGGTCAGATTAAAATTGAAGAGGGTAATCTTTCGAAATTTGACAAAAAAGATAATTCATACTGGTTGGCAATCAACTCTGGAACAATTGAGATGAATGACAATAAAATTATTGTATTAGCAGATTAAATTATTACAATTCCAAAATTAATTTTTTAACCTTTTTAGAACTATTCACCACTGAAGCTTGCCTTTCGCTTTTCAAGAAATGCAGAAATTCCCTCTTCAAAATCCTGAGTGCCAAAACACTTTGCAAATTCTGAGATTTCAATATCAAAGCCATTAACTCCGTCTTTCAAGTTTGCATTTATACATTTTAAACATGACGATACAGCGAGAGGTCCGTTTACTACTATTTTTTCTGCTAAAGACAAACAATAAGGAATCAAATCCTCTATTGAAGTAACAGAGTTTACTAAACCCCATTGTGCTGCTTTTGTGGCATCAATCATATTTGCTGTAGTAATAAGTTCAATAGCCCTGCCCTTGCCAACTAATTGTGTTAAACGCTGAGTGCCTCCATATCCAGGAATTAATCCAAGACTAACTTCTGGTAAGCCCAAAAGCGCATTGACACTTGCAACTCTAATATGAGCAGCCATTGCTAATTCGAGGCCACCTCCAAGTGCAAAACCATTAATTCCAGCAATTATTGGGGTTGATAAATTTTCTGCATAATCAAATAATAACGTTTGTCCTTCTCTAGATAATTGAGCAGCTTGTTGAATATTAAAATCTGAAAATTCTGTAATATCAGCTCCTGCAACAAATGCTTTATCTCCACTCCCAGTTAGTAAAATTACACGTATTGAGGAGTCTTGATCTAGAACCTTCAACGCATCATGAAGTTCCAAAATTGTTTCCTTATTTAGGGCATTTAATTTTTTGGGCCGGTTTATAGTTATAATACCAACACTCTTTTCAATCTTTATTATTAAATTATTAAAATTCATATTATGTTTGTATTTTAGGAAAAGAAGCTAAAAAAAGTGTACCTTTTTTTAAGCTTGTTTCATAGGATATTTCCCCTTTGTAAGCTTCAATTATACTTTTAATCATAGGCAGCCCTAGACCCATCCCACTTGTCTTTGTAGTGAATTTGGGTTCAAATATTTTCTTTTCTATAGAAGGATCTATACCAATTCCGTTATCTTCAACGTGAATATAAATTTTATTACTGTCGTGTGATAATTTAACTTTAATTTCGGGAGTAATTCCCTCAGGTATAGATTGAATGGCATTCTTGACTAAATTCGTGATAATTCGATTAAGTTGATCTCTGTCAAAATATATTTTTAATGGGCTTTTGGGCTTATCAAATTTAATGAAGGAGTCCGGGAAAATATCAAGAGCGTGCTCTATAACTTCGCCGAAATCCAAATTCTCTAGTTTTTGAGCAGGCATTTTTGCAAAGCTAGAAAAAGCCTCTGCAATTTTACTCATAGTGTCAATTTGTTGTATCAATGTTTTGCTATATTCATCTACTTTTTTGTGAACATCCTTGTCTTTAGGATTAAATTTAAGCTGAAAGCTTTGAACACTTAGACGCATAGGTGTTAGAGGATTTTTAATTTCGTGAGCTACCTGTTTAGCCATTTCTCTCCAAGCTTGTTCTCTTTCAGTTGAGGCTAATTTTAATGCACTTTCTTCAAGAGCGTCAATCATATTATTATATGATTCTATAATAGATTTAATTTCTGTAAACGCTCCGTCTAACGGAATTTTCTTATTTCGTTTCTCAAAACGAGCTTTATGCATTTTGTCACTTATGGCTTTCAAGGATTTAGTGATAAATTTTGACATAACATATGCAAATACAATGGCTATAATGATCATCATTATATAAGCATAACCTATTCTTACCAAAAATTCCTTAAGCTCTACCGAATTTAAAGAATCATCATCAAAATAAGGGACATTTAAAATAGTTAATGGCTTTGAATCAGGGCCATTCAATATGCGATAAGAGGAGCGATAATTACCATCTAATAGTTTATTTTTTTCAACAAATCTTTTTGTCGGCAATGAACGTAGAGTATCAATTATAGAAGTTGATAATTGCAATGGAACGGGATCATTTTGTAGCCAAGGCTTAGATGACTTAATAAATTGTCCACTCAAATTATAAAGATTGAAAGCAACATTATGAATATTTGATATTTCATATATTTTTTGTTTGAAAATATCATCTAAATTTTCTTGCTTAATTTCTAGGCCTGATTCTTTTAGGACGTAATTGATACTCGAAATTAGTTGGGCTTCTTTACGTTCTAAACGCATTCGGTGGTAGTCCTGTGATTGTTCATTAAACTGATAAACGGTAAGAGAAGCTATTAGAATTGAGGCTAATACAACTAAAAGAATCATATAAAAGAAGATTCTAGAACTTAATGACAAGCTATGATTCCTCATGAAGAAATACTTTTTTATAAATATAGGAAAAATGCAATATTGTTATTACCTCTTATTGCGAATCCTTTTATATAATCGAATCGCAAATACTAAAACAAATGCAAGGACTAAAAGGCCAAGCAATCCCAAAACCATATTTAGCGTACTTTTTAAAATTACCAAAAATACAATAGCAAATAAAAGTAATGTTGCCCCTTCGTTCCAAATACGCATAAAATTTGAAGTATAGTTTACTTTATCCATTTGAAGCTCTCTAAAAATGAAATGTGTTTTAAGGTGATAAGCTATAAGTAAAAATACAAATACTAATTTTGCCTGCATCCAAGACTGCTGAACCCAATAAGGTGATAAGTATAGCAACCAGAGCGCGAACATAGTTGCTAAAATAGCCGACGGCCATGTAATAATGTACCATAATCTACGAGCCATTAACTTTAACTGATTGGATAGAATTGTATTTTCAGGTGAAGGTTTTTGTTGCGCCTCAATATGATAAATAAATAGACGGGGGATGTAGAAAAGCCCTGCAAACCAAGTAATTACAAAAACGAGGTGAAAAGATTTAATATAATTATAATATTCCATCATATTATTTTTAAGTTTTTCTTTAACTCTTTTCTCAAAAAATATGCAGTTAAAATAGTAGATAATAAATCTGCTACAGGAAAAGCAATCCATACCCCTAGTTCACCATACCATAAAGGTAATATAAAAATTAGAGGGATAAATAAAAATGCTTGACGTGAAAGTGATAGTAACAAAGCAGACGTTGCTTTGCCAATAGCTTGAAAATAGGCTGCACCTATCAGTTGGATTGCAATTATTGGCGTTGCTGCAAAAACCCATCGCATAACATTAGGAGTTTTTTGAATCACCAAAAGATCTGTAGTAAAAGCCCGAGTAATAAGCTCCGAAAATACAAACAATAATAAAAAAACTATAGTGGCTAAAGCTATAGAGTATCTTAACGAAATAGTTATAGTTTGTTTTACTCGTTTGTATTCTTTTGCACCATAATTATATCCTGCAATTGGAATAAACCCTTGTGTTATCCCAAAAATTGGGAACAAAGCAAACATCAACATTCTTGAGACAATGGCATAAGCTGTAACCGAAGTTTCGCCTCCAAAATCATATAAAATATTATTCATCAATAAATAAGTCACACTTACTACGGCCTGGCGAGACAATGTGACCGAACCTAAACCACTTATCTCTAAAACAATTTGTTTACTTAGCCTAAAATCATGTAATCGTAATTTCATTTCAGAGTGCTCCGAAATGAAAAACCATAAAATAAATAAAAAACATAATAAATAAGAGCCTGTGGTTGCCCATGCTGCACCATACATCCCTAGATTTAAAATTTTTATTAGTATAATGTCTAAAATTAAATTTGTAATGGAGGGTATAATCATTGCATACATTGCAAATTTTGGCTTACCTTCAGCGCGGATAACTGTATTGCCCACCATGGAAAGAGCTAACAATGGAACTCCATAAAGTATAATTCTATAATAAGTCTTAGCGGGTGTATATATGGAACCTTTACCTCCAAAGATTGGGACGATTTCATCTGTAAAATAAAGTCCAAATATAATGAGTGTTAAAGTAAGTATTAATGTCAAGCTAATCTGGTTGCCAAATGTTCGAATTGCTTTTAATTTAGTGGTAGCGCCAAGTGCTCTTGAAATAATAGAAGCTCCTCCAACTCCGATAGACATACCTAAGGCAGCAATAAAGAACGATACTGGTAAAACTACATTAATGGCAGCAATAGCATGAGAGCCTATCCATTGGCCTACAAAAATAGTATCAATAAGAATGTTTAATGACATAACCAGTATACCTACTGATGCTGGGACAGCTTGGCGAATTAGTAATTTCCCAATAGAATTTGTACCAAAATCAGAAACAACAGGGTTATTCATTTACGAAACCGTTAGGGCTTTTTTATTCCATGCCTGAATCCATTTTGCAAGCAATGCTACCCAATTCGGATCATCATTTAAACATGGTACCGTAGTAAAATTCTTACCGCCGGCTTCATGAAAAATTTCTTCCCCCTCCATTGCAATTTCCTCTAGTGTTTCTAAGCAGTCACTAACAAATGCAGGAGTAACTATAGCCATATTCTCAGTGCCGTTTTTACCCAGTCGTTCAATAGTACGATCTGTGTAAGGCTGCAGCCATGGATCAATTCCAAGTCGGGACTGAAAAGATGTAGAAAACATCTCCGGTTCCATTTCAAGAGCAGCGCCAACCAAACGAGTTACCTCAACACATTGGTGCTTATAACAATAAGCATGGGCTTCAGAAGAAGTGCTACAGCATGATTTATCTATTTTACAGTGGGATTTTGTAATATCACTTTTGCGAATGTGCCGCTCTGGGATACCGTGGTATGAGAACAATAAATGATCATACTTTTTACCCTTTAAGTGATTCTTAATAGAAGCTGATAGTACTTTAATATATTCAGGATTGTTGTAAAAGGGTGGTAAGCTTTCCAAGGAGATATGCGGGAAAAATTCCTTAGTCAATTTCTCTGCTAAAACTAAAATAGTTTCAGTTGTAGCCATTGCAAACTGTGGATATAGTGGAATGATTAGAACCTCATCTACTCCTTTATCCGCCAAATCTTGAAGGCCATTTTTAATCTTCATACTGCCATAGCGCATTGCCAAAACCACAGGAATATCTACTTGTTGTTGCACCTTTTCTTTAAGGCGCTCTGATAAAACAATTAGTGGAGAGCCTTCTTTCCACCATATTTTTTTATAAGCTTTGGCAGAGGTCTTGGGACGAGTATTTAAGATAATACCTTTAACTAATAAAGTCCTGGCCCACTTAGGGACGTCAATTACGCGTTCGTCCATCAAAAACTCTCCTAAATATTTTTTTACGTCTTTGGGGCTTGGGCTGTCAGGAGAACCCAGATTAACTAATAAAATACCTTTCATTGTTTAAGTTTCATTAATTTGAGGATTGTATATATTTTTTTGGGGTCGTACCATACTGTTTTTTAAAGGCAGCTATAAAATGACTAGCTGTACTGTAGCCAACTTTTAAGCCAACTTCATTTACATTATGAGTCCCTGATTCTAATAATTTTCGAGCTAACTCCATTTTGTAATCAAATAAGAAACCATAGACAGTCGTCCCATAAATTTGTTTGAAACCTTCTTTAAGCTTTTTTAGACTAAGATCAATTTCAGAGGAAAGATCAATTAAGCTGGGTGGCTCTGAAATGCGTTGGATTATAATATCTTTAGCCGCCTTTATTTTAATAACATTTGATTCATCCGCTAGAAAGGGACATTGTTCTACATTGACATCTTCACCACGATTAAAATATAAGCTTAAAAGCTCATAAACTTTAGCTTTAGAATATAGTTCACGAAGATTTGTATTAAGGTTATAATTTATGATTTGGTTAAGTACAATTGCCATCGATGGAGTAATATAACCATCTTTATAATATTTTTTTAATTTGTTATCATCCTTTAAAAAAGAAATATAATTAGCTTCATGAGAAAATAGAGCATGGAAATTTTTAATTGAAATTAAAATAGATACCATCCAAGTTTTTGGTCCAGCAATAATATTAATAGGTAAATCCCTTTGGGGGTTGTATAGGAGAAGAGTGTTTTCTTCGGGAATATCAAGTGTGTAATTATTGTTATTAAAACAAAATTGCGTATTACCCTTTAAGCAAAAATGGAATTGAATAAATGAGCTATCTATATCTCTTTCTAGCGCTTTAAAGTCATCAGAATCATTTTGAAAGGTCAATACAAAAAATCCTTGTTCAATAGGAGTTTCTATAAAAGAACCTGAAGCGATACTTTTTACAGTGCTTGTATCTAATGTTAAATTTTCTTTATTTAGATTCATTATAAATAAAAATTGTTTTTTTGTTTATTATTAACCTTATAATTTAATACAATTTACAAAAGTAGGAATTTTTTTGTGAGAAACCTCCAAACGACAAATAAAGTTCTTCTATCGTTACTTTTTAGTTCTAATTGGACTTATTTTTGTGCTCACAAGCAATTGCTCCCAAATATATGCAGTCAAAAAATAACGATTCTAATCATTCTTTTTGTGTTATAGGAATCAGCTACAAAAAAGCAGATGCAAAATTGCGAGGCAGTTTTAGCTTAAGCCCCACAAAAAAAGCAAATGTTCTTAAACAAGGAAAAGCTATTGGCTTAAACGGATTAATAGCAACCTCAACCTGCAATCGAACAGAAATTTATGGATTAGTTAACGATCCTAATGTGCTCATTAAACTTTTGTGCGAAAATACTAAAGGTCATTTTCATATGTTTAAAAAAGTATGCTACATATTAAAAGGTAGTGAAGCTATTGAGCACATGTTTAGGGTTGGTGCTGGTCTTGACAGTCAAATATTAGGAGATTTTGAAATAATAAGTCAACTTAAGTTAAGTGCAAAAATTTCAAAAAAGTATAATCTATTAAATAGTTATTTAGAAAGACTAGTAAACTCTGTACTTCAAGCGAGTAAACGGATTAAAAATGAAACTGAACTATCTTCAGGCGCAACATCTGTCTCATTTGCATCAGTTCAGTATATTTTAAATACTATAAAAAATATCCAAACTAAAAACATTCTACTGTTCGGTACTGGTAAAATTGGTAGAAACACCTGCGAAAATCTTATAAAACACACTAAGAATGAACATATAACGCTTATAAACAGAACAAGAGAACGAGCAGATAAATTAGCTGGAAAATTCAAAGTTCATGCCAGAAACTACAGCCAACTTCAAGAAGAAATTGCAAAGACCGACATTTTAATTGTTGCTACAGGTGCCCAAAATCCAACAATTGACAAGCAGATCATTATTGGAAAAAAAGAGCTGTTGATTTTAGATCTTTCAATTCCTAAAAATGTCGACGAAAATGTGAAAACCCTTCCGAATGTTACATTAACCCACCTTGACGAGCTTTCCAGCATAACAGACAATACACTCCAAAAAAGAGAAAAAAATATCCCAATCGCTGAAGGTATTATAAAAAGTATAAAAGAAGAATTTGAGTCATGGGTTGAACAGCGTAGATTTGCTCCAACAATCAAAGCACTTAAAGAAAAATTAAAAGTGTTTGCTGAAACTGAGATTAATAATCAGGGCAAAAAAAATGCTGGTTTTGATTTCGATCAAGCAGATTTAATCAGTTCTAATATTGTTCAAAAAATTACAAACCATTTTGCTCTTCACCTGAAAGAAGATACGGTTACTTCAAAAGAAAGCTTAGATCTTATTAATAAAATTTTCCAACTCAAAGCTTAGTCATGCCGAAGCTAATACGTATAGGGACTCGTGAAAGCGAACTTGCGCTTTGGCAAGCTAAAAGTGTCCAATCGCAACTTGAAGGTCTTGGCTGTAAAACAACTTTAGTCCCAATAAAATCTATTGGTGACTTAGCACAAAATCAACCAATATATGAATTTGGTATCACTGGAATATTTACTAAGACATTAGATATTGCACTACTTAACGATGAAATTGATGTTGCTGTACACTCGCTTAAAGATGTCCCTACATTGCTACCCAAAGGTATTGTTCAGGCAGCTGTTCTTAAACGTGGCAACGTTAGAGATACATTAGTATTTAAAAATAATGAAGAATTTTTAGCACAAAGTAATGCAATAATAGCCACTGGAAGCTTAAGGCGAAAAGCCCAATGGCTTAATCGCTATCCTTCACACTCTACTGTAGCAATTAGGGGTAATATTAACACTAGACTTGAAAAATTAAGTAACTCAAAGACATGGAACGGAGCTATTTTTGCTGCTGCGGGCCTTGGAAGGATAGGTTTGACACCCGAGAACTCTGTTAATCTAGAGTGGATGGTACCTGCACCCGGACAAGGTGCTATAATGATTGCTTGCCTTAATTCAGAAAAGGATATACTTGAAGTTTGTCGCAGACTTAATGATGTTGAAACAGAAATCTGCACAACCATGGAGCGTGAATTTTTAAATAAACTAGAAGGTGGCTGCAGCTCCCCTATAGGAGCTTTAGGATTTATAAAAAACGAAGAAGTGCATTTTCATGGTATTATTTTGAATGAAGATGGTACAAAAAAAGTAGAGGCAAAACGAAGTGCGATCCTTGGAAAACATGAGTGCCTGGTAGAAGAATGCTTAGATTTTATTGTTGAGCGTGGTGGTAAAAGCTTAATTAGTAAAGCAACAATTAAGCCGCAAGATACTACTATAATTTCTTCAAAAATATTAAGTGCTGGCCAATTAGATTTATTCCCTAAATCCATAAAAGTAGAGAGCATTGATTTCATTAAAACTACTCCAAACAGAATCAAGCCTACAATATTAAAAGCATTACACAAAAATGTAGTAATCACAAGTAAAAACGGTGTTGAGGCAATCTTAAATAATTGCACATCTGAAGAACTAAAATTTGAATCAATTTATTGTGTGGGACGACGAACTAAAAAGCTAATTGAGCAAAAAATTGGTCCTGTTAGACACAGTGCAAAAAATTCAAAGGCTCTAGCTGAATATTTAATTAAATTTTTAGAGGGAAAAGAAATAACATACTTTTGTAGTGATATTCGAATGGACGAACTGCCGGGAATTTTAGAAAACAATAACATTACAGTCAACGAAGTTGAAGCTTACAGTACAAAACTTGAGGCACCCAAACTCTCAAAATCAGTAAGAGAGGTTTTATTTTATAGCCCCTCAACGATAGAAAGTTTTCTAAAGAAAAATACTCCAACATGTATAGCTTACTGTATTGGAGAAACAACTGCAAAAAAAGCTAGAAAACATTTTAAAGATGTTTATACTGCCAAAATTCCAACGATAGAAAGTGTTATTGAATTAGTCAATCAAAAACACATTATAAAGGACAAAAAAAATGATTAAAAACGATTTATTTTTACGTGCCCTAAAAGGTGAAGTGGTTACTCGGCCACCCGTTTGGATGATGCGCCAAGCAGGGCGCTATTTACCTGAGTTTATGCAAATTAAAAATAAATACGATTTTTTCACACGTTGTCGGACACCTGAGTTGGCTAGTGAAATTACATTACAACCAATTCGCCGATTTGGGATGGATGCCGCAATATTATTTTGTGATATCTTGGTCATACCACAGGCTATGAATATCGAGGTCGAAATGAAATCTAATTTTGGACCATTCTTGCCAAACCCTATTAGAACACAAAAAGATCTAGACAGAGTTATTGTACCCGACGTAAATATAGAACTAGATTACGTGTATAAAGCTATCAAAGCTACCAAAGAATTACTGAATAATGAAGTCCCCCTAATAGGGTTTGCTGGCTCGCCATGGACTGTGTTTTGCTATTGTGTTCAAGGGCAGGGAAGTAAAAATTTTGACAAAGCTAAGGCTTTTTGTTTTTCAAATCCCATGGCAGCACATCTGTTACTACAAAAAATTACTGAAACCACTATAGGCTATTTGAAGGCAAAAGTAAAGTCTGGTGTAGATGTGCTTCAGATTTTTGATTCATGGGGAGGTATGCTATCCCCTAATGATTACCAAGAGTTTTCATGGAAATATATTAATCAAATTATAGAAGCACTCAAAAATGATGCTCCTGTGATTTCCTTTGGCAAAGGATGTTGGTTTGCATTGCACGAAATGGGGAAATCCAATGCCGCTGCCATTGGAATCGATTGGACATGCTCAGCTCGAAATGCACGCTATCTTACAGGTGGGAATAAAACATTACAGGGAAATTTTGACCCTTCTCGCTTATTATCGCCTCCTGACGAAATAAAAAAAATGGTACATGAAATGATTAATTCATTCGGTAAGGACAAATACATTGTAAATCTAGGACACGGTATCTTACCTAATATCCCAGTGGATCATGCTAAGGCTTTTATTGATGCTGTAAAATCGTATAACGGATAAACTCTATGCAGCCTATTACAGAAACTTTCTATAAATACATTGAAGCACTTCAAAATAAAATCACAATGGCCTTTGAAGCAATCGATGGTTGCGCTACATTTAACGAAGACATTTGGGAGAGAGAAGAAGGAGGAGGAGGGCGCACACGCATACTCCTTAATGGTAATGTTTTTGAAAAAGGTGGAGTAAATATTTCAAAAGTTCATGGAGCTCTGCCAAAAGCTATGCAAAGCTATTTCGGAGTTGAAAATGTTGATTTTTTTGCTTGTGGCTTAAGCCTTGTAATGCATCCCAAGAATCCTATGGTGCCCACGGTTCACGCAAATTGGCGCTATTTTGAAATGTACAATAAAGATGGGTCTATTATAGACCAGTGGTTTGGAGGAGGTATGGATTTAACCCCTTATTATTTATTCGATGATGACGTTAAGTATTTTCACATGCAGTGTAAGAGTGCCTGTGACCGCCATAATAAGAATTTCTACAAAAAATATAAAAAAGATTGTGACTCCTATTTTTACAACAGCCATAGAAACGAAGCACGAGGTGTAGGTGGCTTATTTTTTGACTATTGTAAGGGAAATGACTCCATGACAATAGAGCAATGGTATGATTTTGTTAAAGATGTAGCTGACAACTTTTTAAATTGTTACGTACCGATAGTCAATAAAAGGAAAAATATTACCTATTCTGCGACTGAACGGCAATGGCAAGAAATTCGAAGAGGTCGGTATGTAGAGTTTAACTTAATTCACGATAAAGGTACCTTATTTGGTCTTAAAACTAATGGAAGGATTGAAAGTATTCTAATGAGTTTACCTCCACAAGTACAATGGTCTTACGGATATAAACCAGCCCCAAACAGCAAAGAAGAAGAGTTAATTAAAGTATTAAAAAAACCTAAAAACTGGATTTAACATGTATCCCTTAAAACGAAATCGACGCTTACGAGTAAATAAATCAATAAGAAACTTGGTGAAAGAAAATAATATCACTTCAGACGATTTTTTAGTTCCTCTTTTTGTTGTGGAAGGCAAAGGAATTAAAGAAGAGATACCTTCAATGCCAAATTACTTTAGGCACAGTTTAGATACCCTTGAAAAAGAGGTTGTTTCAATGTGGGGCTTAGGAATAAAAGCTGTATTATTATTTGTTAAAGTTGAAGACACTCTCAAAGATAATTTCGGCAATGAAGCGATTAACCCAAACGGACTTATGCAGCGCGCCATCAAAACTATCAAAAATAAATGCCCAGAAATTTTAGTTATGACAGACGTTGCTTTGGACCCATACTCTATTTATGGACATGACGGGATAGTTGAAAAAGGACAAATAATGAATGACCAAACCATCGAAATTTTAGCAAAAATGAGTATCTCTCATGCTAATGCTGGAGCAAACTTCCTAGCTCCAAGTGACATGATGGACGGTCGTATACAAACCATTAGAAAAGCTTTAGAAAGAGAAAATTACAAAGATGTGGGGCTTATGAGCTACAGCGTTAAGTACGCCTCATCGTTTTATGGGCCATTTAGGGCCGCTTTAGATTCAGCTCCTGTAAATAAAAAAAACATCCCAAAAGACAAAAAAACATATCAAATGGACTGTGCAAACCGCTTAGAAGCTGTAAGAGAAGTAGAAACAGATATAAATGAAGGAGCTGATATTATTATGATTAAACCTGGTATGGCCT
The DNA here is from genome assembly GCA_902516685.1 of uncultured Formosa sp. The sequence goes on from CABXZJ010000002.1 coordinate 78,265, forward strand.
ATTTAGATATTATTAGAGATGTTAGAAATAAATTTGATATACCAATTGCGGCCTATCAGGTAAGCGGAGAATATGCAATGATTAAAGCAGCAAGTGAAAAAGGGTGGTTGGACCAGGACAAAGTAATGCTAGAAACAACAATGGCTTTTAAGCGTGCTGGCGCTGATATCATCGCCAGTTATTTTGCAAAAGACATCATAAAATTGATTAGTTAAATACAACGGGGCTTAACTATTATTTACCTTTAATGTAAACTTAAAACAAAATGAAATTAATGATAAAAGTAATCAAATGGATAATCATGAGTCTTGCTGCCCTAATAATATTACTTTACATCACTGATACGGAATACTTAATTAAAGCTGTCCGAGTTGTTTATTTTAAAGGGCATACAACTGCCTCAATTGATGACTATGTTTATTTTGATAACTCTACAATAAAGGCTGGAAGTCCAAAAAAATGGCCTCTACACAAGGATTATAATAAAATATCTAGTACTGATAGGTTAATGGATTTACACCGTTCAAAAGGAACTGTCGCATTCATGATTATAAAAAATGATAGTATTATTCATGAGGACTACTTCGATGAATACAATGAAAATTCAAAAAGTAATTCCTTTTCAATGGCCAAAAGCTATGTTTCTGCACTTCTAGGAAAAGCTATTATGGAAGGGCACATAAAAAATCTAGACCAGCCAGTTGCTGACTTTTTCCCAAATTATAACGGATTACTTTCCAGTAAAGTTACTGTTGGAGATCTTGCCTCAATGTCTTCTGGCTCTAGTTGGATAGAAGATTATTATTGGCCTATTAATATTACTGCACAAGCATATTACGGAAAAGAGCTTGAAAAAACCATTTTGGGTTTAAAAACGATTAAGTTACCTGGACAATCATTTGAATATTCAAGTGGAGATACCCAACTGCTTGCAATGGTCATTGAAAAGGCGACTGGGAAAAAAATATATAACTACTTGTCCGAAAGTTTTTGGATTCCATTAGAGTCGGAAAATGATGCTATATGGCAAGTAGATAGTAAAGAAAATGATCTAGTTAAGGCATACTGCTGTATTGGAAGTACAGCAAAAGATTTTGCAAGACTAGGAAAGCTTTATAAAGATTACGGTAAATGGGGAAAGAAACAGATTTTAGATTCTACTTTTGTCGCTAAAAGCATTAAGCCTAGATTTCAAAATAGCCCTGAATATGGTTACGGTTTCTGGCTACTAGAAAACAAAAAGAAATCTTTTTTTATGATGGAAGGACACCTAGGACAATGTGTTATCGTGGCTCCAAATGATAATCTTATTATTGTTCGTCTAGGCCATGGAAAAGATTCTTTTGGGAGAAACCCCTACAATGGAGATATCAGTATTTATATTGAAGAGGCCTACAAAATGCTAGCTAATTATAAATAGAGTGTGGTGAGATTTTACTGAAAAGAATTATTTTGTTCAACTACAAACTGAAAAATTGGAAAAAAAACTACTTCTTAGTGTAAAAAAATTATCTATTAGTTTCAATAGTAATAATATACCAAACAAGGCTGTTAACTCTATTTCTTTTGATGTTTATGAAAATGAAATAGTGGGTGTTATTGGAGAAAGTGGTTCCGGTAAATCTGTAACAGCATTGTCACTAATGAGGCTAATCCAATTTAGCGAAAAAACTAAATTTTCAGGTGCTGTAACATACAAAGGTGTGGACATAAAAGAGCTTTCTAAAAAAGAGATCCAAGCTGTTAGGGGGAATGAAATTGCTATGATTTTTCAGGAACCTATGAGTGCATTAAACCCCTCTATGACGTGCGGATCACAACTTAAAGAAATATTATTGCACCATGATGTTGTCAATAAAAAAGATCTTAATGATGAGGTTCTCAGGTTATTTAATAGTGTTAAAATACCTGATGCACATATGGCGGTACAGAAATATCCACATGAACTCTCAGGTGGGCAACAACAGCGTGTAATGATTGCTATGGCAATAGCGTGTAAACCAAAAATTTTAATTGCAGATGAACCAACAACAGCCTTAGATGTTACTGTTCAAAAAGAAATTATTGCATTACTCAGTTCACTTCAGAAAGAAACAAAAATGAGCATAATTTTTATTAGTCACGATTTAGCTACGGTTTCAGAAATATCGAATAGGATCTTAGTGATGTATAAGGGAAGTATTATTGAAAATGGAGATACAAACACAGTTTTAAAAACTCCAAAAGAGCCTTACACTAAGGCTCTTATTTCTGCAAAACCTAAGACAGGAAAAAGACTTAAAAGATTACCAACTATAAAAGATATCTTATCTGGTTCTAACAAACTTGAAATTATTACAAAAAAAGAGAGAAAAAAAAGACATAAAAAAATTTATAACTCTCCGCCAATATTAAGAGTTGAAAACCTTGAAAAGATATACTTTAAAAGATATGGTTTGTTTTCTGGAAAGTCATCATTTAAAGCGATTGATAATGTAAGCTTCGAACTATTTGAAGGAGAAACTTTAGGACTAGTAGGTGAATCAGGTTGCGGAAAATCTAGCCTTGGAAATGCCATTTTACAATTAAATAGAGCAACTTCTGGTTCTGTTTTTTACAAAGGGAAAAACCTACACAAATTATCAAAAAAAGATCTCAGGCATCTAAGAAAAGAAATTCAAATTATTTTTCAAGATCCTTTAGCGTCTTTGAATCCTAGGCTTACAATTGGGGAGGCTATAATTGAACCTATGTTAGTACATAAATTGTATGATAATTATAGCTGTCGTAAATCTAAAGCACTTGATATACTTGAAAAAGTAGGCATTGACAAAAATAGTTTCGATCGATACCCTCACGAATTCTCAGGAGGGCAAAGACAGCGTATAGTGATTGCAAGAACAATAGCAGTAGAGCCAAAATTAATTATTTGTGACGAATCCGTTTCAGCTCTTGATCTTTCAGTCCAAGCACAGGTCCTAAATCTTTTAAATTCCCTCAAGGAGGATTTTAAATTTACTTATATTTTTATTTCTCATGACCTCGCCGTTGTAAAACATATGTCAGATAAAATACTTGTTATGAACAATGGGAAAATTGAAGAGCAAGGAGATGCTGATGAGGTTTATAAAAATCCAAAACAAAAGTATACTAAACGTTTAATAAGTGCGATTCCCAAAGAATTATAGCGACATTTCTGGGATTTCACCATCAACTATAAGATTACCCTGAGTTGCATTTTTAATTGTCTCGATGCTGACACCTGGAGCGCGCTCTAAAAGCTTAAATCCTAGGTCTGTAACTGCAATTACTGACAGGTTTGTGACTATTTTCTTAACACAGTTAACCCCTGTAAGTGGCAGATTACATCTTTTCAAAAGTTTAGATTCAGCTTTTTTATTGGTATGCATCATTGCCACTATAATATTTTCAGCGCTAGCAACCAGGTCCATTGCTCCACCCATACCTTTGACTAATCGGCCTGGAATTTTCCAATTAGCAATGTCCCCGTTTTCGGCTACTTCCATGGCGCCCAAAATAGTTAAATCTACGTGTTTTCCTCGAATCATTGAAAAACTCATAGCAGAATCAAAAAAACTAGCTCCTTTTAATGCAGTTATGGTTTGTTTACCTGCATTAATTAAATCAGGGTCTACATCCCTTTCAAAAGGAAAAGGCCCCATCCCTAAAATTCCATTTTCACTTTGAAAATCAACTTCAATATCTTTTTGTACAAAATTAGCAACTAAAGTTGGAATACCTATTCCAAGATTAACATAATATCCGTCTTTTACTTCCTTTGCAATTCTTCTCGCTATTCCATTTTTATCTAACATATATTAATTATAAAGTTGGCGTTGTTGTACGTTGTTCTATTCTTTTTTCATAGTTTTCCCCTTGAAAAATTCGTTGTATAAAAATACCTGGCACATGTACTTGATTTGGGTCTAAGGATCCGACAGGAACTAACTCTTCAACCTCGGCTACTGTTATCTTGGCCGCACCACACATATTTGGGTTGAAATTTCTTGCCGTTCCCTTGAATATTAAATTGCCTGAAGTATCACCCTTCCATGCTTTTACAAATGAAAAATCTGCTTTAAATGCATATTCTAAAACATACATCTTGCCGTCAAATTCACGAGTTTCTTTTCCAGTAGCTACTTCGGTACCAAAGCCAGCTGGAGTATAAATTGCGGGAATACCTGCTTGTGAAGCTCTACAAAGTTCGGCTAAAGTACCTTGTGGAATGAGTTGAACGTCTAGTTCTCCAGAAAGCATCTGTCTTTCAAATTCCTCATTCTCCCCAACATATGAGGAAATCATTTTTTTAATTTGATGCGCTTTAAGTAATCGACCTAAGCCAAAATCGTCAATACCAGCGTTGTTTGATATGCAAGTTAAATTCTTTACGTTCATATTTACAAGTTCTGATATAGCGTTTTCTGGTATACCGCATAAGCCAAATCCTCCTAAAAGTAAAGTCATCCCGCTTTCAACACCATCCAAAGCTTTGTGAACATTATTTACACATTTATTAATCATAAGACATATTTTGGTTTAATACTTAAAAATCAATTTCCGGATTAATCACTTCATTTACTTTATACGCTTCACCTTCTTCGTCATATTGGTTACACTCAGTGATAATAGATAATTCTTCGGGTATTGAAAATTCATCTTTTGAGATTCCTAAAGCATCAATGGTATAGCATCCTTTCATGAAATTGGCCCAAATTGGTAACGCCATTGAAGCGCCTTGCCCGTAAGTAATGGTTTCAAAATGAGTGGCTCGGTCTTCCCCTCCAACCCAAACACCAGTAACTAGATTAGGAACCATTCCCATGAACCAACCGTCACTTTGATTTTGTGTGGTCCCTGTTTTTCCAGCAATTGCGTTATCAAATTCATATGGATAGCCAGTTACTATCTCTTTATATACCGCTTGTTCTTTTGCGAAATTATGACGTAAGCGCTGTCCTGAACCAAATTTTGTAACACCTTCCATTAAATTGACAATGACATATGCAATTTCTTCACTTAAAACATCACGTGACTCTGGAGTAAACTGGTATAATAAAGTACCATTTTTGTCTTCAATCTTCGTGACCATCACAGGCTTAGTATAAACACCTTTATTTGCAAAGGTTGAATATGCCGCCACCATCTCATAAACGCTTAAATCAGGTGTACCCAAGGCTATTGATGGGACTGCGGGAAGGCTTTGTTCCACTCCCAAATCTTTTGCCATATTTATTACAGGCTTTGGTCCAATTTCGTTCATTAGTCTTGCAGTGATAGTATTTCTTGAATTTGCTAGAGCAGATTTTAAAGTTTCAAAACCAGAGTAATTATTGCTAGAGTTTTTTGGGGCCCAAGCCTTCACGTTTCCAAATTTAAAAGCCGGAATGGTAATTTGAGCTTTAGGGAATGTATCACAAGGAGATAGGTGAAGTTGATCAATTGCAGCTGCATAGACGAACGGTTTAAAGGTTGAACCTACTTGTCGTTTCCCTTGTTTAACCATATCGTATTGAAAATGTTTATAATTAAAGCCTCCTACCCAAGATTTCACAAAACCAGTTTGAGGCTCCATTGACATCATTCCTGCACGAAGAAAAGATTTGTAATATATCATAGAATCCATTGGAGTCATTACTGTATCGATTTCATTATTTGGTCCATCCCATGAGAATATTTTCATTGAAATAGGCTTATTAAATGAATTGACAATTTCATTTATTGGTTTTTTTAAGTCATAGCGCATTTTGCGCCATCTTTCAGAGCGCTTCATCCCTAAATTTAAGAGTCTTTCAATATCTTCTTCTTCCAATTCAAGAAATGGTGCTGTGGGATTTCTTTGTTTGGTATTTTGAACAAAAAACTCTGTCTGTAGGGCTTTCATATGCTGTGAAACGCTAGTTTCTGCAATAATTTGCATTCTAGAATCAATTGTTGTGTACACCCTTAAACCATCTCTGTAGATATTGTATTTTTCTCCGTTAGCCTTTTTATTACCATCTTGGTTAACCCAGTCCTTTAGAAACTCCTTTAAATAAGCTCGAAAATATGTAGCGATTCCTTCGCGATGTGATTCTGGATTGTAATTTAAATTAAGTGGGGTGTCCTGTAGAGAATCTTTTGTTGCTTCAGTTATAAAACCATATTTAAACATCTGTGAAAGGACGACATTTCTTCGGTTCCTAGTACCAATAGGGTTTCTTTTTGGACGTGGATTGTACAAAGATGAATTTTTAAACATCCCAACTAGCATGGCTGATTCTGTAATATTCAAAGCTGAGGGCTCTTTACCAAAATATATTCGTGCAGCACTTCGAATTCCGTCAGCATTATTCCCGAAATCATAGATATTAAAATATTGAGCTATTATCTCTTCTTTTGTGTATTGCTTTTCGAGACGTATGGCAATTATCCATTCCTTAATCTTTTGAGTGATGCGCCCAAATGTTTGTCTTGATCCTTCACCATGAAAAAGTTGCTTTGCAAGTTGTTGAGAAATTGTACTTCCACCACCGCCTTTTCCAAGTTTATAAATAGCCCTAAGAGTACCTTTAGCGTCTATACCAGAATGATCAGAATAACGGTAATCCTCAGTAGCAATAAGAGCATCAATTAAGTGCTTTGGCAGTTCGTTATATCCGATTGGAGTGCGATTATCTTCGAAGTAAAATTTGCCAAGCGTTACACCATCAGAAGAAATTATTTCAGTGGCTAAATTTGTGCTGGGGTTCTCCAGAGCTGTATGATCTGGCATAGTGCCAAAAACTCCAAAGGATGCTAAGACAAAAATAATTGGAATGGTACAAAAACCTAAAAAAAATAAACCCCAAAACCATTTTTTTGGCTTAGTAAAATCAGACCTAATTTTTTTTCTTTTAACCATAATTTAAAGTTCAACAGCTTCAATGCTAAAACCCACATCTACCACCCCTTCAAGCTTCTTCAAGCTAACCTCACTACCCTGTTCTCTCATAGCATGAAATATACTCAAG
>CABXZJ010000003.1 GCA_902516685.1 uncultured Formosa sp.
GTCGCTATGATGAAGCCTGTAAAATTCGAAAAATTAAGGAATCAATTCCGGACTGGATAGATACGCTAGGTTTAAAAGAATTGGGGGAAAGCGTTTGGTCTAAGGAACTGGCCAAACAAAACGAACAAGCAGAAGTAATATTGAGAGTAAACACACTAAAAACTTCCAAAAAAGTGCTTCAATCTAAATTACTATCGGAAAATATTGAAACCGTAAAAATCAATGGCTACCCAAATGCTTTGAAACTAGTGGAACGCGCCAACGTCTTTAAAACCGAAGCTTTTAAAATGGGTTGGTTTGAATTGCAAGATGCCTCCTCTCAATTAGTAGCTGATTTTTTGGAGGTAACTCCAGGAATGAAAGTTGTGGATGTCTGTGCCGGTGCTGGTGGCAAGACCCTACATCTTTCTGCATTGATGGAAAATAAAGGATCGCTCATTGCTATGGATATTTACGATAGTAAACTCAAAAAATTAAAAGTTAGGGCCAAACGAAATGGGGCACACAACATTGATTTAAGATTGATTAACTCTACTAAACCCATAAAAAAACTTAAAGAAAAAGCGGATCGCTTGCTCATTGACGCCCCCTGCTCTGGCTTGGGCGTTTTGCGTCGAAATCCTGATTCTAAATGGAAGTTAAAACCTGAATTTTTAGATAATATTAAAGCAACTCAACAAAACATATTACATGACTATTCTAAAATATTAAAACCTGGAGGAAAAATGGTGTATGCAACTTGTTCTGTGTTGCCGTCTGAAAACCAAGAACAAATAAATAAATTTATAGCATCCAAAGAAGGGAGACAATTCAAATTAATCAAAGAGAAAAAAATATTTGCACACAAGAGTGGATATGATGGTTTTTATATGGCGCTTCTTGAAAAACCAATTTGATGAAACATTACTATATACTTTTTTCAGTTCTTTGCACCAATTTTGGATTTTCACAAATTCCCGACGGTTATTACAACAATGCAACTGCTAATGGGTACGTTTTAAAAACCCAACTATACAATATTATCAATCAACAAAATGATCAAGGCTACAGTGCTATTGATGGGTTTTTTAGAAATTATGACTTAGATAATTATTACGAAAATAATAACACCATATTGGATATATACTCAGAAAATCCTGAGGGCCAAGATCCCTATAATTTTACACCTCTCAACGATGAATGTGGAAACTACACTGTTGAGGGCGATTGTTACAACAAAGAACATATCATTCCAAAATCCGTTTTTAATGAAAATTCTCCAATGCAAGGCGATGCACACCACCTGCTCCCAACTGACGGGCGTGTTAACGGATTTCGTGGTAACTTTCCGATGGGACGTGTAGATAATAACAACCTTGCATCGCAATCTGGTATTTCAAATCCAACACAAAACGGCTCAAAATTAGGAGACAACCTCAACAGTGGTTATTCAAGTGGTTATTCTGGAACTGTTTTTGAACCCATAAATGAATTTAAAGGAGACATTGCCCGCATTCATTTTTATTTTGCTACACGCTATCAAAATCAAGTGCCAAATTGGAGCAGTTATGCCATGTTTAATGGTACTGTTGATCAGGTTTTTAATATAGCCTTTTTAAATATATTGTTAGAATGGCACAACTTAGACCCTGTGTCTCAAAAAGAAATAGACCGCAATAATGCAATTTATTACGAACATCAAGGGAATCGCAATCCTTTTATAGACCATCCCGAATATGTCAATGCGATTTGGAACGCAGAAGAGGATACTCAAGCACCCACAGCACCATCTAACTTAGTAGCTTCAAATCCGACTGCAAATAGTATTGATTTGAATTGGAATGCCGCAACTGATAATGTGGGATTGATTGGTTATAATATTTACAAAGAGGGTAGTTTTCACAGTAATGTGAACACAACTTCAACAACCATCATCGGATTGAGCCCAGAAACAAATTTTTGCTTTACTGTAGTTGCTATAGACAGCAGTAACAACAACTCTGCGCCTTCAAATGAAGCATGTGAAACCACGACAAACGGCAGTACAGGCAATGCAGATCTATTTTTTTCGGAATACATGGAAGGTAGCAGCTTTAACAAGGCTTTAGAAATTTCTAATTTTTCCGGGGCTACCATAAATTTATCAAATTATGAGTTAAAGCTAAGCTCAAATGGGAGCAGTACATGGAATTCCTACAGCTACAGTTTTCCAAACAATGCAAGCATTGAAAACACAGAAGTTTATGTCATAATGCATGGTAGTGCCACTGTTTGTACAGATGTAGAAGACGATTTGAATAATAGTATTACAGGATTCAATGGCAACGATGCTGTTGGCTTATTTAAAAATGGAGTCCTAATTGACATCCTAGGATCACTTGGTGATGATAGCGACTACGCAAAAAACATAACACTAGTTCGAAATACAGATGTGGTCGTTGGTTCATCAATATTTGATATTAATGAGTGGACTATTTATGATGATACTAATACATGTGATGATTTAGGGTCACACACACAAACACTTGATATTTCTCAAAATAAAAATCCTGGGATAAAATTTTACCCAAACCCCTTGACAGGAAATACAGTTTATGTTGATGTTTTAGAAAAAATGGATCTTAAAATTTATAATCTTACAGGAAAAAAAGTTTTTAGTTACAGCCTGAATCCTGGAACAAACCTACTACCAATTAATAGTCTTAGTTCAGGAATTTACATCATTCAATTGCACAATATTAGCAAATTTTGGACTAGAAAAATAATCAAACCATAAGGGGGTTTAATTATATATGATTTAACTGTTTAAAACTTGTGGATAATCCTTAAAAATCACTTCTAAAAATACGCGAATTTCCTCCTAAAAAAATTAATTTTGTAATGGTTTATAATCTACAATTAAAATCACATGATTCACTTCTTTGGAGACGCTCAAAAAAGGGTATTTGCTGTACAAGGGCCAAAATCGCTCAGTGAAGACACCAATGCCAAACTTTCTTGGCTTTTTGCAGACCAACCAAAGATAGATATGTTTGCCATTAAGGGGCCGTTTATTGGACCACGCTCAGCCATGGTTACTCCTTGGAGTACCAATGCCGTGGAAATTACTCAAAATATGGGAATTAATGGTGTTTTAAGAATCGAAAAATTTGAAGCCATTAGTAAGACAAGTAAAGGATTTGATCCAATGATATCTGAAAAATTTAGGGCTTTAAATCAAGCCATTTTTGACATTAAAATGACCTCAGACCCCATATTAGAAATAGAAGACATTGAGGCTTACAACATTCATGAAGGCTTATCTTTAAGCCGTGAAGAAATAGATTACTTAAAAAAAGTAAGTGAAAAAATTGGCCGTCCTTTGACGGACTCTGAAGTTTTTGGATTTTCACAAGTTAATTCCGAGCACTGCCGGCATAAAATATTCAATGGCACATTTATAATAGATGGCAAGGAACAACCCGCCTCACTCTTCAAACTAATCAAAGAAACTTCCAAGCAAAATCCTGAAAATATCGTTTCAGCCTATAAAGATAATGTTGCTTTTATAAAAGGGCCAGTAGTAGAGCAATTTGCACCAAAAAGAGCAGATTTTCCAGATACATACTCCACAAAAGATTTCGAATCAGTCATATCGCTTAAAGCAGAAACCCACAACTTTCCGACGACTGTTGAGCCTTTTAATGGGGCTGCTACGGGTTCTGGTGGTGAAATTAGAGACCGTTTGGCGGGTGGTAAAGGCTCTCTACCACTTGCAGGAACAGCCGTTTATATGACCTCCTATTCCCGATTATTGGATAACCGTCCGTGGGAAAATGGATTTAAAGCTCGGGCTTGGCTTTACCAAACCCCCATGGACATTTTAATTAAGGCCTCCAATGGTGCATCCGATTTTGGAAATAAATTTGGGCAACCGCTAATTTGTGGTTCTGTACTTACTTTTGAACACTCTGAAGACGATGAGCGCTTAGGCTTTGACAAGGTCATCATGCAGGCTGGTGGAATTGGCTACGCCAAAGTCGATCAAGCAATTAAAGACATTCCTAAAAAAGACGATCAAATAGTGATTTTAGGTGGTGATAATTATCGAATTGGTATGGGTGGTGCTGCTGTTTCTTCAGCAGACACTGGTGAATTTTCTTCAGGTATTGAACTTAACGCTGTCCAGCGCTCAAATCCAGAAATGCAAAAACGGGCTGCCAACGCGATTCGTGGAATGATAGAAAGCGAGGAGAATTTTATTGTTTCTATTCACGACCACGGGGCTGGGGGTCACCTCAATTGCTTGTCAGAACTTGTTGAGAACAATGGAGGGCATATAAATTTAGACGCTCTGCCTATTGGAGATCCCACGCTTTCAGACAAGGAACTTATAGGAAATGAATCCCAAGAACGCATGGGTCTGGTCATTGCTGAAAAACATCTTAAAACACTTCATAAAATTGCAGCACGAGAACGCTCCCCTATTTACAATGTTGGTACCGTAACCAATGACCATCGTTTTGTTTTTAAATCTGAAAAAAATGGTAATAAGCCAATGGATCTTAACTTAGAGGATATGTTTGGTAGTTCTCCAAAAACTATTTTAAAAGACCAGAAATTAGAAAAAAATTATAAGGGCGTCTCATATGACCAAATGCAGCTCGAATCTTATATTGAGCAATTATTGAAATTAGAAGCTGTTGCTTGCAAAGACTGGCTTACCAATAAAGTGGATCGCTGTGTTGGAGGTAAAGTCGCTAAACAACAATGCGTAGGGCCTTTACAACTCCCACTTAACAATGTAGGAGTCATGGCTTTGGATTACAAAAGTGAACATGGCGTGGCAACCAGCATAGGACATGCACCCATTTCAGCACTCATAGATCCCATTTCTGGCAGTAGAAATGCCATTACTGAAGCTTTAACCAATATAATATGGGCGCCTTTGGAAAACGGTCTCAAAAGTGTGTCTTTATCAGCTAATTGGATGTGGCCCTGTAAAAACCCTGGGGAAGATACCCGGCTCTATGAAGCGGTTAAAGGTGTTTCAGAATTTGCAATTGCATTAGGTATTAATGTTCCAACCGGAAAAGATTCTCTTTCAATGAAGCAAAAATATCCAGAAGGCGATGTACTTTCACCAGGTACAGTTGTCATATCTGCAGTAGCCCATTGCAATGGAATTTCGAAAGTTGTGGAACCGTTATTTAAAACCAAACAAGGCCCTGTATATTATATAAACATTTCTCAGGATGCCTTCAAATTGGGAGGCAGTTCATTTGCACAGATACTTAATAGTATTGGACAGCAAACACCTAGAGTAAAAAGTGCTAAATACGTTAAAAGTGTTTTTAACACCATACAACATTTGATTCTCAACAAACAAATTGTTGCTGGACATGACATTGCTTCTGGAGGATTAATTACAACTTTGTTAGAATTGTGTTTTTCAGACAATGGTCTAGGCGCTGAAATTGATTTAACAACCCTTGGGGAGGCTGATACAGTCAAATTATTATTTTCTGAAAACTCTGGAATTGTATTTCAAGCCAAAGATACTTCTGTTGAGACAATTTTCAAATCTAATGGAATTGATGCACTGCGCATTGGAAGCATTTCAGAAACTGGAACGCTTAAGCTAAAAAATTATCAGGCAAAATTTGATTTGAATATTGAAACCTACAGAGATTTTTGGTACGAAACTTCTTATCTGTTAGATGCCAAACAAACCGCTAATGGTCTTGCTAAAACCCGTTATAATAATTACAAAAAACAAACTCTAAACTATCGTTTTCCTATACATTTTAACGGAAAACTTCCAATAATTAATGACCAAAAAGTAAAACCAAAAGCCGCTATTATTAGAGAAAAAGGTAGCAACTCAGAGCGAGAAATGGCAAACGCCATGCACTTGGCTGGATTTGAAGTAAGAGACGTACATATGACTGATTTAATTTCGGGACGTGAAACTTTAGAAGATATTCAATTCATAGGAGCTGTGGGCGGCTTTAGTAATAGTGATGTTTTAGGATCTGCAAAAGGTTGGGCTGGTGCTTTCAAATATAATGAAAAGGCCAAAAAAGCCCTCCAAAAATTCTTTAATCGAAAAGACACCATTTCTGTTGGAATCTGTAACGGATGTCAACTTTGGATGGAATTGAATCTCATCAATCCTGAGCATGAAGAGCATGGTAAAATGACCTACAACAACTCTCAAAAACACGAAAGTGCTTTCACTTCTGTCAAGATACAAAAAAATAACTCTGTTATGTTAGGAACCCTTGAAGGAGCTACACTTGGGGTTTGGATTTCACACGGAGAAGGAAAATTTGAATTGCCCTACGAAGAATCAAATTATAATATTGTAGGGAAATATACATACCAAGACTATCCACACAATCCCAATGGTTCCGATTACAACACTGCTATGATGTGTGATTCAACTGGAAGACACTTAGTAACAATGCCCCATATTGAACGGTCTATTTTCCCTTGGAATTGGGCTTATTATCCTTCAGAAAGAAACGATGCGGCATCCCCGTGGTTAGAAGCTTTTCAAAATGCCTTTCACTGGGTTGAGACATACAATATAAAAATCTAAGATTTTTAAACATTAGTTTACAAGAATCATAATTTTTTAGATCTTATTTGTTAAGTTTTTAAAAATTCCTATTTTGCATTATAACTGAAGCTTAAAAAATGTTGGATATAAAACGTCTATTTGATTTTCCTTACCACCAATTAGAAGCACACAATCTAGAGATCGCTTTGGTCAGTAAAAAAAATGGAGAATGGATTAACACCTCTACCAAAGAATATATAGACAAAGCCAACGCTGTTAGCCGTGCCCTACTAAAATTAGGGGTTAAAAAAAATGATAAAATTGCTGTAATATCTTCAACAAACCGCACAGAGTGGTGCATTGTTGATATTGGAATTTTACAAGTAGGTGCACAAAATATTCCCATATATCCAACCATTTCATCAGAGGATTACGAATATATTTTAAACCACAGCCAAGCCACTTATTGCTTTGTATCTGATGAAGATGTGCTAGATAAGGTTTTAAGAGTCAAGGCCAATACAGAACTAAAAGATGTTTACAGTTTTGATCAATTAAAAGACTGTAAAAACTATAGCGTGCTTTTAGAAATGGGTCAAGACACCTCAACTCAAAATGAGGTGGAGGCCCGTAAAAAAGAGGTTAAAGAAACCGACCTAGCCACCATTATATATACTTCTGGAACTACTGGAACACCAAAAGGAGTCATGCTATCTCACAGCAACATTGTACAAAACGTTTTGGCTAGTATACCAAGACTTCCTCTAATCCAAGGCTCATCACGTGTTTTAAGCTTTTTGCCGCTTTGCCATATTTTTGAACGAGTGCTTATTTATGTTTACCAACATGCTGGCGTGACAGTATATTTTGCTGAAAGTTTAGAGACTATAGGGGCCAATGCACAAGAGATAAAACCAAATTTCATGAGTGTGGTTCCTAGACTACTTGAAAAAGTATTTAATAAGATTTATGCCAAAGGATCAGAACTTAAAGGAATTAAGAAAAATTTATTCTTTTGGGCCGTTGCACTTGGTGAGCGCTACGAACCCTATGGTATTAATGGATGGTGGTATGAATTCCAGCTTAAAATTGCTCGGAAACTTATTTTTAGTAAATGGAAAGCCGCGCTTGGTGGAGAATTACAAACCATGGTTTCAGGAAGTGCTGCTTTACATCCGCGTCTTTCAAGAATATTCTGTGCTTCTGGCATGATGGTTATGGAAGGTTATGGCTTAACAGAAACTTCACCAGTTGTGACAGTGGGGATGTTAGCTAATAAATTTTTTAAAATTGGTTCAGTTGGAAAGCCCATTTCTAATGTAGAGTTGAAAATTGCTGATGACGGTGAAGTGCTTGTTAAGGGACCAAATGTCATGATGGGCTATTACAAAGATCCTGAACGCACAACAGCCGTAATGACTGGCGATTACTTTCACACAGGAGATAAAGGAGAGATTGATACTGACGGATTTTTAAAAATTACTGGACGTAAAAAAGAAATGTTCAAAACTTCGGGAGGTAAATACATTATCCCTACCCTAATTGAAAATGCGCTTAAAGAATCAAATTTTGTAGAACAAGTTATGGTGATTGGAGAAAATCAAAAAATGCCTGCGGCATTGATACAACTTAACTTTGAATTTATATCCGAATGGATATCACGAAAAGGCTTCAATATAGATAAAACAAACAAATCAATAATTGCTTCAATAGAAGTTCAAAAACGCATTCAGCAGGAAGTTGATAAATATAATTTAAGATTTGGGAAATGGGAACAAATCAAAAGATTTGAGTTGACTCCTGATGTATGGTCAATCTCAAATGGACAACTTACACCTACAATGAAAATGAAACGTAGTGCAATTCTCAAAATGTATCAGCAAATAGTTTCTAAAATATATAAATAAAACTTCTATTATTAAACAACTGAATTAGCTAAAATATTATAATATACTATGCATGCATAATAAAATTTTATATATTTGATTAAACACTAAGTTTTGAAAGAAAAAACAATAGATTATATTTTAAGAACAACTTGGCTTGCTGTGCAAAAAATGTATAATGAAGAAGCTTCAAAATTTGATGCAACAATGGCTACCGCTTTCACTTTGTTGAGTATTGATCCAAAAATAGGTACCTCTTCTACATCTTTGGGTCCAAAAATGGGTATGGAATCTACTAGTCTTTCACGAATATTAAAAACATTGGAAGATCGTGACTTAATAAAAAGAACTCCAAATCCCGAAGATGGACGAGGAGTCATAATTAATTTAACCAAACTAGGATTGATAAAAAGAGAAGACTCAAGACAACGAGTTTTCAAGTTTAATAATAAAATTAAAACAAAAATAAGTTCTGAAAAATTGAAGAACTTTTATTATGTCTCTGAGACTATTTTAGAGCTAATAAATGATAAAAAAATATTTTAAACTTATAATAATCTATGAAAAAAAGAAGAATTAATAAGATTGCAATCATCGGGTCTGGGATTATGGGAAGTGGGATCGCTTGTCATTTTGCAAACATCGGCGTGGAAGTTCTTTTATTAGATATTGTACCCAAAATGCTCAATAACAAAGAAAAAGCACTAGGATTGAGCCTGCAAGATAAAGTCGTGAGAAACCGAATTGTAAACTCTGCTTTAAAAAATGCCCTAAAGTCTAAACCAAATCCGATCTACAGTCCAAAATTTACCCAACGTATCAATACCGGTAATTTAGAGGATGATATTACTAAAGTAAAAGGTGTAGACTGGATCATGGAGGTCGTGGTAGAACGCTTGGATGTAAAAAAACAAGTCTTTGAAGCTCTTGAAAAATTCCGCACTCCAGGAACTCTTATTTCTTCTAACACGTCTGGAATTCCGATCAAATTTATGAGTGAAGGACGCAGTGAAGACTTTCAAAAGCATTTTTGTGGAACCCATTTCTTTAATCCAGCGCGTTATTTAAAACTTTTCGAAATCATTCCAGGTCCAAAAACAGACCTTGAAGTGCTCGACTTTTTAAATGTTTATGGCGAACAATTTTTAGGTAAAACTTCTGTGGTTGCAAAAGATACTCCCGCTTTTATTGGAAACCGCATCGGCATTTTTGGAATTCAAAGTTTATTTCACCAAGTGAAAGCATTGGGCCTTACTGTAGAAGAAATTGACAAACTTACTGGTCCTGTGATTGGACGTCCAAAATCAGCCACCTTTAGAACCGTAGACGTAGTAGGTTTAGATACCTTAGTCCATGTCGCCAATGGTATTTATGAAAATTGCCCAAAAGACGAAGCACACGATTTATTCATGTTGCCGAACTTCATTAGTCAAATGATGGAAAATAAGTGGCTAGGCAGTAAATCCGGACAAGGATTTTATAAAAAAGAAGGGGAAATAATTCGTGTTTTAGACCTAAACACGCTGAAGTACAGAGATAAAAAACGATCGAATTTTGCAACGCTTGAACTGACAAAATCAATTGACAATATCATCGATCGCTTTAAAGTATTAGTGGATGGTAAAGACAAGGCTGGAGAATTCTATCGCAAAAATTTTGCCGCAATGTTTGCATATGTTTCGAATAGAATTCCTGAAATTTCAGAAGAACTTTTTAAAATTGACGATGCTATGAAAGCTGGTTTTGGCTGGGAACACGGTCCTTTCCAAATTTGGGATGCCGTTGGTGTAGAAAAAGGATTGGCACTCATTAAAGCGGAAGGATTAACCGCTGCTCAATGGGTTTTTGATATGGTCGCTTTAGGAAATAACAGCTTTTACACTATTAAAAATGGCGCCACATTTGCGTTCGATATTGAAACAAAAAAACAACTTAAAATTCCAGGGCAAGATGCCTTTATTATTTTAGATAACATTCGTAAATCAAATGAAGTCTTTAAAAATGCAGGTGTGATTATTGAAGATTTAGGAGATGGCATCCTCAATTGTGAATTCCGCTCCAAAATGAATACGATTGGTAGTGATGTTTTGTCAGGACTCAACAAAGCGGTGGATTTAGCAGAGCAAAATTTTGACGGATTAGTTATTGGAAACCAAGGGGCTAACTTTTCAGTAGGCGCTAATATTAGTATGATTTTTATGATGGCGGTAGAACAAGAATACGATGAGCTCAATGCTGCTATTAAATATTTTCAGGACACCATGATGCGCATGCGCTACTCCTCTATCCCTACCATTGCGGCGCCACACGGTATGACTTTAGGAGGCGGTTGTGAATTATCACTACACGCAGACAAAGTGGTGGCCGCAGCAGAAACTTATATCGGATTGGTTGAATTTGGCGTCGGCTTGATTCCCGGCGGAGGCGGTTCTAAAGAAATGGCCATGCGGGCTTCAGACTCCTTTAGTAAAAATGATGTTGAACTTAATATTCTCCAAGAATATTTCTTGACCATTGGAATGGCAAAAGTAGCCACCTCTGCATACGAAGCTTTTGGCCTTGGAATTCTAAAACACGGAAAAGACAGCGTTGTTATCAATAAAGACCGTCAAATTGCTACAGCAAAAGCCCATGCAAAATTAATGGCAGCGCAAGGCTATAGCCAACCGGTAAAGCGAAAAGATATCAAAGTTTTAGGAAAACAGGCACTTGGTATGTTCCTTGTTGGAACCGATTCCATGCAAGCCAGTAATTACATTAGCGAACACGATCAAAAAATTGCAAATAAACTAGCCTATGTTATGGCTGGTGGGGATTTATCGGAGCCCAGCCTGGTCACAGAGCAATATTTATTAGATATTGAACGAGAAGCGTTTTTAAGTTTATGTACGGAACGCAAAACATTAGAACGCATCCAACACATGTTAAAAACGGGTAAACCACTTAGAAATTAAAAAATGAAGCAAGCCTATATAGTTAAAGCCTACAGAACCGCCGTTGGGAAAGCCCCAAAAGGGGTCTTTCGATTTAAAAGAGCCGATGAACTCGGGGCGGAAACCATTAAACATATGATGAAAGAACTTCCCAATTTGGAAGTATCCCGCATCGATGATGTCATTGTTGGAAATGCAATGCCAGAAGGGGCACAAGGATTAAATATGGCCCGGTTTATATCGCTCATTGGACTTGAAAGTGTAGATGTTCCCGGGGTCACCGTCAACCGCTTTTGTTCATCTGGGCTGGAAACAATTGGATTGGCCGTGGCAAAAATTCAAGCCGGCATGGCCAATTGTATCATTGCGGGCGGAGCTGAAAGCATGAGTGCTGTTCCCATGACAGGTTTCAAGCCCGAGCTCAACTACGATACTATCATTGCAGGTCATGAAGATTATTATTGGGGGATGGGTAATACAGCCGAAGCCGTAGCAAATGAGTTTAAAATTTCTAGAGAAGATCAAGATGCATTTGCATATAATTCTCATATGAAAGCACTGAAAGCACAAGCTGAGGATCGATTTCAGGATCAAATAGTACCCATTAAAGTACAACAAACTTATGTAAATGAGTCTGAAAAAAAAGCCACAAAAAACTATATAGTCAATAAAGACGAAGGACCGAGAAAAGGTACAAATTTAGAGGCCTTGGCAAAACTCCGCGCAGTTTTCGCACAAGGAGGAAGTGTAACTGCTGGAAATTCATCTCAAATGAGTGATGGCGCCGCATTTGTAATGGTTGTAAGTGAAAGCATGGTAAAAGAACTCAATTTAGAGCCTATTTCCCGTTTGGTGAGCTATGCCGTTGCAGGAGTAGAACCAAGAATTATGGGTATTGGCCCCGTTAAAGCAATTCCAAAGGCACTTAAACAGGCCGGCTTGCAGCAATCGGAGCTTGAACTTATTGAACTCAATGAAGCCTTTGCGTCTCAATCCCTGGCCGTGATTAGAGAACTAGATTTAAATCCAGAACTTATCAATGTAAATGGAGGCGCGATTGCCCTTGGTCACCCCTTAGGCTGTACAGGCGCAAAATTATCAGTTCAGTTATTTGATGAAATGCGCAAGCGAGAAATGGCATCAAAATTCGGCGCTGTAGCCATGTGTGTTGGAACTGGTCAAGGCGCTTGTGGAATTTTCGAATTTTTAAATTAAAAAAAACTCAAATTTTATACCTATGGAAGTCAAAGAAATATTAAGAGGCGGACAATTTTTAGTCAAAGAAAGTGAATATTGCAGTGTATTTACGCCTGAAGATTTTTCTGAAGAACAACTCATGATGAAAGAGGCCGTTAAAGAGTTTAACGAAAGAGAAGTCATTGCAAAACGCGACCGATTTGAGGCCAAGGACTATGCGCTAACCGAAGCAGTCATGCGCAAAGCTGGTGAAATGGGTTTTCTTGGTATTTCTGTTCCTAAGGACTACGGAGGCTTAGACATGGGCTTTGTTTCCAGCATGCTTGTTTGTGAATATATCTCTAGTGGAACTGGGTCCTTCAGTACGGCCTTTGGTGCACATACCGGGATTGGAACCATGCCCATCACATTGTATGGTACGGAAACACAAAAACAAAAATACTTACCAAAATTGTCATCTGGAGAGTGGTTTGGGGCCTATTGCCTTACTGAGCCAGGTGCAGGTAGCGATGCCAATGCAGGTAAGACCACAGCCACCCTAAGTGAAGATGGTAAATTTTACAGTATAACAGGTCAAAAAATGTGGATTTCAAATGCAGGATTTTGCAATATCTTTATAGTTTTTGCACGCATTGAGGACGATCAAAACATAACCGGGTTTATTGTTGAAAATGACCCTAGCAACGGCATTGTTTTAGGAGAAGAAGAAAACAAACTTGGAATCAACGCCTCATCGACACGTCAAGTCTTTTTTAACGATACCAAGGTGCCTGTTGAAAACATGCTTTCAGAGCGTCAAAATGGATTTAAAATTGCCATGAATGCGCTCAATATAGGCCGTATTAAATTAGCGGCTGCTTGTATTGATTCGCAGCGCAGAATCACAACCGATTCGATTGTGTATGCCAATGCACGAAAACAATTTAAAACACCTATTGCCGAATTTGGCGCTATTAAATACAAATTGGCTGAAATGGCAACAAATACATATGTTGGAGAATCGGCAAGTTATAGAGCAGCCAAAGATATTGAAGATCGCATCGCCATGCGTATTAAAAGTGGAAATACACATCAAGAAGCAGAACTAAAAGGTGTTGAGGAATATGCTATTGAATGTTCCATATTAAAAGTTGCGGTTTCAGAAGATATTCAGAACTGTGCAGACGAAGGTATTCAAATTTTTGGAGGTATGGGCTTTTCTAAAGATACCCCTATGGAAGCGGCTTGGAGAGATGCCAGAATTGCTAGAATTTATGAAGGGACCAATGAAATCAACCGAATGATCAGTATTGGAATGCTGATTAAAAAAGCAATGAAAGGCCATGTAGATCTCTTGGGACCAGCCATGAAAGTACAAGAAAAGCTTTTGGGAATTCCTTCTTTTGAAACACCTGACTACAGCGCACCACTATCTCAAGAAAAGGCCATCCTAAAGAATCTTAAAAAAGTTTTTTTGATGGTAGCAGGTGCAGGTATTCAGAAATTTGGTCCTAAAATTGAGGAACACCAGCAACTTCTTATCAATGCAGCGGATATTCTAATTGAAATCTATATGACAGAATCAGCCATTTTAAGAACAGAAAAAAACATGCACCGTTTTGGAGCAGAATCTCAAAAATATCAAATTGAAATGAGTCAACTCTATCTTTATAACGCAGTTGACATCATAACAAAAAGTGCAAAAAACGGGATTTTATCATTTGTTGAAAGAGATGAGCAGCGCATGATGCTCATGGGCTTAAAACGCTTTACAAAATACACTCATTATCCTAATGTTGTACAATTAAGAAATAGCATTGCAGAAAAATTAAAAAAAGAGGATAAATATTGCTTCTAAAATTATAATCAACCTAGCCTTTTGGTCAAAATTGACATCTAATTTTTGAAGCTGTTTACTGATTAAAAATAAACTTATATTTGATTGGATATCAACTCTGTTATGAATAATAAATTGAAAATAAAGTTTAATTATGTATTTTGTTTGGTTTATTTTTTTTGTTACTCATTGAATATAGTAGCACAAAATTACACGCTTCAAGATACACTCAGAGGTTCTATAACTGATGAACGTATATGGTGGGATTTAACTTACTATGAATTAGAAGTAAGTGTAAATCCTGGATCAAAATCTATATTTGGAAAAAACACTATATATTACAAGGTTCTTGATGAAAGAAATAAAATGCAAATTGATTTACAATCCCCAATGCGATTAACTAAAGCAACACAATCAGGAAAATCGCTAAGAATTAGTCGTAAAGGGAACGTATATTACATTCATTTACAAGAGAAGGGGAAAAAAAATAATATAAATAACATTACAGTGTATTTCGAAGGAGAACCGAAAGAGGCTGTAAAGGCTCCATGGGACGGTGGGTTTTCATGGAATAAAGACGTAAATGGCCAGGATTTTATTGCTACTTCATGTCAAGGAATAGGTGCCAGTGTATGGTGGCCTAATAAAGACCATATGTATGATGAAGTAGACAGTATGCAAATTTCTATTAATGTACCTAAGCCCCTCAAGGCAATATCTAATGGACGCTTAAAAGAGATATCAGAATCAAAAAATAGAACTTCTTACACTTGGTTTGTATCAAATCCAATAAATAATTATGGAGTTAATATTAACATTGGAAATTACGTGAATTTCTCTGAGAAATACAAAGGAGAAAAGGGAATTCTTGATATGGATTATTATGTTTTAAAACACAACTTAGAAAAAGCCAAAAAACAATTTTTGGATGCTCCAAAAATGATGAAAGCCTTTGAATATTGGTTCGGACCGTACCCCTTTTATGAAGATAGTTATAAATTAGTTGAGGTTCCATACCTAGGAATGGAGCACCAAAGCTCAATAACTTATGGAAATAAATACAAAAATGGGTATCTAGGACAGGATTTATCAGGTACTGGCTGGGGTCTATTATTTGACTTTATAATTATTCATGAATCAGGTCATGAATGGTTTGCCAATAATATTACTAATAAAGATATTGCAGACATGTGGATTCACGAAGGATTTACGACACACGCTGAAAGTTTATTTATTGATTATTACTATGGAAAAAAGGCCTCGGCAGAATACGTAATTGGAACTCGAAAGCGAATTCAAAATGAATATCCTATAATTGGAGATTATAATGTTAATAAAGAAGGCTCGTCAGATATGTATTATAAAGGAGCTAATATAATTCATATGATTCGTCAGATTTGCAAGGGAGATGAAAAATGGCGTCAAATTCTTAGAAAAATGAATACTAAATTTTATCATATGACAGTATCTACAAAACAGATTGAGGAATTCATATCTAGTGAAATAGGGTGGAATCTAGAACCTTTTTTCGATCAATACTTAAGAGATATTCGTATACCTGTTTTTGAATATCAAATTAAAGACGATAGTATGATTTACCGTTGGATAAATGTAATTAATTCTTTTAATATGCCAATAGAAATAATTGATGGTGATTCAAAAAGGTGGTTGTATCCTACTAATTCCTGGAAGAAAATATCTGTTAATAGTTCAAAAATTGATATAGATTTAGATTATTATATCGATTCAAAAAAACTATAAAAATATATTATTTAAAAATTCGTAAAATGAAAAAATTATTGATAATTATTTTTACATTACTAATCTTTATTAGTTGTAAAAATAAAATTATTGAAAGTGAAAATTTTGAGAATAATTCAAATGAAGGAGATGTCAACTTACAAATTAATGATTCTTTAAAATATCTTGTTATTGAATTGAAACCAAATATTAACAGCAAAGCTTTTGGGAGGGTCCGATTTATTCAACACAACGAAAGTGTAGTTATGACAGCAAAAGTTTCAGGGCTATCTAATGGAATTTATAATTTTGGAATTGGAGAAGCTAAAGGTGTTTATAAGTTGGAAAATAATGGAAATTTTATAGTTCAAAATAAAAAAATAACAACAATTAAATTTTCAACCAATCGATGGTGTATTGGATGTGAAGACAAAACCAAAGATATTTTGGGAAAAAAAATTATTATTTATAATTCAAATGATAATGATATAGTTAAAAATTCAAGAAACTATAATAATAGAGTGAGTTGTTCAGGGATGATTGAATGATATAATTAATATTTTAAATTTTTAAATATGAATCCTTCAGCTGCAGGCTGGTTGAAAAAATTACTTAAACTCGTTGAAAAAAGCGAAATAAAAAAAACTTCAACCTTAAAACTTTACGAAGAATTAAAATCAGTTGGTTTTATCTATGGTAGTGATGTTACAACAATTTCTGAAGTAATAAGAAATAGTGATTATACATTAGAAGAACGTTGTAAGATTAATTATTCATTGGCTCTTTTGTCTACTTACAATTTAAATAAAAAAAATGATGATTCTTTTGAGACTAAATTAAAATCATTTTACACTCATATTGGATTTTATAAACCTAACTTTATCGATAATATTATAGGTGAAAGTATCGAAAATACTGTAAGTAAACGGATTAAAACAGAAACAAATATTTTTTCAAAAACAATTAACCCTTTTACGACCAATGCATTTTTATTTATTGACATTCTAGCATTTAAAATTTTTCTGAAAACTCCCAAAAAAACAAAGTCAATCATTGTCAGATTAGAAAATTATATTAGAAGTATTATTTCCGAAGCCTTTAACTCAAAACTTATAAAAAGTAAATACGATGAAAGTTTAATCAAATTACTGGAATCATCACTAAGATTATCTAAACAAACTAATGAAAGCTTTGAGTCGCTAACTATTAATGAATTTTCAAAAATTGAACGCTTATATTTACTCGACATAGTATGTATTGCAACATGGAGTGATTCCAAAATTAACTCACTTAATGAAAAATTTATTAATAAATTTCGAACAAAATTTAATTTTAGTGAAGGTGAAATAGGGTTAGCTTTTAAATCAGTCAACGATTTTTACATTTGCTACAAAAATGAAATACCACTTTTAAGCACTCAAAATCTTGCTAAACGTTTTTATGAACAGTCTGTAATTGTTGTCAAAAAACTTATAACTAGAAACAGTAAAAGAATTTACCAAGAGCTCAAAGAAAGTAAAGAATTAGTTAAATTACTTTCTGAATCGACCGTTAGAGATTTAAATAAAGAAGAACAAAATCAAATGCAAGAACAAATGATGGATCTTTTAAAATCAATACCAAGTTTAGCAATTTTCATGCTCCCCGGTGGTGCCATATTACTTCCGCTTTTTATTAAATTTATACCAAAATTATTACCGTCTGCATTTGATGAAAATAGAATAGAAAATAATTGAAAAAAAATTTAATACTTTTTCAATTTTCATACTTCTTCATATTGAAAAAAGACATTAAAATTATATGCTTTTATAAAATAAATTATGATAATATGTAACCTTTTAATAATAATAGCGTCATTACATAAAAACATTTAATATACTTGAAATCAACTAACGAACATGAATTTGTAGTTCTTATTGAAAAAAATCAGAACTTGATTCATAAAATCTGTAGATTATACTCCAATAGTGATGCAGAGCACAAAGATTTGTTCCAAGAAATCACTATTCAACTATGGAAAGCATATCCGAAATTTAGAGGAGATTCAAAATTTAGCACTTGGATGTATCGTGTAGGAATTAATACAGCTATTAGCCTATATAGAAAATCAAGGCGACGAATAAAGAGCTTTAGTTTTCATGATATTGATTATAAGATACCACAAAGCGAACCTTACGACGATTCAAAAGATAGACAGCTAAATTCAATTTACGAAGCAATTAAAGTTATGAATGATATTGATAAAGCAATTATCTTTCTTTATTTAGAAAATAGGACGTATAAAGAAATAAGCCGTACTATTGGCTTAACAGAAGTCAATGCACGGGTACGTATGAATCGTATAAAAAATAAATTAAAAGAACAGTTAAATCCTAATTATGAATGAATTAAAGCGTTTAAAGAAGGACTGGAAAGAGAACCAAAAATTCCCAAAACTTTCTAAAAAAGAAATTTATGGACTTTTACACAAAAAATCTTCATCAGTTGTAAAATGGATATTTATAATTAGTATAATCGAGTTTAGCTTTTGGACACTACTGAGTTTGATATTTAAGGACAATGAAGCTCAACAACGTTTTGAACAATATGAAATGGACCATATAACCATGCCGCTTATTATATTTGGTTATATGGTTCTTATTTACTTTTTTATTTTGTTCTATGGAAATTATAAATCAATATCTACTACAGTTAACTCTAAAGAGTTAATGGAAAAAATTTTAAAAACTAGAAAAACTGTTAAATACTATGTGATTTTCAACTTACTCTTTTTGTGTATTTCAATTATTATTGGAATTTACATAGAACTGAATAATAGTCCCGATATTAATTTAATTACTTCAGGATTTACAGAAAAAGAAGATTATTATATCTGGTACTTAATTATTTTAGTGATAACAATTTTAGCGATTGTTTGTATTACTGCTATATTTATTCTGTGGTATTACCTACTTTATGGATTAATGTTGAAAAAATTAAAGAAAAACTATAAATATCTTAAAAAAATAGAATTAGATGTAGAATAAAAATACTATATATTTAAATCATTGTTTAGAAACTTAAACTAAATCAGCTATTCTTGTGGCATTACCTTAAGAAATGAAGGATGCTGTTCTATTGAATATTGAATTTTTTCAATAATTTTTTCGATTGATTCATTATCATAGTCTATATCGAGCGGTGGTTTGATTTCCATTGACTGCAAAATATTTTTCTTTTTAATTCTAATCCCTTTTTTGTCATAAGCACGTCTGAAACCATCAATTACTATGGGAACTACAATAGGTTTATAATGTTTTATTATGTGAGCTGTGCCCTTACGAATAGGTTTAAAAGGTTTAGTTGTTCCTTGTGGAAATGTAATTACCCAGCCGTCATTTAATGCTTTTTTTATATTAGAAATATCACTCATTTTAACTTGACGATTTACCTCTTTTCCAGATTCTCTCCAAGTCCGCTCAATACTTATTGATCCAGCATAAGCAAAAACTTTTGGTAAAAGACCTGACTTCATTGTTTCTTTAGCAGCTATATAATACAAATTTAGCTTTGGATTCCAGAGATATCCGATATTTTTTAAGGTATCATCTCTACCACTAAGAGATGCGTTAAAAACATGAAACATAGCTACAACATCTGCGAAATATGTTTGATGGTTAGAAATAAAAAGAATATTAGTTTCAGGAAGGCTTCGAAGAATATCGGAGCCGCTAATTTCTAAATGATTAAATCCCTGGTATCGTTGATGGCTGATAACCCCTAGGACACGAATAATCCACTTTTTTATAAATAAATATTGACCGAAAATATTTTTTTTTAATAACATCATACTATTAATGAAAATAGAATTACAAACCTAAGATAATTTTTAAAACTAAATTTTATAAAACGCATCAAATCCCATATATTTCATAAAAATTAAGATTAAAAAAATGCGCTATTTTATATTAATAATATTTTTTTTATTTAGTTGTCAAGATATCGAGAAAAAGACAATAAAAAAAGATGATTTTAAAAGTCAAAGTTCTATAGTTTTGGAGAAATCAATAAATACTTTTTATTTAAGTAATGAAAATGTTATGGAGTTTTTGTTAGATTATGACAAAAAGCATAAAGAAAAAAAAATTCGTATTTGTACAGATTATGGAAATATAGAAATTGAGTTATTTGAGTCTACTAAATTTCATCGTTCAAATTTTATATACTTAGTTAAAAAAAAATATTTCGATGAAACACAATTCTATAGAGTAATAAATAATTTTATTATTCAAGGTGGCAATAGTGATGACAAAAAAACTCTTGAAAAACGAAAAAAAATAGGTCGATATCTTCTACCTAACGATAACAAAAAAGAACATAAGCACCACAGAGGAATGATTAGTATGCCAAGCAGTGCAGTTTCAAATCCATATAAAATGGCCTCACCATTTGAATTTTTTATTGTTCTTCAAAAAGGAGGTGCTCATCACCTTGATGGAGATTATACTGTTTTTGGAAGAGTGAAACGTGGAATGGACATTGTAGACAAAATTGCAGCTGTTCCTACAGATGACGGAGATTGGCCCGTGCAAAATATTTACTTAAACAAAGTAGAAATCATTTACTAGTTTTGTTTTTGAAATATATAAATTTATAACTAAATATATATAGTATATGACAATTACACAATTATATTACATTTTAGCTGTTGCTGAATTTAGTAATTTTACACAAGCTGCAAAACACTGTTCAGTAACTCAGCCTACACTTAGTATGCAGATTCAAAAATTAGAAGATGAACTAAAAATCCGAATTTTTGACCGTACAAAAAAACCTATTGAACTTACGAATGTAGGAGTAAAAATAGTGACCCAGGCAAAAACTATTTTGGCGGAAGTTGAAAGAGTTAATGATATTATAGATCAAGAAAAAGGATTCATTGGGGGTGAGTTTAAATTAGGAATTTCAAATTCAATAATGCCCACACTTTTACCTTTATTTTTTAAAAAATTTGTTAACAGGTATCCAAATGTAAAACTAAATATTGAGGAGCTTAAAACAAATGATATAATTAATAAAATTAAAGAAGGTAGTTTAGATGGGGGCATTGTAAGCACTCCACTAAATTTGAAAGATATTAAAGAGCGTGTAATATTCTATGAAAAATTAGTTGGTTATATATCTGAGAATCACAGGTTAAAAGATAAAACTTTAATTGAAATATCAGATTTGGATGTTAATGATATTTTGTTCAAAGAAAATGGTAATTCCCTTAGAAATATGGTTTTCAATATGACTAAAAATAAAGATATAACTCAAAATAATATCTTTAACTTAAAGAGCGACAGCATAGAAATGTTAGTCAAATTGACAAATGAAGGGATGGGAATGACTGTTTTGCCATATTTAAACACTCTGGACTTAAAAACTAATGAAATAAAAAATTTACGTTTTTTTAAAAATCCACATCCAGTTAGGGAAGTGAGTCTAGTATACAACATAAGTGAATTAAAAATTCAAATTATTAACAGTATTCACAAAACGATTTCGGAGAATATTAAAGATTTAATTAAATATCAAAAAGATATCAAAATAATTAGTCCAATCTAGATAAATAAGTTTACAGTATTCAATAAGGATGTCAAATATTTTAGATTTTTATATTCATTAAGGTTTCATTTTTAGAGTCCATTGAAATTTAAACTTTGACACTGAATCTCCAAAACTATCAACCCCTTCAGAGGTTAGAAAAATTGTTTGACTAGTATTTGATTGAATTAACCTGTCTAATGCATTATCAATAATTTGACCTTGGTCACAGTAAAAACTAATTCTCCCCCTAGCCTTTTTTGTGAATTTTGCTTCATTACTAATAACTAGCATTGATACATTACAATTTAATTGTTTTATTTTTAATAATAAAAGAGCCCCTGTTGATAATTCAGCTGCCATCCCTTGAACAGCCCAAAACATTGATTTAAAAGGATTTTTATTAAACCAATTATGACGAACTTTAACATGACATTTTTTCGAGTCTATTAATTTAACTCTAACTCCACATAAAAATGCTGAAGGGAGGTTAAAAATCAGAAAAAAATTAAGTTTTTTGGCATTAGAAAACATACTAATAGTTTAATCTTCAACTAAGTTAATGTTATTTTTTCTGTAATTAAATTAAAAATTTTAATGTAAATCAATTCGAAAAGTTAAAATACAAATACTTAGCATATTATTTAAATAATTAAACAAACACTTTTTGATGTATAAATTTAAAAGTCTTAAATGATATTTTTAAATCATTGTTGTATTTTAGATAAAAAAAACATGAGGAAAACTATTTTATTTATTTTTTTATTATCCTTAAATCTTGGTTATACACAAAATTTAAAAATTATAACAGACACTGCTATTTTTACTAACCATAAATCAATTATTAAAGGAGTACCAATTAATTATACCGCTGAAGTAGGAATGCAACCTGTTTGGAATAAAGATGGTAATGTTATCGCTAGCTTATTTTATACATACTATACAAGGGATAATATTAAAAATATTGGTAATCGCCCAATCATCATTTCATTTAATGGTGGTCCTGGGTCAGCTTCTGTCTGGATGCATATGGCATATACTGGTCCAAGAATTTTAAATGTAGATAATGAGGGTTATCCTATTCAGCCCTATGGGTTCAAAAATAATCCAAATTCAATTTTAGATGAAGCTGATATTGTGTTTGTTAACCCTGTTAATACTGCTTATTCAAGAATGCTTAAAGATAAAGACGGTGAACTTCCTGATCGTAGCAATTTTTTTGGTATCAATGAAGATATCGCCTATTTATCAAATTGGATTAACACGTTCATAACCAGAAAAAATCGTTGGGAATCTCCAAAATATATAATTGGTGAAAGCTATGGTGGAACTCGTGTAATGGGTCTATCATTATCGTTACAAGAAAATCAATGGATGTATTTAAACGGTGTTATTTTAGTTTCACCCGCAGATTATAAGACTCTAAGAGTTGGTGGGCCTGTATCTTCAGCATTAAACTTACCTTACTATACTGCTAGTGCTTGGTATCATAATATGTTACCAAAAACTCTTCAAAATAAAGATTTGTTGGAAATACTTCCTGAAGTCGAAGACTTCAGTATTAACATCCTTATTCCAGCTTTAGCAAAAGGTGGGTTTATAACTCTTGAAGAAAAAATGGAAGTAAGTAATAAAATGTCATATTATTCTGGTTTAAGTCAAAAGGTAATTCTTCAACACAACTTAGACATTCCAAATTCTTTTTTTTGGAAAGAATTACTACGAAATAGTACTGGTCAAACAATTGGACGTTTAGATTCTCGTTATTTGGGTATTGATAAAAAAGAAGCTGGTAACAAACCTGATTATAACGCTGAGTTGTCCTCATGGCTACATAGTTTCACACCTGCAATAAATCATTATATCAAAAATGAATTAAAATTTAAAACAGATACAAAATATAATATGTTTGGTTCAGTAAGACCTTGGAATAATGACAACGATAATACTAGAGATAACTTACGTTCTGCTATGGCTCAAAATCCTTATTTGAAAGTTTTAAATCAATCCGGTTATTACGATGGTGCAACAACATATTTTAGTGCTAAATATAACCTTTCGCAAATAGATCCAAGTGGTAAAATGAAGGACAGATTGAAGTTTAAAGGATACAGAAGCGGTCATATGATGTATCTTAGAAATGATGATCTGA
Organism: uncultured Formosa sp.; assembly: GCA_902516685.1. The sequence goes on from CABXZJ010000003.1 coordinate 23,816, forward strand.
TACAATCAAATGAAGATCTTAGAATCTTTATTAGGGAATCATCTACAAATGGTAAAGCTGCTAAATACTAATGAAAAGTGAAAAAGTAAGTATTTTAATACCATTTAAAAACACTGAAAAATACCTTGCGGATTGTCTAAATTCAATATTAAATCAAACTTATAAAAATTGGCAAGCCATTTTAGTTGATGACAATTCTATTGATGAAAGTTTAAATATTGTAAATGAGTTTTCAAAAAGTGACTCAAGAATAATTGTTTTAAAAAATAAAGGAAATGGAATAATTGAGGCATTAAAGACTGCTTATAATAAAGCAGATGGAAAATTTATCACCCGGATGGACAGTGACGATTTAATGACAACAAATAAAATTAAATTTATGGTTAATGACTTAAAATTTAAAGGACCTGGTCATATTGCCTTAGGACTAGTACGTTACTTTTCTGAATCAGGGATAAAAGAAGGTTACAAACGTTATCAAGATTGGCTAAATAGTTTGATTTCAAAAGGAAAAAGCTTTAGTGACATCTATAAAGAGTGTGTGATTCCGTCTCCTTGTTGGATGCTATATCGATCAGATTTCGATAAAACAAATGGATTTAGTTCAAGTACATATCCTGAAGATTATGATTTAGCATTTCGATTTTATGAAAATGGTTTTAAATGCATACCATGCAATAAAGTTTTACATTTATGGAGAGATTATCCATTTAGAACTTCCCGTACAAATATAAATTATAAAGAAAATAGCTTTTTGAAACTCAAAATAAATTACTTTTTAAAACTCTCATACAATCCATTAAAAACATTAGTTTTATGGGGAGCAGGTAAGAAAGGAAAAAAAACTGCAAGTTTACTAATCTCAACTAAAACTCCTTTTGTTTGGATTTGTAATAATCCAAACAAAATTGGTTTAAAAATCTATGATGTTATTTTGAAACCTTGGCAAAAATTAAACAGCATTTCAAATTGTCAAAGTATAATTACAATAGCAAATGAAAATTCACAGACTGACATCAAAGCTTATTTTGAAAGTCGTAAAATGAAAAATATGGTAGACTACTTCTTCTTTTGTTAATTGATTAATTGAGCTATATTTGAAAAAAATGTATATGCAATTTGAAAAACCAGAATTTTTTTATCTTTTAATAGCTCTGATAATACCGGTTTTAGTGCACTTATTTCAGCTGAGACGTTTTAAAGTTCAAGAATTTACAAACGTAGCCGTTCTTCAAAAAATAATTATAGAAAACAGACATAGCAGTGTAATAAAAAAATGGTTGGTTTTGGTGCTGAGAATCCTTGCGATAACATCAATTATTTTAGCTTTCACAAAACCGTTTGCAAGTAAACATAATTCTAATGTAAACTCAGCAGAAATCGTAATTTATATTGACAACTCTTTCAGTATGGAAGCAAGAGGTGTTAGTGGGCCATTACTTAAACAAGCTGTTCAGAACATTTTAACATCCTCTATCCCAATTGAAAAAATAAGTGTATTCACAAATACTAAAACTTATAGAAATCGTAGTTTAAGAGAACTAAAACAAGAGCTACTTGACATCAAATATTCTAGTAATCAACTTTCAGTTAAAAATGCGCTGTTAAAGGGTAATAATTTATTTGATAAATCAAAAAAAAATAAAAGGTATTTGATTTATATATCAGATTTTCAGCGTCATAAAGAGGATCTTAAAATCACAAAAGATTCAAGCTACGAACTAATTTTAATCCCTAAAAGACCTGTAAAAAATTTAAATAATTATATTGAAAAAATTCAAATTAAAAATAATCAGAACAACTATGAGCTTGAAGTTTTTGCAAAAAAATCTTCAAATAATATAGACCCCTTGTCCATAAGTTTGTATAACAAAAGTAAACTAATTGGTAAAACTCTTCTTGAAAATTCTAAAGACTACAAAACAACTTTTACAATTGATAATAGTAAATCATTTTTAGGGAAATTTGTTTTGGATGATAATGGGCTTATGTATGATAACGACTTTTATTTTAATATTACAAAAACTAATAAAGTTGATGTTTTAGGTCTAGGAAGTTCTGAGCCAAATTACTTAAATAAAATTTTTACTAATGATAAATTTTTATATGAATTTATTAAATTGAAAAACCTTGATTATAGTAAAATACAGCAAAAAGATTTGGTAATAATTTCTGAGCCAAAAAATCTTTCAAAAGCACTTATTAATAATTTAAAATTATTTTTGAGTTCTGGAGGAACTGTAATTTTTATCCCTGCAGTCGATGGTAAAATTAATAACTACAATGAGTTTTTAGAACTTGAAAAAATAAGCTTTGGAAAATTGGTCAAAAATGAAAAAAAAATAACAGTTATTGACTTTGAGCACCCAATTTTTAAACAAGTATTTAAAAGAAATGTGAGTAACTTTAATTACCCAAGGGTGAAAACCTATTATGAGGTAAACACACCAGCTAAATCATTGTTAAATTTTGAAGGAGATAAGCCTTTTTTAATCCAAAAAAGAAGATTATTTTTTTTCACTGCAGCAATAGAATTAAAAAATTCAAATTTTACAAATTCACCATTAATTGTTACAACGCTTTATGCAATTGGAAAATCAAGTTTTAAAAACTCTAATTTGTATTATGACTTGGGTACAAAAAATGAACTAGATTTTAAGCATAAGCTTAAAAATAATTCAGTTGTAAAACTTATTTCTGAAGATGAAATTATTGTACCAAAACAAATAAATAAAAACTCAAAACTTAAAATAACTTTTGAAGATTTACCCACCCAAGCAGGTCATTATGCATTATGTGAAAATAATGACACCCTTAAACTTATAAGCTTCAATTATAACAGAGATGAGAGTTTATTGCGTTATCATAACTTGGAGAATTCAAAGTCCTATAAAATAGTTAACTCTATTGAAAATTCAATGGAGTCTATAAAAAGTGAAGTTTTAATTGATGGATTGTGGAAATGGTTTGTTATTTTTGCCACAATATTTTTAGTTTTGGAATTACTAATCTTAAAAATTTTTCAATGAATGTAATCATAAAATCTGCTACTATTCTTGATAAAAAAAGTTATTTCAATAATACTACTCAAGATATTTTAGTTGAGAATGGTATAATTACAAAAATTTCATCCTCAATAAAAAATTCAAAAAATTATCCTTTAATTCAATTTGAAAATCTTCATGTATCACAAGGTTGGTTCGATAGTAGTGTTTGTTTTGGTGAACCTGGTTACGAAATCCGTGAAACTATAAAAAATGGATTGAATGTGGCTGGAAAGTCAGGTTTTACCTCAATTGCCCTTCAGCCGAATACATTTCCTGTTATGGACGATAGTTCGGCAATTACTTTTGCTATTTCAGACAGAAATCAATCTTCTGCTACTTACCTTTTCCCAACAGCAGCTCTGACTATGAAATCAGATGGCAAACATTTAGCAGAGCTTTATGATATGTACAATTGTGGAAGTATCGCATTTGGAGATTATAAAAAACCCATTAAAAATCCAAATATTTTAAAAATTGGTCTGCAATACGCTTCTAGTTTCGGAGGTTTAATCCAATCTTACCCTGAAGATATTGATATTGCACAGAATGGCGCTATGAATGAAAATATTAGTAGCACGAAATTAGGTCTAAAAGGAAATCCTGAACTCGCCGAAGCACTACAAGTCTCTAGAGATTTAGAAATTTTAAAATATGCCGGTGGTAAACTTCATATTCCAACAATCTCTACCACTGAGTCAGTTAAACTTATTCGTAATGCGAAAGACAAAGGGCTTGATATAAGTTGCAGCGTAGCTATCCACAACTTGATTTTCAAAGACAATAACGTCGAAAATTATAATACAAATTTTAAAGTTACCCCCCCGCTCAGGACACAAAATTGTATAGATTCGCTTTTGAAAGGCCTAAATGATAATACAATTGATATGGTAACCTCAGACCACAACCCGATTAACATAGAAGAAAAACGAGTAGATTTTGATTCTGCAGCATTTGGAACTATTGGCTTGGAGAGTGCTTTTGGTGCATTAAATTCAATTTTTTCGACAAAAAAAAGTATCGAATTTCTCACAAATGGTAAAGAACGATTTGGAATTCAAGCTATTTCAATAAATATTGGCAATAAATGTGATCTAAGCCTTTTTAATCCCAAGGGTTCTTATGTCTTTAATGATACCCACATTAATTCTAAATCTAAAAATTCCATTTTTATTGGTCATAAGTTAAAAGGAATTGTTTATGGAGTAATAGCCAATAATCGTATGGAACTAATTACCTAATTTTTACGTCTATGAAACCTGAAAAATCCACAGCTTTGATAAGTTATCTTGGAGTTATTGGATTATTAATAGCATATTTAAACAATATAAAACTTGAAAGTGATTTTGTTAGTTTTCACATTCGACAATCTTTAGGGCTTTGTTTAGTATTCTACCTGCTTGGGTACATCGTAGGAAGTTTTGACAGTTGGATGATTACAATTGCATTTTGGATATTTATTATTACATTAAACATTTATGGAATCACAACCGCTATTTCTGGGTCAAAAAAACCTGTTCCTTTGGTTGGTGTATTTTTTCAAAATATCTTTAAAAAAAATTAGTTAAAATTATGTCTAAAACATTCCCTCTAGGCTCTGTGATACGTAATTCTAATCTTACTTCAGAATCACCACTATTAGTATTATTGCATGGATATGGAAGTGATGAAAATGATCTTTTTACATTTGCGAATGAGATGCCTAAAGAACTTTTGATAATTTCATTACGTGCCCCACATAAAATAAGCCCATACGGCTATGCTTGGTATGCAATAAATTTTGATGCAGATCAAAAAAAATGGAATGATCTAGAACAAGCAAAAAATGCTATGAAATCAATAAATAAGTGCATAGAGACTGCTTGCTCGTTGTATAATATAAATAATTCAAATATTAGTATCCTGGGATTTAGTCAAGGTTGTATTTTAAGTATAGCTTTAGCTTTAAATTATCCAAAAAAATTCAAAAATATTATCGGCCTTAGTGGTTATATATGCGAAGATTTTTTAAATAAAAACTATCAAGAGGAAAACCACGAACACCTTGATTTTTATTGCTCACATGGAAGTTCCGACCAAATAATTCCTGTAGAGTGGTCTAGAAAAACTCCAAAATTTTTAAAAAAATTAAAAATTAATTGCAAGTATAGTGAGTTTCCTACTGGACATGGAATTACAACTCAAAACCTTTTTGAAGTTAAAGAATGGTTAAAAGTTCGTATATAAAGATAAAGAATGTTCTAAGTTTGAGATTTCATTTGTATATTTTCAGCTTTTAACTTTTCAATTTTAATTTTAAATTTTTTTATATCTGTTTCATATTTTTCAATAATTTGCTTTGAATTTACATATTGAAAAATAATCAACAAGGTTGTAAATAGAAGTACATATATAAGAAACTTTGATTTCATTCTAAATTGTTATTTCTAGTTCATCATAAGCTAAAAAAACATTTTTAGGTAATGTTTTCTCAATCGTATCGTGAAATCCCAAATGATGGCTAATATGGGTTAAATAAGCCTTTTTTGGTTTAACACAACTGATAAAATTTAAGGCTTCTTCTAAATTGAAATGCGATAAATGAGTTTCATGACGTAGTGCATTAACAACCAAAACCTCCAAACCATATAATTTTTTTATTTCTTCCTCTGAAACGGTTTTAGCGTCAGTTATATATGCAAATTGTCTAATTCTAAATCCAAAAACAGGAAGCTTGTGATGAAAAACTTCTACAGGAGTAATTTTTATGTCATTAATAAAAAACGAAGAGTTTTCAATAATATTAGCATCCAATGTCAATACACCAGGATATTTATTTTCTTTTTTAAAAATATATTCAAACCTTTTTTTTAACTGTTTTATGACACGCCTGTGAGTATAAATAGGAATTTTACCCTGTCTAAAATAAAATGGTCGCAAATCATCTAAACCAGCGGTATGATCACTATGTTCATGAGTAAATAATATTGCATCAATTTTATCACAATCTGTTCGCAATAGCTGTTGTCTAAAATCGGGGCCACAATCAATTAGTAAAGTTGAATCGTCACAATTTAAAAGAACAGAAACTCTAAGACGTTTATCTTTTGAATTTTCACTTAAACAAACAGGGTGATTGCTTCCAATTATTGGAATACCTTGTGAAGTTCCGGTACCTAAAAAAGTAATTTTCAAGTCAAAAATAGTTTACACAAAAATAATGTATTTTTTTTTGTGGACTTACTTAAAATTCTACCTTTGCAGTATCTTTAAAACTTCAATTAGTAAAGATGGAAATAATACTTAAAGGTGATGCTCAAATAAAAAGTGTACCTTCTTTAAAAGATAAAGCTTTAAGAATTAACCTTAACAATAACATTTACGGTACTTTCGCAGAAATTGGTGCTGGTCAAGAAACTGTTCGTCATTTTTTCCGTGCCGGTGGTGCTTCAGGAACAATAGCTAAAGCTATGTCTGCTTATGATAAGTCTTTTAGCGATGCTATTTATGGTATTGAAAATGATAAACGATATGTTACTGAAGATCGACTTAGAAAAATGTTGTCACACGAAGTAAGATTAATTGAAGATCGCATCTCTAGAGATGACAATCCTAATAGAATGTTTTTTAGTTATGCAAATACAGTCACAACTATTGACTTTGCTAAGCGATATAAAGGGCACGGATGGGTAGGAATAAGATATCAAATTGATCCTAAGGATCCCTACAATGAAATTATTTTACATCTTCGCTTTAAAGATAGTGATGCAAGACTTCAACAAGAGACTTTAGGTAAGTTAGGAACGAACCTTATTTATGGTGCATTTTACAAACATAATCAGCCAAAAAAATTATTACGATACTTGTATGACCATCTAAATAAAGATCAACTAGAAATTGACACAATTAACTTTTCAGGCCCGGTATTCAAAAATATTGACAACCGACTAATGAGCTTAGAACTTGTGAAAAATGGAATGACTGACGCCGTTATGTTTGCTCCAGACGGAAATAATGTATTACCCGCTCGTGTACTTTATAAAAAAAACATCTTAGCATTTAGAGGAAGTTTTAGACCTGTAACTAGAGTCAATGTTGATATGTACGAAAACTCCTTTGAAATGTTTAAAAAAGAAAACAAAGTAGATGTTGAAAAAATTCAAGTTGTTTTTGAAATCACCTTATCAAACCTCAGAGCCTCAGGTGGCGAAATTGATGAACAGGATTTTATGGATCGTGCACGTTTACTTTGCTCTCTTGGACAAACTGTTCTAATTTCAAACTTTCAAGAGTATTATAAATTAGTTGAATATTTTAGTTTGTACTCAAAAAAACGAATGGTGCTGTCTATGGGAGTTAATAATCTTATTGATGTTTTTGATCATAAATATTATAGTCATCTTAGTGGTGGTATTCTTGAGGCTTTTGCAAAATTATTTCACAAAGACTTAAAGGTCTATCTATACCCGATGTTGGCTGAAGATGGTTCATTAATTACAAGTGATAATTTAAAAGTCCACCCAAGGATGAAGGAATTGTATAAATTTTTTAAATACACTGGAAAGCTAATAGATATAGAAAATTACAAACCAGAAATATTAAATATTTTTTCTAGAAAGGTTTTAAAAATGATTAATTCTGGTGATGATAATTGGGAACCACTATTACCAACTATAGTCTCTGAAATGATTAGGAAACAACAGCTTTTCGGATATCGAGAAAAAGAATTTAAAAAATAGAGAAAAAATTATATCACTCTAAAATTTGGTCACTATGAACTTTAGTTTTAACCTTGGTAATAATTTTTTCAATTACTCCTTCTCCATCTATTACAAAAGTAGTTCTGAGAATACCATCGTATTCTCTACCCATAAATTTTTTAGGTCCCCATACCCCGTAAGATCTTATTACTGATTTATCTTCATCAGCCAGTAAATCGTAAGGAAGGTTAAATTTATTTTTAAAATTAAGTTGACGCTTTACACTGTCACTACTGATGCCTAAAATAGAATAACCGGACGATTCAAAACGGCTGTAATTATCACTTAAATTACAAGCTTCCATTGTGCAGCCTGGTGTGCTAGCTTTTGGGTAGAAAAATAGTACAAGTTTTTTTTTGCTAAAATCGGATAAATTTACAATTTTACCGTCCTGATTGGCAGTTTTAAAATCAGGTGCTTTATCGCCAACTTTTAATGTAGTCATATTTATTATATTTGAATTATACAAAGATAATCTAATGAACAAAAACGAAAAGGTAAATTTTGTTATAAAAACCTTAAATAATCTATATCCAGAAATCCCAATGCCATTGGATCATAAGGATCCTTACACATTGCTTATCGCTGTGTTACTTTCAGCTCAATGTACTGATGTGCGAGTAAATAAAATTACTCCGATTCTTTTTGCAAAAGCTGATAATCCTTTTGATATGATTAAAATGTCTGTTGAGGAAATTAAGGCTATAATTCGCCCTTGCGGTTTATCCCCGATGAAAAGTAAAGGTATTCATGGATTATCTAAGATTTTAATTGACAAATATAAAGGGAAGGTTCCAAAAAGTTTCAAAGCCTTAGAGGCGCTACCGGCGGTTGGTCATAAAACTGCTAGTGTTGTTATGTCTCAGGCATTTGGTGTGCCTGCTTTCCCAGTCGATACTCATATTCATCGTCTTATGTATCGATGGAACCTGTCAAATGGGAAAAATGTAGTTCAAACAGAAAAGGATGCAAAACGTTTATTTCCCAAAGAATTATGGAATGACCTTCACTTACAAATTATATGGTATGGCAGAGAATATTGTCAGGCCCGCGGTTGGAATCTTGAAAATGATATAATCACAAGTACAATTGGACGAAAAAATATTATAAATAAAAAGTTAACAAAACAAAAATAATTGGTAATCAAAGCTTAGTTAACAAAAATCTCAAAATTAGACTTATCGGCAGTAATTATTTTTAAACTTTTTGAGTAATCGATTAGAAAACGAATTTTTTCTTTTCTTGGTTTTAGTTGTTCAGAATCAGAAGCGTTTTCAAAGTAAAGTTGTTCCATTCGCATTATTAATTAATATTTCTAATGTTAACGTACAACTTTACAATTTATTTTACATCAATTTAATTAATTAAACTTATTTTGTATTTATCAATCATCTTACGAAGATTAATTAATCCATATCGCATGCGGCCTAAAGCAGTATTAATACTAACCCCAGTATTTTCTGAAATTTCTTTAAAACTCATATCCTGGTATATTCGCATTTTTATAACTATTTGTTGTTCATCTGGCAGTCTATTTAAAAGATTTCGTAAATGCTCTGTAATTTGACTATCAACAATTTGGTGTTCTACATTTGGATCAAGGTCATAAAGAACTGAAAATATATCAAAATCCCCCTTATTTTTAAATTTTGGCATACGATTATTTTTTCTAAAATAATCTATCACCAGATTGTGAGCAATACGCATAACCCATGGAAGAAACTTACCTTGTTCATTGTAGTTACCAAGTTTTAAAGTTCTGATCACTTTGATAAAAGTATCTTGAAAAACATCTTCTGCGGCATCACGATCTTGAATTTTAGAAAAAATGAAACCATATAAGCGAGATTGATGCCTGTAAATTAAAATAGAGAGAGCATTCTCTTCCCCTGAAATATATTTTTTTACTAAATGAGCATCGCTTGGAGATTTGGTATTCATAACATTACTTTTTTAATAACACCTCAAGAAGGTGTAAGGTTAAAATTATTTAAATGTAATGTTGTGCTATAAGCGTTTTGTTTTAAGAATTTAATCAAATATAAATATATTGAATCCACATTTCCAAATTTTTTCTTTTAATTTTAATCTTAACAAGAAGTTAATCTGCTTTTTTTAAACATGCATTAATATTATCTTTAGCCCATATTTTTTATTAATGTCAACTAATTTTTTTAAACTAAAACCTAAAGATTATATCTTAATAAAGGGAGCCAAATTGCATAATCTTAAAGATATTAATGTAGCCCTACCAAGAAATAAATTAGTTGTAATAACAGGTTTGTCTGGTTCAGGAAAATCAAGTTTAGCTTTTGACACGTTATATGCTGAAGGCCAAAGGAGGTATGTAGAAAGCTTATCGAGCTATGCACGTCAATTTTTAGGTCGTTTAAGCAAACCTAAAGTTGATTATATAAAAGGAATTTCACCAGCTGTCGCAATTGAACAAAAAGTAAATTCTACCAATCCCCGATCTACTGTTGGAACTGCTACTGAAATATATGATTATATAAAATTAATTTTTGCGCGTATAGGAGTTACCTATTCTCCAATTTCTAACTGCATTGTTAAAAAGGATACAACATCTGATGTAATTGATTATATCAAAACATTAAAAAGTAAACAAAAACTATTGCTTTTAGCACCAATAAAATTGGAAAAAAGTAGAACTCTCAAAGAAAAACTCAAAGCATTATTAAATCAGGGCTATTCAAGGGTGAAAATTAATGGAAATATAAATCGAATTGAAGATATTATTGAAGAAGAAATTAAGGCAAAAGCTTTTAATTTGGTTATTGACCGCATAATTATTCGTCATGATAATGATTTTTACAACCGATTAGCAGATGCAATTGAAATGGCTTTCTACGAAGGTAAGGGCGATTGCTTAATTGAAGATTTTGAAGGTTCAAAAATAAAAATATTCAGTAATAATTTCACCTTGGATGGAATGAAATTTTTAGAGCCCAATACCCATTTATTTAGTTTCAATAATCCGTATGGTGCCTGCCCAAATTGCGAGGGCTATGGAGATATTATTGGTATTGAAAAAACATTGGTGGTTCCCCAAACTAAGCTATCCGTCTATGAAAATGCGATTTACCCTTGGAGGGGTGAAAGCATGTCATATTATAGAGATTTATTAATCAACAACGGACACAAATTCGATTTTCCAATCCATAAACCCTATTTTCAATTAAGTAAAAAACAAAAAGAACTCATATGGGAAGGGAATGAATATTTTGAAGGTTTAAATGCCTTTTTCAAGGAACTAGAATCCAAATCATATAAAGTTCAAAATCGCGTAATGCTATCTCGTTACCGTGGAAAAACAAAGTGTCACGTTTGCTATGGAAAACGACTGCGTAAAGAAGCTAATTATATCAAAATTTGTGGTCGGTCTATTAGCGACCTCGTAGAATTACCAATATCTGAGCTTAAGGCATTTTTTGAAAACATAGAGCTAACAAAAAATGAGAATAAAATTGCAAAACGTTTATTAAAAGAAATCCAAAATCGTATCGGTTACTTGTCCAACGTTGGTTTGGATTACCTAACCTTAAACCGAAAGTCTAACAGCTTATCTGGAGGTGAGAGTCAACGTATCAACCTAGCAACTTCATTAGGTAGTAGTTTGGTTGGATCTATGTATATTTTGGATGAACCCAGTATTGGACTACACTCAAAAGATACAGAACGCCTTGTAAAAGTTCTAGAAGACCTGCGAGACCTTGGCAATACTGTTATTGTGGTAGAACACGATGAAGCTATTATGAAAGCTGCTGATTACATTATTGATATTGGCCCTGAAGCGGGAAGTTGTGGTGGAAAAGTAGTAGGCGAAGGAGACTATAAATCACTTTTGAAATTGAACACGTTAACTGCAAATTATCTAAATGGTAAACTCAAAATAGATATTCCTATGCAGCGGAGAACTTCAAAATATTCTGTAAAGATTGAAGGCGCACGTGCAAACAATCTTAAAAATATAAATGTAGAATTCCCACTCAATGTGTTTACAGTAGTCACAGGAGTTTCTGGTAGTGGGAAAAGTACATTAGTCAAAAATATATTATATCCAGCATTACAAAAAGAATTGATTGGATATGGTCAAAAGCCAGCAGAATTTTCACAAATTTCCGGTAATTACAATAATTTGAAATTCATTGAATTTGTTGATCAAAACCCAATTGGGCGTTCATCAAGATCAAACCCAGTTACTTACATTAAAGCATATGATGATATTCGTTTATTATTTTCTAAACAAAAATTAAGTTTAAAAAAAGACTTTCAACCTAAACACTTCTCTTTCAATGTTGACGGAGGACGTTGTCCTTCCTGCAGAGGGGAAGGTACTGTTACAATCGAAATGCAATTTATGGCAGATGTGAAATTAAAATGTGAGAGCTGCAATGGAAAACGATTTAAGGACACTATTTTGGAGGTTAAATTTAAAGAAAAAAATATCGATGATGTACTAAAGATGACTATTGACCAAGCCTTGAATTTCTTTGAAATAAACCAATGCAAAAAAATAAAAAATAAACTTCAGCCTCTTCAAGATGTTGGCCTAGGATATGTTACATTAGGGCAAAGTTCTTCCACTCTTTCAGGGGGAGAAGCACAGAGAATCAAACTGGCGTCGTTTCTAGGAAAAGGAAGCAAAAGCGAATTAGGCTTATTTATATTTGATGAACCCTCAACAGGATTACATTTTCACGATATAAAAAAATTACTGAAGTCATTTAATGCACTTATTGATCAGGGGCATTCAATTATTGTTATTGAACACAACTTAGAACTCATTAAATCATCAGATTATATAATTGATCTAGGCCCAGAAGGAGGAGAAAATGGGGGTTATGTCATGGCGCATGGAACACCTGAGATGATATTAGATTCAAAAACTTCTTTAACTGCAAAATATCTAAATACAGTCTTAAATAAATAATGGTTTCAAAACTTTAAAATTTGAGACAATTGTTGAGTACAGTTTCGACGCGAATAGCGTTGAATTCCTCTTGGACTAACACAAAGATTATTATTTTTATATGCTGTAAACAGTTCTATGATTTGGCGCTTTAGGGCCTCTTTTTCATCATATTTAAAGTAATAACCCGTATTAGTTTCTTTTAAGATAGATGTGATATCTGAAGGTTGGGGTCCAATAGCGATAATTGGGCGTTGGGCGTTAACATACTCAAATAATTTCCCTGGAATAATATAGGTGGCTGCTTTGGTATTCCCCTCAAGAAGTAAAAGCACTTGAGATTTTCTTTGATACTTAGCAGCATCAAAATGGGATACCGTTTCAATGATGTCAAGATAGGGCTCTAACCCAAATGCATTTATTGCATTTATAGCGTCTACACTGACAGTTCCAACAAGCACCAACTTAAATTTTTCTTTAAAATCTGTTAATTCGTGAATTAGCTCAGATAAAACATCCCATAATATGGCTGGATTTCTTTGAGGTGAAAGAAACCCAATGTGAGTCAAAGTAAAATTTAGGTCTATTTTTACATTGCTAATACTAGTATCATCAAAGCCATTGGTAATAACTGTAATAGGCTGGCTCGTCTTATTTGAAAACAATAACTTTGTTTGTGCAGATGTTACAATAATATGATCGGCCTTATTCAATACCTTTTTTTCTAAAATCAAATGTTGTTTTTGGGCATATTTGGTGAGTTTTAACTGTTGGTGGTAGTTGATATCAACCCAAGGATCTCTAAAGTCGCAAAACCATTTTATAAGGTGTTTTGCCTTCAACTGCATCCCAATCAAGTGAAGACTGTGAGGAGGTCCTGTAGTAATGATCGTATCTATCTTATTATTTGAAATATAATCTGATAAAAAATTATACGATGGCTTGACCCAAGAAATTCGTGCGTCGGGAATAAAAAAATTACCCCTAATAAAAATCAAAAAACGGTCTAAAATGCTTTGTTTTGATGCCGTTGGAATAAGCCCATTGGCATAAGCTTTGGTTTTAGTTTTGAAAAATAACTTAAAAAAACGCAAGGGTTCACGAATAGGATGTTTCAAAATTGTTATGTTGTCGGATAGATCATCAGAAAGTGTTGAATCTAATGTTGGATAGCACGGGTTTTCAGGACAATAAACAATGGGTTCTATATCAAATTCAGGAAGATACTTTACAAATTTAAGCCAGCGCTGTACGCCAGGACCTCCTGCAGGTGGCCAATAATATGTAATAATTAATACCTTTTTCATTTATTTTTTTTGGTAAAAAAAAAGATGAAAGCCCCCGAAGATAAGATCAGAAATAAAATTGAACTTATAAGTGAAATTAGGGCGCCAGATTGCACCACTTTGGGCTTAAACTCAAAAATGATGGTATGTTCACCTTTTGGGATTTTAAGCCCTCTGAGTACATAATTTACATTATAATGCAGAACATCTTCATTGTCTATTTGAACCTGCCATCCATCTTTATAATAGTTTTCTGAAAAAACAGCAAAGCCATCATTCATATTATTTGATTTATATGTTAATTTATTTGGAGAATAGCGAGTGAGTTGAATTCTTGCTGTGGAATCCCGTTTAAATATTTTGTATTGGTGTGAATTCACATTGATAATAGCAGTTGACTTGGAGTTAAAATTATAAAGCGCGTTAATTTCAGCATCGGCATCAGGAACCGATTTTAGAGTTTCAACAAACCAAGCATTGCCATTAATTTGGTCATTTTCAACATATTGTAATTGACCTTCATCATTTGAGTAAATAATATATTTTGTATTAAGCATATTGAAGACCTCTTGATTTCCTTTGTCAATATGAAATTCTATAAGCTCATTAAACCGGCGCATTTTAGCAGCGTGGTAACCACTGATGGAATTGTGAAAATAGGATGCTTTTGTGCTGCCATCAGATGTGTCATAAACTCTAAAAACAGTAGAATCTCTTAAAATAAGCTTGTCAATTTGATTGGCTTGATAAGGTCTATCAACATTAATTGCAGACGTAAAATTACCGTTATTCACATATCGACGATCAACACCAACCAAATCAAATAGAATCATAAGGCCTAAAACAATAACTGTGACATTTTGATTAATCTTCTGTTTTAGATAACCCCAAATCACGGCTGCCATAAATAAAATAAAAAGCAAAGATCTTAAACAATCAGCGGATAACAATTTACTGCGATCTTTTCTTAAAGCCTCAACAAAATCTTGACCGTAAAAGTTTGCATACTGGCCATCTCTAAGTCCTACAAAATCAAGTAAACTATTTTTAAAAAGGATAAAAATCAAGCAAATCCCCGATAGTGTCAAAACTGCAATTTTTAGCGCTCTAAAAGAATTTATTTTGGAAGCCTTCGGTTTAAACAATTGTGTTAATCCAAAAACCGCTAAAATAGGAATACAAAGTTCTATGATAACTTGAATGGAACTCACCGCTCTAAATTTATTGTAGAATGGAATGTGATCAATGAATACGTTTGTAAGCCACGGCAAGTTTTTACCATAAGAAAGTAAAAGTGCTAAAATCATAACCAATAGCAACCACCATTTATGAAAGCCATTGTATAATAAAAGTCCTAAAAAACACAAGAAAATTAAGGTGGCACCCAAATAAGCTGGTGCTTCTACAATAGGTTGTTCTCCCCAATACATAGGGGCTCTTTTGGCCTCGTTGAGCGCCTGAACTGATGTGGCGCCCAAATCCTTATAAGCTTTGTAAGTATGAGAATCTTTTCCGAGTTCTTCAGAATTTCCCCCGCCCATGAGTCTTGGAATAAATAAATTCAAACTCTCAAAAATACCATAACTGTATTCGGTAATGTAATTTTTATCTAAACCTGAAGTTTTAGGTCTTTGACCTCCACCTGCCAAAACAGTCAATTCACTTTGACTGCGGGTACTCTGCTTAGCATATTCACTTGTTGCCAATAAATTTGTAGCATTCATTCCAACAGCCAAACAAGCAGCGGTAATTAAAGTTATGGAGGCTTTAATAAAGCTTGGAATTTCTTTATTTCTAAAGGATTTAGCTGCGTAAGCCATGCCTATAAATAAAATTACAAACAACAAATAATATGTTATTTGAAAGTGGTTTGCAACCAATTCGAGCGCTACAGAGATTGTTGTCAAAACAAATCCAAGTCTATAGCGTTTTTGAAATGTTATAAAAATCCCTGAAAGCACCAATGGCATATAGGCAATGGCATGCGCCTTAGCGTTGTGACCAACTCCAATAATAATGATTAAGTAAGTTGAAAAACCAAAAGCCAAAGCACCCAAAACAGCCGTTCGAAAATCGATTCTTAAAGCGAGTAAAAGGATGTAAAAACCCATCAAATACAAAAACAAATAATCTGCAGGGCGGGGTAAAAAGCGTAATGAAAGGTCTAATTTTTTAATGAAATTATAGGGATATTTTGCACCAAGTTGATAGGTTGGCATACCACCAAATGCACTGTTGGTCCAATAAGTTTCTGTTCCAGTATCATTTTTAAAATCAAGTTGCTGTTTGGCCATACCTGTATACTGAACAATATCGCTTTGATAAATTTTTTTACCTTGAACAACAGGACTAAAAAAGGCCAAAGACAGCACGATAAACCCAAAAAATACCAATAGATGTTTAAAATAAGTTTTATACGATTGATTCATTGATTTCAAATTAGTCCAGTTCTTCGTAATCTACATACTCCCCAACATCTTGCTTAGGGTGTTGTTTTTTTTCAGTTTTATCTATACTTATATCCCCTTCGTGTTGAGAGTTATAATTTTGGGGTGGTTGATTGAATTTTTGTGCCATTTTTCGTGCCATAGAACGAATAATCCAAGTTGATAAAATGCGCATTACATATTTAAAAATTGAATAGGCTAACAATAAAATTAAAATTGTTTTTGCCAAGCCCACGATGAATGCTGTTTGAATCATTGATGCGATTATTTTTTCAAAAATACAATTCTTATTTAGAATGAAATACAATGCCTTTAGGAATCTTGAAATTGAAAAAATTGATTTATTTGATTTTTAAATGTTAGTTAAAAAATATGTAGATTTGATAAAAAGGAACTTAATGAATACAAGACTAAAGTTAAATTCTGTAATCTGTGCCTTGCTGCTCGGACCCTTATTGTTTGCCCAGTATACCGATGTGATTAATTCAAATCGTCCTGGGGCCTCACAGTCGGCTTTTTCGGTGGGTACCAATGTTCTACAATTTGAAATAGGGCCGTATCTAATAAATGAAAAAAGGAAGCTCTACCCTACTTATGATTCAAAAGGCTTTGGAATTAGTTTTGCAGCACATTATGGGTTTTTTAAAGAGGCATTAGAAGTCAATATTCAAGGCATCTATCAAAGTGATTCAAGAACCTATAATTTCACCGTTCCTGTTAAAAGCAGCCAATCCAACTTCAAAAACCTAAATTTAGGCGTCAAATACCTGGTTTATGATCCAAACAAAAACAAAGAAAAGACTGTTAATGTCTACAGTTATCATTCGAATCAGGGCTTCAAATGGCGAGACATTATTCCCGCTATTGCGGTATCTGCTGGGCTCAATTTTGATACCAAAAACAACCCTTACACATCAAGTGGTGTTGAAGGTTTGAATTACAGAACAGCCCTTATCACCCAAAATAATTTTGATGGAGGTTGGGTATTTGTAACCAACCTTATGATGGACCGCATTGGTTCGAATCAACAAGATTTTCATTACATATTGACATTGACACACTCATTCGACCCCAGGTGGGTAGTTTTTGCAGAAAAACACGGCATTAAAAGCGATTTTTACGCTGATAATTTAATGAGATTTGGCGCAGGCTACCTTCTTAATAAAGATTTACAATTTGATTCAGCTCTAACTTTCAATTTCAAAGATACGCCGTCAATATTTGGATTGAATTTCGGAGTTTCATACAGGATAGATCGACACAAAGACCCTTTAAAAATAAATAATAAAAGCTCTGCAAAGTTTGAGAGAAAAAGGAAAAGTCGCAGCAATAAAAAATCAAAGAAAAAAAAGATTGAAAATTTTGATGAAGGTTAATTCATGATTATTGTAAAAGAAGTAAAATCTAACACTAAAATTAAACAATTCGTAAAGTTTCCTTTTGATCTCTATAAGGGATCTAAGTATTGGGTACCTCCTATTATTAAAGAAGAAATTAGTAGTTTTAACCCATTGAAAAATCCTACCTTAAAAGATGCAGAAATAAGCTTGTTTTTAGCTTATAAAAACGATGAAATCGTTGGCCGTGTAGCAGCAATTATAAATTGGATTGAAGTTAATGATCAAAAAAACAAAAAAATGCGCTTTGGTTGGTTTGATTTTATAGATGATGCTGAAGTCAGTAAAGCCTTGCTTGATAAAGTTTCGGAAATTGGAACTTCAAAGAACTTAGAATACATGGAAGGCCCAGTAGGATTTTCAAATCTTGACAAAGTTGGAGTACTTACATACGGTTTTGATCATATTGGTACAATGGTGTCGTGGTATAATTATGAGTACTATAAAAATCATCTTGAGGCTTTAAGTTTTAAAGTAGAAAAAGAATATGTTGAACATAATCATGATTTCAAAGATATTAAGATAGATAACTATAATCGGTTAGAATCTGTGATTAAAAAACGCTATAATCTGAAGGCTTTAAATTTTAACAAAACAAAAGAGATGATGTGTTATGCTGACAAAATGTTCGATTTATTCAATGAAAGCTATTCTTCACTGTCTTCATTTGTAAGAATTACAGAACCTCAAAAAAATTACATGAAGAATAAATTTCTAAATTTTATCAACCCTGAATACATTAAATTTGTGTGTAATAAAGACGAAAAACTTGTTGGCTTTGCTGTGGTAATGCCCTCTTTTGCGAAATCACTTCAAAAAATTAAAGGAAAATTATACCCTTTTGGAATATTTGAATTATTAAAAGCTCGCAAATCAAAAACTGTGAATTTTTTATTAATTGGAGTTCATCCTGAATACCAAAATAAAGGAGTACATGCCATTATTTTTAGTGAATTCCATCGAACTTTTAATAAATTTGGGATTAGAGAATGTAGACGAACTCCGGAACTATCAGATAACTTAGCTGTTCAAAAATTATGGACTGAGTTTAATCCTAAATTGATAAAAAAACGTTGTACCTATAGAAAAAAACTTTAAATGCGAACTCCCTACTCTCCCATAGCAGCCGAAACCGAAGCAGAAAGACGTTTGTAAAGTCCCGAAATTAAGCGTTCTCTTATGCTGGAAAAAGCCTCTAGTGTTATCGCAACATCCTCTAAGGTATGCATGGCTGTTGGGATCATTCTAAGTAAAATTAATCCCTTAGGAATAACTGGATATACTACAATAGAACAGAAAATACCATGATTTTCACGCAAATCTTTTACCAATGCCATTGCTTCAGGAATACTTCCCTTTAAATACACAGGAGTTACACAACTCTGAGTAGTACCAATATCAAATCCACGTTCTATTAAACCAGATTGCAAAGCATTAACAACTTTCCAAAGATTTTCTTTTAGCTCTGGCATAGTACGAATCATATCCAAACGTTTTAAAGCTCCTTTTACTAGCACCATTTGCAAAGATTTTGCAAACATTTGCGAACGTAAATTATACTTTAAATAGTCAATAATTTCTTTATCTGCTGCAATAAATGCGCCGGTGCTTGCCATTGATTTTGCAAAAGTAGCAAAATAAACGTCAATATCGCCCTGTACGCCTTGCTCCTCACCTGCCCCTGCACCTGAGGCACCCAGAGTTCCAAAACCATGAGCATCATCTACAAGAAAACGAAAATTAAATTTCTTTTTTAGTGCAGCAATTTCTTTTAAGCGACCTTGTTCTCCACGCATTCCAAAAACACCTTCTGAAATTACTAAAATTCCTCCACCTGTTTGCTCAGCCATTTTAGTTGCACGTTCTAAATTTTTTTCTAAACTTTCAATATCGTTATGCTTGTAAGTAAAGCGCTTGCCCATATGCAAACGTACTCCGTCAATAATACAAGCATGTGCGTCAACATCATATACAATAATATCGTCTTTGCCAACAAGAGCATCAACAGTTGACATGATTCCTTGATAACCAAAATTTAAGACATAAGCAGACTCTTTAGAAACAAATGCTGCCAATTCTTGTTGTAACTGCTCATGTAATGATGTGTGACCAGACATCATTCGCGCGCCCATTGGGTAAGCGGCTCCATATTCATTAGAAGCTTCTGCATCTACTTTTCGAACTTCAGGATGATTTGCAAGACCCAAGTAATCATTAATACTCCATGTGATGACATCTTTTCCCTGAAATTTCATGCGGTTAGAAATTTGACCCTCTAGCTTTGGAAATACAAAATATCCCTCAGCTTGGCTTGCCCATTTTCCCAAGGGACCTTTATCTTTATAAATTTTTTCGAATAAATCTCGCATCTAAACTTAAATATTGATTTAAATTTTTTTCAAAATTATACAATAAACTT
Source organism: uncultured Formosa sp. (assembly GCA_902516685.1). Next base: position 44,078 of record CABXZJ010000003.1, read on the forward strand.
ATCAAAACATAATGATTTTAAAATTTATAAAGTTAAAATAAAAAAGATTTTGCTGTAACTTGAAAGCTTTTATTTTACAATTTGGATTGGCATAATTTCTGATATATGATTATTATCCATAAAACCTTGGTCTTGCATCCATTTATCACTGTAAACCTTACTCATGTATCGTGAACCATGATCAGGAAAAATCATTACAACGAAGTCAGATTCATTAAAAATATTTTTCTTATTGAGTTGTTTTACAGCTTGTAAAACAGCTCCGGAGGTATATCCCCCAAAAATTCCTTCAGTTTGAGCTAATTCGCGTGCAGTGTGAGCACTGGACTCATCTGTAACTTTGATAAATTGATCAATAATATCAAAATCTGTTGCACCTGGAATTAAATTTTTTCCTAAGCCTTCAATCCTGTAAGGATAAACCTCATTTTCATCAAATTCTCTGGTTTCGTGGTATTTTTTCAGAACAGAGCCGTATGCATCAACGCCAATTATCTTGATACTTGGATTTTTTGATTTTAAATATTTAGCTGTCCCTGAGATGGTGCCGCCTGTTCCACTACAGACAACTAAGTGAGTAATTTTACCATCAGTTTGATTCCATATTTCAGGGCCAGTTGATTTAAAGTGGGCTTCTTTGTTTAGGTCATTAAAATATTGATTGATGTAAACAGAGCCTTCTATTTCATTATGCAGGCGCTTAGCGACCTCATAATAAGAACGTGGATCATCGGCTTTTACATGAGCAGGACAAACATAAACCTTTGCACCCATACTTTTAAGCATACTTATTTTATCGGGAGAAGATTTAGAGCTTACCGCTAAAATACAGTCATAGCCTTTTACAATACTCGCCATAGCAATACTGAAACCTGTATTTCCCGAAGTGGTTTCAATGATGGTGTCGCCAGGTTTTAAAATACCCTTTTTTTCAGCATCCTCAATAATGTATAAAGCAATGCGATCTTTAGAAGATTGACCTGGGTTAAAAGCCTCAATTTTAGCAATGTAAGTACCTGGAAATCGGTGAGTTATCTTATTAAGCTTGACAAGAGGCGTATCCCCTATAAGCTCTAAGATGTTATTAAAAATTTTAGGCTGGCGGTCTAAAGACATATAAATAATTGAAAAGTAAAAATAAGGATTTTTTTAAACTTTTATTCTGTTATTGATTCTAGGTCTAGTAGAAAGCTGTATTCTGAGGCGACTTCTTTCAGGCCTTCGAAACGACCTGACGCGCCTCCATGTCCTGCATCCATGTTAGTTTTTAAATATAATTGTGATGTGTAATTAGATTGAGATCTTAGTCTTGCAACCCATTTAGCAGGCTCCCAGTACTGAACCTGAGAATCATGCAAGCCTGTTGTAACTAGCATGTTTGGATAGTCTTGATTACTGATGTTGTCATAGGGTGAATAAGATTTCATGTAGTTGTAATAAGGTTTATCATTGGGATTTCCCCATTCGTCATACTCCCCAGTTGTCAAAGGAATACTATCATCCAACATAGTAGTAACTACATCTACAAATGGGACTTGAGAAACAACTCCATTGTAAAGCTCTGGTGCCATATTAATAACTGCACCTATGAGCAATCCCCCAGCACTGCCTCCCATGGCATAATGATGACTTGAAGATGTGTAACCCTCTGAAATTAAAAATTTGGAGCAGTCAATAAAATCGGTGAAAGTATTTTTTTTCTTTAACAGCTTTCCATCCTCATACCATTGACGCCCTAGGTATTGTCCCCCGCGTACATGTGAAATAGCATAAACAAAACCACGATCCAAAAGACTCAAACGAATTGTTGAGAAATAGGGGTCTATGGTTGAACCATAAGAACCATATGCATAAAGTAGCAAAGGAGTTTTTGAATGCTTGGGAGTATCTTTGTGTTTAACGATAGAAATTGGAATCTTCGTACCGTCTGAGGCTGTTGCCCAAAGCCGTTCGGAAACATAATTCTCCTTGTTAAATTTACCGCCAAGTACCTCTTGCTCTTTCATGATCGTTTTTTCTTTTGTTAACATATTAAAATCAATCATTGAAGAAGGTGTGGTCATGGATTGGTATCCATAACGCAAGGAATTGGTATCAAATTCAATGTTGGTAGTGGTGTAAGCCGTATAGGTTTCACTTTCAAATGGAAGGTAGTATTCGTCAGTACCATCCCAACGTCTAATTGTAATTTGATTCAAACCATTTTTACGCTCAGAAATCACCAGGAAATCTTTAAAAATATCAATCCCTTCTAATAAAGTATCAGATCTGTGCGGAATCAAATCCCTCCAAAAAGGCTTTTCTGTTTGATTTTCTGAAGTCTTAGAAAGTTTAAAATTTTTAGCACCATCAGCATTTGACACCACATAAAAGGAATCTCCATAATGAGATATAGAATATTCTAAACCACGAGTTCGTGGTTGAAATACTTTAAAGGGCTGGTTTGGTGTATCAGCATTTAAAATTTGATGCTCTGTTGTAAGCGTGCTGTAACTCGAAATAACTAAATATTTTTTGGATTTGGTTTTATAAACACCAACCCCAAACGTATCGTCTTTTTCTTCATAAACGAGTGCATCATCCTTGGTGTTAGACCCGATTGTATGCTTGTAAATAGCCTCAGACCGCAAGGTTGTTTCATTTTGAAGCGTGTAGAAAAGTGTCTTATTGTCATTGGCCCAAGTGCTACTTCCAGTGGAGTTGCTTACTATATCTTCTAAAATACTATCTGTTTTAAGATCCTTGATGTATAAATTGTACTGACGACGGCCAATGGTATCAGTTGCAAACGCAACTAATGAATTATCTGGGCTTATATTTAGGCCTCTAAGATTGAAATAAGCATGGCCTTTAGCCATTTCATTGCAGTCAAAAAGAAGCTCTTCTTTGGCGGATAAAGTTTCTTTTTTTCGGGTGTATAGTGGATAGTCTTTCCCTTTTTCATAACGCGTAATATACCAATAGCCATTGTATTTGTAGGGCACTGAGCTGTCGTCTTTTTTAATTCTTGATTTCATCTCCTCAAATAAAGCAGTCTGAAAGTGTCTGGTATGTGCTGTATTTGAATCGTAATATGCATTTTCAGCATCCAGATACGAAATTACTTCTGGATTTTCTCGCTCATTGAGCCAATAAAATACATCCTCTCTGACATCATCATGCATGTATAATTCCTTGGTTATTTGTTTTGCCTTTGGGGCGTCTTTTATATTTGCCATAGATGTATTCCTTGGGTTTTTTGTACAAGAAAAAATAATTAAAGATAAAAATAATGCTGTGTAAGTAGATTTCATTTTTTTGAGGATTTAATACTTATTTTTCAAAATTAATAAAATTTACGAAAAAGTTTCTAAAACTTCAAGAAGCTTTTGATGCATTTTAGAGGAGTAATCCAAATGTGTTACCATTCTTAGTTTACCCCCACCCATGTCACTAATTAAAATATCTTTTGCTTCCAAATCACGAATGAATTTATCGGCTTCCACGTGGGAAGCTAACTCAAATATCACAATATTTGTTTCAATCGGTTCTAATTTAGCTACATAACTGGCCACTTGGAGGACTTGACCAATGGCTTTCGCTTTTTGATGGTCCTCAGAAAGCCTTTCACGGTGATGGTCTAAAGCATATAAACCCGCAGCAGCCAATACACCTACTTGTCGCATACTGCCACCCATCATTTTACGAATGCGAATCGCTTTTTCCATGATTACAGAATCTCCAATCAGGACAGATCCTATGGGACATCCTAAGCCTTTACTTAAACAAACAGATAAAGTGTCAAAAATTTCACCATATTGTTTTGGAGATTCATTTTTAACCTCAAGGGCGTTCCAAAGTCGAGCTCCATCTAAATGAAGTCCAAGGTTATAATCTTTACAAACTTTATGAATATTTTGAATATCTTGAAAATCCCAACAAGCGCCTCCACCCTTATTAGTTGTATTTTCCAAGGCTACTAAAGTAGTGAGTGGACTGTGGTAAAAATCTGGTGGATTGATGGCATCCTTTACTTGTTGCGCATTGACCATACCGCGTTGGCCATCAATTAATTTACAGGACACTCCACTGTTAAAAGAAACACCCCCGCCCTCATAATTATAGACGTGTGCATATTTATCACAAATAAGCTGCTCACCTGGTTGTGTATGCAGTTTAATAGCGGCCTGATTAGCCATAGTTCCCGAGGGGAAAAAAAGTGCTTTTTCTTTTCCAAAAAGCATAGCAAGACGGGTTTGAAGCGCATTAACTGTTGGATCTTCCGCATAGACATCATCGCCTAAAGGCGCAGAGGTCATCGCATCAATCATGCCCAGTGTTGGTTTGGTAACAGTATCGCTTCTTAAATCAATTTTCATAAAAAAAATGAATGTAAATCTACATATTATTTTCATTCTTTGCTATAAATTCTATTTTTGCATTATTAATTTTACTTATGATAACAAACGATCAAATTAAAGATCTTATGAATCGCCTGGGTGCGTTAAGGAGGTATCTTTGACTTAGATACCAAACGTGTCAAGATTCAAAATGAAGAAGAAAAGAGCTATGCGCCTGATTTTTGGAGCGATTCTAAGGCTGCTGAACAAATCATGAAGTCTATTAGGGTCAATAAAAATTGGCTCAAAGAATTTGAAAACGCTCAAACTCAGACTGAAGAACTACAAGTATTTTACGACTTTTTTAAAGACGGAGATGTTTCTGACAAAGAAATAATAGCCAAATTTGAATTGGCGCAAAAAACCATTGAAGATTTAGAGTTTAAAAATATGCTATCGGACGAAGGCGATGGTTTGAGTGCAATCTTACAGATTACAGCGGGTGCTGGCGGAACCGAAAGTTGTGACTGGGCCAGTATGCTAATGCGTATGTATGTTATGTATGCCGAAAATCAGGGATTCAAAATCAAAGAATTAAACCTGCAAGTCGGCGATGTTGCCGGCATTAAAACAGTCACCCTACAAATTGAAGGTGATTTTGCTTTTGGATGGTTAAAAGGAGAAAATGGGGTCCACCGTTTAGTCCGTATATCTCCATTTGACAGCAACGCCAAACGGCATACCAGTTTTGCTTCTGTTTATGTCTACCCCTTGGTAGATGATAGCATCGAAATTGATATCAATCCTGCAGATATTGAAATTACCACCGCACGATCTAGTGGCGCAGGTGGGCAAAATGTCAATAAAGTAGAAACAAAAGTACAACTCAATCACAAACCTAGTGGGATTCAAATATCATGCTCAGAAACCAGATCTCAGCACGATAATCGCGCTCGCGCCCTGCAAATGTTAAAATCTCAATTGTATGAAATTGAATTAAAAAAACAAATGACTCAAAGAGAAGATATTGAGGCAGGTAAATTAAAAATTGAATGGGGCAGTCAAATTAGAAACTATGTCTTACACCCTTATAAATTAATTAAAGATGTACGAACCAGCCACGAAACTGGAAATGTAGAGGCAGTTCTAAATGGAGAACTTATGCCATTTTTAAAATCATTTTTAATGAAAATGGGGCAAAATGACGAAACACAACAAACACTATGATAAAAATTTACCACAACAACCGTTGTCAAAAATCGAGATTGGGTGTCAAACTCTTAGAAAAAATGGGGTGTGATTTTGAGATTATAAATTACTTAATAAACCCCATAACGAAGGAAACTTTAAAAACACTCATCAAAGCACTTGATATACAACCTATTGAATTGGTAAGAACCAACGAAGCTTTATGGAAATCCGAATTTAAAGGCAAGATCCTTTCTGACGATGAAATTATCAATACCATGCTGTCCCATCCAAAATTAATAGAACGTCCTATTGTCACAAACGGTAATAAGGCCGTTGTTGGCAGGCCGACAGAACGAATCCAAGAAATAGTATAAAAAAATCCAAACGGATGGGTCTGGATTGTAAAAAAGTTTTGTGAATCTATACCTCTGATTTGGCTTTTTTAGCTGCACGTTTTTCTTTAAAAGCCTCAATAGCAGAACCAAACACCCAATATGGGATGGCAAATGTAAGAAGAAAAATCATCAACCAAAACCCAATAGTGAGTATTGTTAAAAATGCCAAAAATCCTAAATACTGATCAAATTCAAAAATCATAATAAATAATATTAATACAAAGATACACTAAGATTTAATGTTTTACAATGGAAAAAACTAAAATTATCAACAACTCAAAAAAGTACAGAACCTAATTAATGGATTTGCGATAAATAATAGGGGTTTTTCTTCAAAATAAATTAAATTTGTAAGATACCATTCGCATTTGTAATGAAGTATAGAATAGAAAAAGACACCATGGGTAAAGTTAAAGTGCCATCCGACAAACTTTGGGGGGCACAAACCGAGCGTTCGCGAAATAATTTCAAAATTGGCCCATCAGCATCAATGCCTCTAGAAGTGGTGTATGGATTTGCCTATCTCAAAAAAGCAGCGGCTTACGCCAATCACGAATTGGGGGTTCTGGAATTAAAAAAACGAGATCTTATTGCAGCTGTTTGCGATGAAATTTTAGAAGGTAAACACGATGCGCAGTTTCCCCTTGTCATATGGCAAACAGGATCTGGCACGCAGAGTAATATGAATGTCAATGAAGTGGTGGCAAATCGAGCCCATCAATTGGCAGGAAAAACCATTGGAGAAGATGATAAAATCATCCAACCCAACGACGATGTCAACAAATCCCAATCGTCCAACGACACCTTCCCTACTGGAATGCATATTGCAAGCTATAAAAAACTTATTGATGTTACCATCCCTGGTGTTGAACAACTTCGAAATACTTTAAAAAACAAAGCTGAGGACTTCAAAGTCGTGGTAAAAATAGGCCGTACCCATTTTATGGATGCAACACCACTTACCCTTGGCCAAGAATTTTCGGGCTATGTATCACAACTTGATCATGGGATTAAAGCTTTAAAAAACACACTTGATCATCTCGGAGAATTGGCGTTGGGAGGTACCGCTGTTGGTACTGGACTTAACACACCCAAAGGTTACGACGTATCAGTTGCCAAATACATTGCTGAGTTTACAGGCTTGCCCTTTGTGACTGCAAAAAATAAATTTGAGGCCTTAGCAGCCCACGATGCCATGGTAGAAACCCATGGCGCGCTCAAGCAGTTGGCGGTCGCCCTTAATAAAATTGCCAATGACATTCGGATGATGGCATCAGGTCCAAGATCTGGTATTGGTGAAATTACCATTCCGGCTAATGAGCCTGGAAGTTCTATCATGCCTGGAAAAGTAAACCCCACCCAATGTGAAGCTTTGACCATGGTTTGTGCGCAAGTCATTGGGAATGACGTAGCAATTGCATTTGGTGGATCCCAAGGTCACTATGAATTGAATGTATTCAAGCCCATGATGGCAGCAAATCTTTTACAATCTGCACAACTCCTAGGCGATGCCTGCAAGAGTTTTGAAGCGCATTGTGCTTCAGGAATTCAACCGAACCACAATGTTATCAATAAATTACTTAATAATTCTTTAATGTTGGTCACTGCTTTAAATACTAAAATTGGATACCACAAAGCAGCTGAAATCGCAAATACAGCACATAAAAATGGTACCACACTGCGTGAAGAAGCTATCAATTTAGGGTATGTAACGGCAGAGGAATACGATGCTTGGGTCAAGCCCGAAGACATGACTGGAAGTTTCAATTAAAAGAATGCGTAAGGTTTTTATCAACATCAAACAACTGTTACAAATCAGACCAAAAGGTGAATTTAAAGTCGCTGGGGCGCTGATGGATGAACTACCAAAAATTAACAATGCTTTTTTAGCCATTAAAGACGATAAAATTACGGCTTTTGGAAAAATGGAAGACTACAGTCCCGAAAAATGGGATGAATGCATTGATGCAACAGGTCGTTTAGTGCTGCCATCTTGGTGTGATAGCCACTCCCACACGGTCTTTGCTGGCCATCGCATTCAAGAATTTGTAGATCGCATCAACGGATTGAGTTATGAAGAAATCGCTCAGCGGGGAGGTGGTATATTAAATTCTGCTAAAACCTTAGAAAAAACATCTGAAACATCTCTTTTTAAACAATCTATGGCGCGCATTAAAGAACTTGAAAAACTGGGAACCGGAGCTTTAGAAATTAAATCTGGTTATGGTTTAACCGTTGATACCGAGTTAAAAATGTTACGCGTGATTAAAAAAATATCCCAACAAACTGCCATCAAAATAAAAGCAACATTTATGGGTGCGCATGCTGTTCCTGAAGCCTACAAATCCAAAAAATCAGCTTATGTCGATTTGATTATAAATAAAATGCTCCCAAAGATTAAAACTGAAAATTTAGCCGATTATGTCGATGTGTTTTGTGAAAAAGGTTATTTCGATTTAAAGGATACAGACCAAATACTAACCGCTGCAAAGCGCTATGGATTGTTACCTAAAATTCATGTCAATCAATTCAATGCATTTGGGGGGGTTGCAATGGGCGTTAAACACAAAGCCCTCTCAGTAGATCATTTAGAAGAACTATCAAAAGCAGATATAGAGGTTTTAAAGCATTCTCAAACCATGCCAGTGGCCTTGCCAGGCTGCTCCTTTTTCCTTGGAATTCCCTTCGCTCCGGCAAGAGAACTTATAGATGCTGGCTTGCCACTGGCATTGGCAACGGATTTCAACCCAGGGTCCGCTCCAAGTGGGAATATGAACTTGATTGTAAGTTTGGCTTGCATTAAAATGAAAATGACCCCAGAAGAAGCTCTTAATGCTGCCACGCTAAATGGCGCCTATGCGATGGGTATTTCAGATTATTATGGCAGTATTACGGTTGGCAAAAAAGCCAATTTGATACTTACAAAGCACATGGAAAATTTCGCGGAAATTCCATATGCATTTGGAAATAACCCAGTCCATAAGACCATTTTAAATGGGAGAGTTCTAAACTAAAAAAACAGCTGTTTTATTTGAATTTAAGCCACTTAAAATTTTATATATTTATACCTAATTAATAACCCCCCTATGCAAATTATTGAATGTGTTCCTAACATTTCTGAAGGTCAAAACGAAACTATCATAAAATCCGTTTGTGAGGAAGTCAATAAAATCGCAGGCGTTAAACTTCTCAATGTAGATCCTGGAAAGGACACCAACAGAACGGTAATTACTTTTATTGGATATCCAAATGCTGTCGTAGAAGCCGCATTTAACCTGATAAAAAAAGCGCAAGAACTGATTGATATGTCCAAGCACAAGGGAGCACACCCACGCATGGGAGCGGTTGATGTATGCCCATTGATTCCCATTGCCAATATCAGTATGGAAGAAACCGTCCGTTTAGCTCATATATTATCTAAAAAAGTAGGAGAATCTTTAAAAATTCCTGTGTATTGTTATGAGAACGCCGCCAGCACAGCAGAGCGAAAAAATCTTGCCAATTGCAGGTCTGGTGAATATGAAGGCCTGGAGGAAAAATTGAAAAATCCAAATTGGAAACCTGATTATGGTCCTGCTATATTTAATGAAAATATCAAAAAATCTGGCGCCACCGCAATTGCGGCACGCGATTTTCTAGTGGCTTACAATATAAACCTAAACACGACCTCCACCCGACGTGCCAATGCCATCGCTTTTGATTTACGTGAAGCAGGACGTTTAAAGAGAAAAGGAAATAAACTTACAGGACCCGTGGAAAAAGATGAAAATGGTGAGCCTATTCGCATTCCTGGTTATTTTAAAAACCTGAAGGGGATTGGTTGGTTTATCAAAGATTATGGGATTGCGCAAATCTCCTATAACCTAACAAACATTCAAACCACCCCACTTCATAAAGTATTTGAAAAAACTTGCGAACGTGCCGATAAAAGGGGAATAAGAGTCACAGGGTCTGAGCTCGTCGGATTGGTACCAAAGCAAGTACTCATGGATGCAGGAATTTATTTCCTTAAAAAGCAACAGCGTTCTATAGCATTACCAGATGCTGAAATCATTCGAATGGCGATAAAAACATTAGGACTCGATGAACTCAAAACTTTCGTCCCAGAAGATCAAATCTTAGAATCGTTTTTAGAGGCTGATGACTCAAAGCTAATTGATATGAATTTGCGTGCCTTTTCGTTTGAAACTGCCAGTGAATCTCCGGCGCCAGGCGGTGGGTCTATTGCAGCTTATTGCGGTGCCCTGGGTGCAGCTTTGGTGACCATGTCTGCAAATTTATCGGCTCACAAGAGAGGCTGGGATGACCAATGGGAAATCTTTTCAGATTGGGGCAGAAGTTCTATAGCAAATCAAAAGAAACTTTTGATATTGGTCGATAAAGATGCTCAATCTTTTAACCTTATCATAGCCGCATTCAAATTGCCTAAAAACACAGATGAAGAGAAAAAAATTCGCTTGGAAGCCATACAAGCGGCCACAAAGAAAGCCATTGAAATTCCATTGGAAGTAATGCAAACCGCCCATGCTAGTTTTGAGGCTATTAAAAAAATGGCTGAAATTGGAAACCCAAATGCCATAACAGATGTTGGAGTAGCAGCACTTTGTGCTAGAACAGCAGTCATTGGCGCTTTTTTAAATTTAAAAATTAACTGTAACAGCCTAGATGATAAATCTTTTGTAAACAAAGTCATTTCTAAAGGCCAAAAAATGGCAGACGAAGCGAGGAGTTTTGAATCTGAAGTTCTCAATATTGTCAATAAAGAACTGTAATTATTTAATCTTTTGAGCGAAATCCGTAGCGAAGTTGGCCCCAAAATGAATTAGGCATTTTGTGGTCGTCCTCATATCCTAGCATGATGTTTTTATCTGCTTTGGGAACATAACTAGTTTTAAAAAGATAATCCCATACACTCAAGCTAATTGCAAAATTAACTCCTTTTTTGAAGCGCTCAGGAAGCGCATAAGCATGGTGGTACAAATGCATTACAGGGTTATTAAACACATAACGAAAAGGGCCGTAATTCAATTTTAGGTTGGCATGATTGAGATGCCCAATTGTTATAGCAAAAAAGTGAATGATATAGGCTTGTTCAGGCTCAAAGCCCCCCAATAACATCAGCGCCAAAACTTTAAAAGGTTTGTACAAAACGTTTTCCATCCAGTGGTAACGCAAGTGGGCAGAAAAGCCCATTTCCTTTACAGAGTGGTGTACTTTGTGAAAACGCCATAAGAATTCAAATCGGTGCATAAGGGTGTGTGTAAACCACTGCACAAAATCTAGGACTATAAAAAATATAATCAACTGTAGAAAAGGACTTAAATTAGACAAATCTAAAACAGCCAAACTATTTGCTTTTAAATTCAAAACTTCATTTGAAAATTTTGAGATACATTTATAAAAACCAGTAATGATGAGACTAAAAACAAAGAAATTAAAAAACATATAAAAACCGTCTAACCAAAAATCTTTACGAATGGATTTTTGTTCTTTCCGCCACGGAAATACAAGTTCTAAGGCAAAAACAAATAAAGAGATTAAAATTAGCCCCCAAAAATAATTTCGATTCCAAGGAACATCAAATGTTATAGATCGCCAAGTCCAGTTTAGAGTGCCAATAAAAGCATCAAAAAAAAGATTTAAATACTCCATTTAGTAATTTAAAAGTAATTTGAGAACCGTCTCAAAATTGCGTTTTGCAAGATACTGCTGTTCCAGCGAATTTGCAAATGGTACCGGGGTGTCTAAACTACCAACGCGCTGGACGGGAGCATCAATAAATTCAAATGCATTTTCCATTATATAGGCTGAGATATCGCTAGCGATACCTCCAAACAAAGAATCTTCTTGAAAGATAACAACGCGGTTGGTTTTTTTGACAGATTTTAAAATACAGTCATAGTCCAATGGCTTTAAAGATCGCAAGTCAATTAAATCAGCTTTTATGAATGGGTTTCTATCTAAGGTTTCCAAAGCCCAATGTACAGCGGCGCCATAGGCAATAATAGTGACTGCATTACCTTCTTTCAAAAGAGATGCTTTACCTATCGGAAGGGTGTAATAATTTGTAGGTACCTCCTGACGTATACTTCTGTAAAGCGCCTTGTGCTCAAAATACAAGACTGGGTTCGGATCCTCAATAGCAGCGGTTAACAATCCCTTAGCATCGTAAGGAAATGCAGGATAGACCACTTTTAAGCCAGGGGTTTTTGTAAACCAAGCTTCATTTGTTTGAGAATGAAAAGGACCAGCACCAACACCTGCCCCGCAAGGCATTCTCAAAACAACATTAGCTTCTTGGCCCCAACGGTAATGTGATTTTGCTAAATAATTAACCACAGGATTGAATCCAGAACTTATAAAATCAGCGAATTGCAATTCAACTACAGATTTTAGCCCAGCAATAGAAAGCCCCATTGCTGTTTCAATAATGGCAGACTCACAAATTGGTGTATTTCGTACACGCTCTTTACCAAATAATTCCACAAACCCTTCAGTAATTTTAAAAACGCCACCATATTCAGCGATATCTTGTCCCATTAATACCAAATCTTGATACATTTCCATGGATTGTTTTAGACCCTCAGAAATCGCATCAACAAAACGTTGTTCGATAGTCTCAATATTTGGAATTGTTTCTTGAAAATTAAACGTTTTATAAACATCTTTTAGTTCAATTTCTAAATCAGCATTCACAGTCGCCTCTTCAAAGGCCAATTGCAGCCCAATTTGGACTTCATTAGAAATTTCAGAACGCATGTGATTGATTTTTTCTAAACTAAGTATTGTAGATTTAATTAAATATGCTTCAAAATTGGCAATCGGATCTTTGGCCTCCCATTTGTGCATCAATTCATCAGGAACGTATTTTGTACCACTAGCTTCTTCGTGACCGCGCATTCTGAAGGTTTTAAATTCTAAAAGGATAGGGCGTGGATTTTTGCGAACACTTTTAGCTATTCTATTCACTTTAGAATAAACTTCCAAGATATTATTTCCTTCAATTATGTGCGACTCCATCCCGTAGCCTTTACCCCGATCGGCAATGTGTTCACAATTGTACTGTTCGTTGGTAGGGGTAGAAAGCCCATATCCATTATTTTCAATGCAAAACAATACTGGTAAATTCCAAACAGAAGCCACATTTAAAGCTTCATGAAAATCACCCTCACTTGTCCCCCCTTCTCCAGAAAATACGGCGGTAAGTCTAGCTTCTTTTTTTAAAATATGAGATAATGCAATACCATCAGCTACACCCAATTGAGGACCAAGGTGTGAAATCATCCCAATAATTTTATAAGTTTGAGTGCCAAAATGAAAAGAACGATCTCTACCTTTTGTAAAGCCGCTAGCCTTACCTTGCCATTGAGCAAACAGTCGGTGCAAAGGAATTTCTCTTGTTGTAAAAACCCCCAAATTGCGATGCATAGGCATTATATATTCGTCATTATGAAGAGCTGAGGTTACACCAACAGAAACAGCTTCTTGACCAATGCCAGAAAACCACTTGGATATTTTTCCTTGACGCAGTAGTATGAGCATTTTTTCTTCAATCATTCGGGATTTCAACATGTTGAAATAAAGTAACTCTTGTTGCTTTTTTGAAACTTTAAATGATGAATATGAAAATAGAGATTTCAATAAATAAATTATGATGTGTGTCTCAAATTTAACAAATAAAAGCGAAATTAAGACTCTATTTTTAAGGGTTATTATATAAGTAATTGATTTTATATATTTGTAATGTATTTTTATGTTATGAAAAAAATTCCAAGTGTAGATCTAAACGATTTTTTATCTGAAAACGAAACTTTAAAACAAAAATTTGTGTCAGAAATTGGCGATGCATACGAATCCATTGGTTTTGTAGCGCTTAAGGGACACTTTCTCGAAGAAGCACTTGTGAGGTCTCTTTATTCCGAGATTAAAACTTTTTTTGATCTACCGGTAGCTATTAAACGACAATATGAAATCCCTGGCATTGGTGGCCAGCGTGGCTATGTATCTTTTGGAAAGGAAAGTGCCAAAGGTCGTAAAGAAGGAGATTTAAAGGAATTTTGGCATTTTGGACAATTTGTAGAAAACGATCCTGAATTGGAAAAAGAATATCACCCCAATATTGAAGTTAAAGAACTCAAGAATTTTAATGCCGTTGGAAAAGAAACCTACAGAATGTTAGAAAAAACAGCCCGGTATGTTTTGCGTGCATTGGCCTTGTATTTAGATTTAGAAGAAACTTATTTTGATGCTTTTATTCACAACGGCAACAGTATTTTAAGGCCAATACACTACCCCCCTATTACTCATGCGCCTAAAAAGGCAGAACGCGCGGCAGCACATGGAGATATCAACTTGATAACCCTTTTGATGGGAGCACATGGACGTGGACTTCAAGTACAAAATCGCCATGGCGATTGGATTGATGCCGTTGCAGAAGCAGACGAACTTATGATTAATGTTGGAGATATGCTATCACGCCACACAAATAATAAATTAAAATCAACCATCCACAGAGTGAAAAATCCTCCAAAAAAAGATTGGAGTAAATCGCGCTATTCGATTCCGTTTTTTATGCATCCGATCAGCGCCATGAAATTAGACGTTTTAAAAAGTTGTATAGATTTGGAAAACCCCAAACAGTTTGAAGACATTACAGCAGGTGAGTTTCTTAATGAACGTCTGAAAGAACTGGGTTTAACCAAAAAATAATGGATTTAAGAAATCAACTTAAAGACTTATTTCCAGAACATAAAGAATTGGATCATCAACTCAAAACATCCAAGCCTGACTTTTGGCTACAAGAAGCGCCTCTGATTTGTAAATATGAAAAACGCAAGGGAAAGCCAATTACAATTTTAGAAGGATATACAGGTGCAGACGCAGATTTTAAAAAACTGACTTCAAAGCTAAAAAAGAACTTTAGTGTTGGTGGTAGCTATAAAAATGAAGCTATTTTCATTCAAGGCAACTATAGAGATCAAATTATAATTTTACTCAAAGAAATGGGGTTTAATGTCAAACGTGTTGGTGGTTAGCAGAGATATTATGAGCATTAAAGATTCTGAACTCATTTTAAATTCCGATGGTAGTGTATACCACCTGCATCTTAAACCTGGTGATTTAGCGCCGACGGTCATCACAGTGGGCGATCCAGATCGAGTAGATCAAGTTTCTGCAAATTTTGATACAGTTGATTTTAAACAACATAAAAGAGAGTTTAAAACACACACTGGCACTTTGAGACACAAACGCGTTTCCGTGATTTCCACTGGGATTGGAGCAGATAATATAGATATCGTATTAAACGAGTTGGACGCGCTAGTTAATATTGATTTTAAATCTCGGCAAGTGAAGTCCGAACTAACTGCGCTTAGAATTGTTCGCATTGGGACCTCAGGAGCCTTGCAAACTGAAATACCTGTGGATTCTTTTTTATTGAGTACCCATGGGTTTGATTTGAACGGTATGTTGCAGGCCTATAAAATTCACAGTATCCAAAACAAAGCTTTTGAGCAGGCTTTTATTAAGCAAAGTGATTGGAGAAATGAACGTGCACAACCTATTTTAGTAGAAAGTGATAAATCAATCGAAAATCAATTAATTAGTAATAATATTTTAAAGGGAATTACCGCTACATGCGCTGGCTTTTACGCCCCTCAAGGACGGAAATTACGTTTAACACCCAGCGATTCTAAATTCCTAAATAATCTCCAAAATTTTACATTTGAAGGATTGAAAATTACCAATCTTGATATGGAAACATCTGCCATTTTTGGGCTCTCAAAATTATTAGGACACAAAGCATGTTCAATTAACGCTGTTTTAGCTAACAGATTAAATGGTACTTTTAGTAACTCACCTAAAAAAACAATTGACAAACTCATTCAATACACCTTAAATAAGCTAATAGAGTGATAAAAATAATACCCATTAATGGGATTATGGGACAAATTAATTATTATTAAAATAAACTATTTTTTAATAATCTTCTTTGTTAATACTGTATAGTCTGTTTGAATTTCTAATAAATAAATACCGTTTTCAAAAGCATCTAAATCTATCTTAATTTTATTACTATTAAATTGTAAATTTTTAAATAATTTACCGTTAATGCTAAATAACTTAACACCAACAATTCTACTTAAGCTAGTATTTATTCTTAAAATACTAGACACCGGATTTGGAAAAATTGATACAAAAGAATCTAAATTATGTTGTGAAATTGTTAAGTTTTGACTAACATCATCAACTGCAACCCAACTACTGGCTAAGCTGTTGTCTAAATCTAAACTTATAAGTTTAAGAAAAGACCCTTGCCCGTCGGCTTGTTCTGGCCATGGCAAATCATCATTATAAGTAACTTGATCAATGATATTACCATAGGCGTCTCTTAGAGTTAAATCTTCTCCATCGTTAGATAAACTTCTAGAAAATTCACCAAAGGGTTCAAAGCCATAGCGCTGCGTAAAAGAATCTATTTCATTGGCTAGAAATATTGGCTGTTGCCCAGAAATTGATGCGCCATCTGGAAATTGATAGGTAAGCCCCAGGCCGCCAAAATAAATGCCAGTTAAATCAATTGATGTATTGCTGTTGTTGGTGATTTCTAAAAATTCAAAATCACTTGAGTCTAGCTCAGCATCTACAAGGGGATGGTAGTTAATTTTAGAAATAACTAGTGGTGGTGTGATTACATCATTACATAAGCTAGTATCTGTCAATTGATTAGAAATCCATTCAATTCTCTCAGATATAAAAGCTTTCATATTTAAAAACTGTTGTTGATACTCACCTATTGAAGTACCAGAGATTATTTCCTGACGAGTTGCAGCTTCAGAAATTAGTAATTCAGTGGAATCAAGGATTGTAAATATTACATCTGTATCGAATGGCATGCCTGTTGAAGTTAGTTCTTGCCATCGTTTTGTCAAATAACAATTAAATATTGGATCATCAAATAAATCTTTCCAAAACTTAGGACCCATATTACCATCAAAAAATTGCCATACATCAGTATGGCTTCGGTCATAGCCCCAATGAAATAAATCATTTCCAAATGATAGATTAAAATCCCATATCGGTCCAGCTCTAAGTTTTCCATTTCTATCTTTATGGAAAAAAGTACTGAACTCATATGCATCAACATTTGAGGCAAGCTCATTAATTAACATAAAATCTATGAAAGAAGGTAAATCAATTACAGATGGGTAACCTTCAGTCATAGAGCTATTACTTGGAACATCCACTAAAACACCAAGAGATTCAAACTGATTCTTAATATAATCGTGTTGCTGTGACATAACTGTACTAGACTTTGGATGCTCATGAACAAAATTACTCTGCCACCCACCATAATTATCCATCGACCAGGCTACAACATCTTCACCTTCAATCTTATCAGTTTTAGTAATGTAACCGCCAGTTAATTTGGGGAGAGTTAAATCATCTTCTTTGATTTTTTTAATATCGATTCTACTATCGTCAGCTTTAAGTTTTTCCTGCAAAATATAGATTCCACGAAAATCTCCATTTAAAACCAACTCACAATAACGACCTCTTGATGCATAATTAGATGTTAAATTAGACAGCTTGTAACTTAAAAAATCTCTTACATAAGAGGGGTCATAAGCTAAACCATTTAAAATCCAATCATTTTCTTTGGGCATTTCTAATAAATTAACATTTACCTTTTCACCAGCACTGTCATATGGCGTAAAAGCATATTGTTTTTTATCTAAAAAACTAGAAGTAGCACCACGATATTCAATTTTAATTGGACCATCATAATTAAGATTACTAGGGTTATCAACATCTGTTAGAAAGTTTCGTTCACCATTTTCTCTATATATAATTTTCATGGTCGCATCAATCTTTGGATCGTTAGGAATTTCTTGTCCGTTAATTGTTTCAATTACAACAATTGGCAAATTTGAAGATTCAAAATCAATTTCAGTAGGGACTGAGGGTTCAACAAACCAAGTTGGAGGGGTTCTATAGTTGCTCGAAGAGTTATTTATGCCTAAAGATAACACAGGTAAAGCAGTTAAATCCGAAGAATCTAAAGCATGATTATGAACCTGAACAGCAATAATATTAGTTCCAACGCTTAAAAGTTCTTGATTAACAGAAAAACGCTCAGGGACAAAGCCTTGTGGAAGTAAAGCTTCATGCCACCCATCACTGGTTTGATCAAAATCAGGAATTGTTGCAGTCATTAAATTTCTAGCGACTTCTTGTCCATTAACATATGCTATAAAGCCATCATCATAATCAATATCCAATAAAACAGATTCAATTTCAGAAACATCAAAAATTTCAAAAGTAGTTCGAATATAAACAGAAATTGTATTGTTAATTACTGTAGCATCATCTCCATCTCCATAGCCAAAACCCGAGTTTCCAGTATTCCAACTAGAGGCATTGAAATCTAGTTGATTCCAATTTGAGTTAGGTTGAGAAGTGGGAGTTAAATATTGCCATAAATCGCCTGGTAAAACAACACTTTCCCAGTGGTTAGCTTGAGACTGTACAATCAAAGTAGAAATCAACAAATAAATAAGGTAAAAACGTTTCATGGCTAATATTTTATAAAATTAAAAAATAAACTCTTTATTACCAATTAATAGTATTTTGATTAGTTAATTTAAGATAATTATTAGCTTTACTGAAATGACGATTTCCAAACCAATATCCTCGATTAGCACTTAAAGGAGAAGGATGACCACTTTTTAAAACTAAATGCTTATCAATATTAATTAATTTATCTTTTTTATGTGCAAATTTACCCCACAACATAAAAACTAAATTTGAATTATTATTTGAGATAGTTTGAATGATATGGTTTGTAAATTCTTCCCAGCCATTTTTTTGATGACTTCCAGGCACAGACTCTCTAACAGTTAGAGTAGTATTTAATAATAAAACTCCTTGAGATGCCCAAGCAGAAAGATCCCCGTTATTGGGATGTGGAATTTTCAAATCAGATTGTAATTCTTTATATATGTTTTTAAGAGACGGTGGTATACAAATATTTGAATTTACAGAGAATGCTAATCCGTTCGCTTGCCCTCTAGTATGGTAAGGATCCTGACCCAGAATTACAACTTTTAAATTTTTATAATTACATAAATTAAATGCAGCAAAGATTTTATTTATTGTGGGACAACAAGAATATTGACTGTATTCATGTTTAATAAAAGTCAATAAAGATTTAAAATACGTTTGTTCAAATTCTGAATTAAAAACTGAACACCAGTCTTCATTGATCTTAAACATTTTGTGGTTACTGTTGGTCATAAATAAATGCTAACATCACAAATTTAAATTATATTCTGAACATTAATACTTAAATTTGTAAACGTTTAAAAAAGACATGGTTAAAATTTCTCAAAAAATACTTGATGATTTAGAATTTGGCGCTGTTGTAGCCCAAGTTGCAGAGTTTTCTATAACTTCTCTTGGACGCTCTGAAATTGAGAAACTCACCCCCTACGCATTAAAAAAAGACTGTATAAAGACTCTAAATCTGGTACACGAGTTTGTGTCATCCTTTGATAATGAAAATAGAATACCTAACCACGGTTTTGATGATATTACTGAAGAATTAAAACTACTAAGTATTGAAAATAATTTTTTAGAAATAGAGCAGTTCAGAAAAATTGCAGTTATCTCAATAACTACCAACACACTTCTAAAGTTTTTTAAAAAATTTAGAGAATACTACTCCCTTCTATATCAACGCTCTGAGGAGCTTGAAAAAAATATGTCAGTGGCTATAAAAATCAATGCTGTAATTGACAAGTACGGAGGAATTAGAAATGATGCCTCGGAAAATTTATATGCAATTCGTAAATCAATTCAAACTGTTCGTACCAAAATAAATACCAGTTTTAATTCAGCCTTGAGCCAATACAATAGCGCCGACTACTTGGACGATATAAGAGAAACCGTTATGGAAAATCGTCGCGTTTTAGCTGTGAAGGCTATGTACCGCCGAAAAGTAAAAGGAAGCATTATGGGAGCAAGTAAAACTGGTAGTATCGTTTATATTGAACCCGATGTAACCCATCAGCATCAAAGGGACCTTAATAATCTTGAGTTTGATGAATCTGAAGAAATAAAACAAATTTTATTAAAGCTCACAGAATTTGTTAGAGAATTTAAACCTTTGTTGGAACAGTACCAAGGTTATTTAACTCATATTGATGTTTTGTACTCAAAAGCTAAATATGCAAATACCATTAATGGAATTAAACCCGAAATCAGTGAAACACAAAACCTTAATTTAAAGAATGCCTACCATCCCTTACTTTTATTGGCTAATAATGAAGAAGGAAAGGAAACCTACCCCCAATCAATTAAAATGACTCCTAAAAGTCGAATCATTGTTATTTCTGGACCCAATGCAGGAGGGAAAAG
The DNA here is from genome assembly GCA_902516685.1 of uncultured Formosa sp. The sequence goes on from CABXZJ010000003.1 coordinate 64,401, forward strand.
TATAACCTTAAAGACTGTTGGTCTTCTACAATTAATGCTGCAATCAGGCTTGCTTGTTCCTGTTCAAGAAGGTTCAAAAATGTGTTTTTTTGACAATATTTTAAGTGATATTGGTGATAACCAATCTATAGAAAACCATTTAAGCACATACAGCTACCGCCTCAAGCAAATGAACTATTTTCTTAAGAAATGTAATAAAAAAACCTTGTTTTTAATCGACGAATTTGGAACTGGTAGTGATCCTGAACTTGGCGGGGCCTTGGCAGAAAGCTTTCTTGAAGTATTTTATGAAAGAGAAGCCTATGGGATTATCACTACCCACTACAGCAACCTCAAGCTTTTGGCTGATGAGCTACCCCATATAAAAAACGCAAATATGTTGTTTGATGAAAAGACACTATTACCAATTTTTAAACTTGTTTTAGGTCAGGCGGGAAGCTCTTTCACTTTTGAAGTCGCTCAAAAAAATGGTATACCTTATAATTTAATTAATCGTTCAAAAAAGAAAATTGAGAGCGGTAAAATTAGATTTGATAAAACTATTTCACGTCTTCAAAAGGAATGTTCAAAACTAGAAAAAACAGAACGAGCACTCAAAAAAAATGAAGTAAAAAAAGGATTAGAAGTTGAAAAACTAGAGTACACAAATCAAAAAGCTCAAAAAAAACTGCAAAGTTTCCAAGAACTTTATGATAGTAATCAACGTCTTATTTATTTGGGAAGAAAAATTATGACCCTAGCAGATAATTATTATGAAAATAAGCGTAAGCGAGAGCTAATGGCCGAACTATTTAAGTTGATTCAAATTGAGAATTCAAAAAAGACTAAACTCTCTAACAAACAAAAAAAGATTAAAATAATTGAAGAAAATCGCTTGCAAAAAGAGATTGAGCAAAAAATAGCTAAAATTCGGAAACAAAAGAAAGCTAATAAATTAAAATCTAATATAGTTCCTACAAAACCTAAGCATCATTTTAAAATAGGCGAAACCGTTCGTATGGACGATGGTCGAGCGATTGGAAGTATAGATAAAATTGAAAAGGGAAAAGCTACTGTTAATTATGGCATGTTTACCACTAAAGTTAGTTTGGAACGCCTAGAATTTGTAAAATCTAAGACATAAATATATGATTGTATTTTTTGATGGAGTTTGTAATTTGTGCCAAAGAAGTGTAAGATATTTAATAAAATATGACAATAAAGGAATTTTAAAATTCGCTTCACTACAAGGAAATTATGCAAAAACTTTTTTACCTGACAGTGAACTAAAATCTATTGAAAGTATTTTATTTTACGATGGTAAATCCCTTTCAAAAAAAAGTACAGCCATAATCAACTTATGTAAAATTTTAGGTGGCTGGCATCATATAATGCTATTAGGTTTTATTGTACCTAAATTTATTAGGGATGGAATTTACGGAATAGTAGCGAAAAATCGCTTTAGATGGTTTGGAAAACAAGATAAATGCATGAGACCATTAAAATCTTTGGAATCAAGATTTTTAGACTGAGTAAGTATAAATCTTAGGCATATTTAAGATTCAATGATTTTATTTTTGGCATTAATACTATTCAAGCCTTTTGGATTTGATATATGAAGCTTACCTTCGATTTTTGCAATAAATGTGGAAACAGTAGCATCACCAGTAACATTTATAACCGTTCTACACATGTCAAGTGGTCGATCCACCGCAAAAATCAAAGCTAAACCAATAGCTAGTTTATCTGTAGGAAATCCTACAGATTCTAAAACAATAACTAACATTACCATCCCTGCTCCAGGAACAGCCGCACTTCCTATGGAAGCCAATAAAGCTGTTAGAACGATCATTAATTGATCAATAAATGTTAGGTCAAAATTGAGGGCCTGTGCAATAAAAACAGCTGCAACGGCTTGATATAAACTAGTTCCATCCATATTTATAGTAGCACCAACAGGCAATACAAAACTAGAGACTTCTTTGTCTACTCCAACGTGTTCTTCCACTCTTTCCATTGTCACTGGAAGTGTAGCAGCACTGCTACTGGTAGAAAAGGCTAACAATTGTGCAGGACTAATTTGTTTTAAAAACCAAAAAGGATTCTTTTTAATTACAAAAGTTATAATAATAAGATAAAAAAACACCATTAAAATCAAACCTGCAATGACAATAGATGCATAAAATAAAAGGGCATACAAAAGATCAGGATGACCTGAAGAAACAACAACATTAGCAAGAAGCGCAAAAACTGCATAAGGAGCTGTCAGCATAATTAAATCAACCATTTTTAAAACTACGACATTTAGTGAGTCAAATATGTCCTTTAGTGGCTTAGATCTTTCCTCGCCAATTAACAATAAAGAAATTCCTAAAAAAATAGAAAGAAAAATAACTTGTAACATTAATTTGTTGTTACTAAGTGCTGAAAAAGCATTTTCAGGAACCATATCTACTACAAAATCAAGCGGACCATTGTTTTGCTGACGACTTGCCTCGGCAATTTTACCTTGTACACTAGTATCGTTGATGTATGTAGAGGTTAACTTTGCAATAGTAGCGTCTGAGACTCCATCACCAGGATTAAAAATATTGACTAGCGTTAAACCAATGCAAATAGCTACAATTGTTGTAAAAACATAAACAATAATGGTTTTTAATCCAATAGAGGTGAATTTTGAAATATCCTTTAAATCTGATATACCCTTTATAAGGGAAGCTAAAATCAAAGGTACTGCAATCAGTTTAAGAAGTTTTACAAAAATAGTTCCAAGGGGTTTTATCCAAGCGTTAATGAAAGTAATACCCCCATCAATTTGAAGCATAATAAAGCCAAAAAAGATACCCAAAAGCATGCCAATTAATATTTTC
>CABXZJ010000004.1 GCA_902516685.1 uncultured Formosa sp.
TTTAAAGATTTTTTGACCTTGATTAGTTAATGACTCCAAAATATAAAGGCCGGATGGTAGAAAGCTAATATCAATACTTAAATTTTTTGAAGATGGGTATATATCCTTATAAACTCTTGATCCATTGTATTGATAAATACTTATTTCTCTATTTTGGCTTTTGGGAAAATGTAATTCCAACATAGATTTTACAGGGTTTGGAAATAAAATAGTAGATCTTTTATTTTCATGGTTAAATTCAGAACTAGAGCTTAAGCTTGTATCAACTGAAAAAACTATACTATGCATTGATAATGCATTTATATTCATTGAAATAAAATTTTCCTGAAGATCTAAATTTTCAGTTGAAATGATATTGAAATTTTCATTATTAGCATTCGAAGTAACATAATGTTCAACAGAAGTGGTTCCAAAGGGAACCTCTAAGTCAAAATCTGGTAAACTGTTTTCAGAAAACAATTGAACAACAATTTTAGAATTATCAGGTGATTTAAAGGCTAAAGTCTTTAAGTCACTTCCAAAACTATTTACATGAATTCTCTTATAGCCTATTTTAATAAGATTGGCAAAATGTTTAAAAGCATAATATCGCTTTGGTAAAATTATATCTAAATTCGAATCCCATAAAACTAAGGCAGATGAACCATAATTTTCACCTGGGTTTACCTCATTTTCATATTCATGTTGCTCATAAAATAAGTGGAACATATATGCGGTCAATCCACCATAATTAAAGCCATCCATAATTCGTTCAATATGATAACTAGCATCTGCCATATTAAATTCAGGACTGTGTAAATTACCTGCCTCCGTAACCCAAATTGGTTTTTGAAGACTTGCACTTTTTAACAAACTCCAATCGATTGAACTTATTGAACTTTGATAAGTATGTGTAGCAACAATATCAGTAGCATCAATAACATTTGAATTATTAAACATAGAATTGATATAATTGACAGCAGAAGTATTTGTATTATTTGAATTAACCCTAAAGTTTTCAGGTGAAATTATAGAAACATTGGATAAGTTTTCAGTATTTAATCTATTGTCTAAGTTAATAAGTATTGAGGCTAATTGTGAGGGTGTTGTATTCATTGACTCATATGAAACTTGATAATCAGGTTCGTTAGTCGGAGATATGGCAGTAACGTTAATCCCATATCGAGATTGCATTCCATTTAAAAAAGCAATTAAAAATTCACTGTATTCATCTTCTTGACCAGAAATTAATGTTCCACCATTGTTATGTGATCCATTAGTTTTAAGCCAAGCTGGAGCACTATTACAATTTCCTATTATATGATTGAATCCATTTGTACTTAAATCAAAAGCATTATTTAGTGCTTCAGCAACATAACGCGTCCTGTATGAACTTGGATCACTGTCATATCTGGTCCAATCCAAGGCACTATTATTTAAAACAAAGGGATTATTGTTATCATTAGGGTCTTCTAAATCGTGATAAACAAAAAAGCGAATCATATTAGCTTCTAGATCACTAAATGCAAAGTTTTCAATTTGATTTCGTAATGAATTATCTAATGCATATAAATGTTCTGTTCGGCGTTTAATTCCAGCCCCAAAACCATCAACTGTTTGATAAGTTATTGACTGATTAAATGTTATTGAATTTCCAATGACAACTTCAACTTCATCTAAGTAGTAAGTAACACCAGACTCCATATACCAAAAATTTAGCTTATTTAAATCTGCATTATCGCTGACCGTAAAGCTATGGGTGTACTGTTGCCACTGTTGTGTAATCGTCTTATCATTGCCCTGATAACTGCCTGGTGCATCTGATGCTTGAAACACAACTTTCATCGTTGCAGAATTACTTCCACTCACTTTAGCCCAAAATCTAACTGTGTAGGTCTCTCCTGCTTGTACTTGAAATAAATAATCACTTTGTGTTTTTACATGCCAACCATTAGTTCCAAGAGAGACAATCTCACTTTTCTGAGCTTTTGTACTACCACTAATTAAATTTTCAGTTTCAATTGAATAGTTAGCTTGACCACCATTGATTTGAATGTTAGACCAATAAGTAAAAGTATTAGTTACTACATCAATCTCTTCAAAAGATCCGTTAGCAATAGGTAATTGATTTTGGGCATTCAAATTGAATGCCCAAAAAAAATATAAAACCAGTAAAATTTTATTCAAAATTAAAAGATCTTTTTTTAGTTAATAAGCTCATTAGTATTAATCTCTGTCAATGGTAAAGGTAATAACATCACCTGATCTGGATCTTCACTCAATGTCAAATCTTTATTACCAAAGTTCATATTATTTGTAGCTTGACCAGGGAAACCGCTTATTAAAGGGCCGTGAGTATTATGTGGAATAATTACATTGCTTAAAAAATAATCAAAACCCCTTCTTCTATTATTGTGAGCGTCTTCACCTTCGCCGAGTAACTCATATCTATATTCTTTCATAATTAAATCTCTAAAAGAATTTTGGTCAGCACCTGCATAAAGCGTATTAGGGAGTCCAACTCGAGACAAAACTTGAGTAACATATCCTAAAGCTTCACCTGAATTACCTAATTCATTTGAAATCTCAGCAAGCATTAGTAGAAGTTCTGCGTATCTGTATATAACAATATTTTTATCATCATATTGGTTACTATGAGTAATATCTTTTACAGCATACTTAAATAAAAATGGATGAGAATTTCTAAAATTACCTCTTGTACGTGAAGGCCAAGTTCTTTGAGGAGAACCAAACCAATTATTAGTTGGATTATTATTAGTGTAATCACTCAAATAGGTTGCCTCCAGTCTCGGATCGCCAGGGTATGTCAATGCATGATCATCATAAATATCAGCATTAACAGTAAACCACCCAAATGCCTGTCCTGCTTTGTAATTATTAGGAGTATAATTTCTACCCATTTGACTATTTGAAGCTACTTGACTAATTTGTAATTCAAAGATAGATTCAGTACTGTTCTCATTGTCAAGGGTAAATAGTGATGAATAATCAGGGACTAATGCATACTGGCCTTCAAACTCAGCAGCATTGTGAACTTCTTTAGCTGAATCATAGGCTTCTTGCCAAAAATCTAGAGAAGCCAAAGAATCATGTACTAGATGCGGATTTGTTGCCAATGTCATATGTACTTTTGAAATTAACATCTCAGCAGCATATCGCTTAACGTAATAAGCCCCAGCAGTGCCATTTATATATGTATTCGCCAATTCAGCGTCAGCTAAAATTTGAAGATATACGTCTTTTGCGTCTGAGAGACCAATCATAAAATTATCTGAAGACGGTAACTGAGTCCAAAGAGGAACATCTCCAAATAAACGTACTAACGAAAAGTATGACCAAGATCTAATGAACAAGGCCTGGCCGTATACATCATTTAAAATTAATTCATCTTGAGTTGCAAGAGATGGATCCGTTGGAGGAATATTTGCAATTGCTGCGTTGGCTCTTGAAATAGTTGTATATAAACCAGCCCACATCGCAGCAACATCAGCTTCATTTTGTCTGGGTTTCAAGGAGAATAAATTTTGATTATTAGGATTGTTTATGTTACCACCTTGCTTTCTTGTGTTGAAAAATCCTGAGTATCCATTTAATACAAATATTCTCCGCTCTTGAGCATTGTATGTAGTCAATGCCGCATAAATACCATCAAGTGCCGAAATAACAATATCAGGATCTGTGTATACACTCTCATCTAAAAAGGGTGGATTTTCTTCCAAATCACAGGATGAAAAAATTACAAATGTTGATAATAATAATATTTTTATATTTTTCATTTTAATAAATTTTAAAAATTAACATTAACGCCAAATGAAATATTTTTGGCATCTGGTGATCCGTTCCAATCCACTCCATTTCTCAAACCATCATATAAAAAGCTTGATATTTCGGGGTTATACCCGCTGTAGTCTGTCCAGACAAATAAATTTTGAGCCGTAACATAAAAATTCAATCTTTCCATAAGCTTACTATTTTCTACAGGATAATCAAAACCAATAGTTACATTATTTAATCTTAAAAAACTACCATCTTCAATTATTCTATCTGTAATTGCTGTGTCCCCTATAGTATTATATCCAATTCTTGGTTGAGTGTTTGAAGGTGCGTCAGCACGCCATGCATTGTAGTAAGCATCAGATGTTATATTTTGAAATTGACCACCAGCATTACCAATTGTTAAAAGGTTTCCGTTGGCTATATCATTTCCGTGTACTCCATTAAATAAAAAGCTAGCATTGAATCGCTTGTATCTAAAATTAAGGTTTAAACCATATACAAAATCTGGATTTGGATTACCTATAAAGGTTCTATCTAAATCGTCAATTACACCATCTTCATTTTGGTCTACAATTCTTGGATCTCCGGGTACTGCACCATTTACTAAATCAGTGTCATCTAACTGATAAATTCCATCAGTTTCAAAGCCATAAAATAAACTTGTTTCTTCTCCTTCTACAAAAACATTAGCAGGAGATTGAAAAATTTGCCCTCTACTAATATTATTTCCATAAAAGAATGAACGCTGCTCGGCAACACCATCAATGTAAAAATCGTCAGAAGGAACTCCAAGGGAGTTTATTTGGGTTCTATTAAAAGCAATATTTCCACCAAATGACAACTCGAAATCATCATTAGAAACAACATCAAAATTTAATGCTAGTTCTACTCCTTTATTTGAAATATCGCCTTTATTAATTAAGATATTACTATATCCAGATGATGTTGGAATTGGAATATTTTGCAGTAAATCTTCAGTTGTTTTATCATAGTAATCGATAGTTCCAGAAATCCTATCATTTAAAATAGAAAAATCTAAACCAAAATTTATCTGCTCTGTAGTTTCCCATGTTAAATCTGGATTTGCAATATTATTTAATAAAACTGGGATACTTATACCATTTGTTGGTGTTCCATACTGTACCGCTGAGCTAATTCCATAATTAGATATAGTACCATAAGGACGAATCCCATGATTTCCAATTTGACCCCATCCTGCTCTAAGTTTCAAATTATTAATCAGATCTGAATTTCTGAGAAATGATTCATTACTAACATTCCATGCAAGAGCAAAAGATGGAAAGAAACTATATCGATTATCCCTTGAAAATTTAGACACACCATCTCTCCTGAAAGAAGCAGTTAAAACATATTTATTAGCAAAAGAATAATTAAGTCTTCCTAAGAACGAAAAAACCTGTTGTTTAGAATCTAGGTATGTTAGTGGAGTGGTTATTACAGAACCCAAATATGGTTGTTCAGTTCCTAGAGAAGTCGTAAAAAAATCTTCCACAGCGTAAACGCTATTTTGAATATCTCTTACGTCATATGTAACACCTGCCGTGGCATTAATTCTATGCTTTCTATTGAAACTTCTATTAAATCTGATTAGGTTATTAACCTGAAATGTTTTAGCATCTAAACCAGAAAGTTGCAGTGCACCATTAGCATTTCTACCTTGAAATGTTGTTTTACCGTAAAAACGTCTTCTATCTTTGGTTCTAACATTACCACCCATTCTGTACTGATAACTCAATCCTTTAATTGGAAGTTTATATGTTAATGCTACAGAGCCAATAAATCGTTTTTCTTTTGAAATATCAGAAAAATCATTAATCCACGAATAAGGATTTGAGGTGTCTAAATCTTCTACAAAATCGTCTACACCAGATGCAATAATTGGTCTAAAAACAAGAGCACTTCGGACAAAACTCTGATTTGAGCTTCCAATTAAATCTCCAGATTCAGCAAAATCAGTTTCAGTGAAAAATGCTGTTGCACGAGCTTGTAATTTTAAATTTTTATTCAAATCTTGATTAAGGTTTATTCTTAAATCTCCTGATTTTACTCTTGAATTGGCAACTATACCTTTTTCGTCACCAATTCCTCCAGATATATAATAGTTACCATTATCGCTACCTCCGGAAGCTGATGCACCAAATCGTTGACTAAATGATGTATCATAAACTTCATCTTGCCAATTGTAAGTGTCTAAAGGAGTTTCTCCTTGTGTTGTGGAAGTTGTTATTCCGTTACCATCAGAAGTATATTGAAGCGAATAAACTTGGCCTCCATCGATAAAATAAGGAACTCTTGTATCAACTTCATTATCAATGTTTGGATTTGGATCTGGATTATTAATTGCCCAAGCTTCATTTTGATAACTTGCATATCCAACACCATTTAACATATCATATTTTTTTCTGATAGACCTAACCGAAGTATTGTAAAATGTATTTACTTTCACATTTCCCTTTTCACCTTTTTTAGTTGTTATTAAAACAACACCATTAGCACCCCTTGAACCATAAATAGCAGTTGCTGAAGCATCCTTTAAAACCTCTATACTTTCAATATCTCTTGGATTAATTCCTGTCAATCCATTTTGAGCTTCTTGTCCTGAGTTACCAACCCCTCCTGCAGGTAAAACATCTTCTCCAGCAGAAGCTATAATTATTCCATCAACAACATACAAAGGTTCATTGTTACCTCTTAAACTATTAGTTCCTCTAATTCTAACACTAATTCCTGAGCCAACAGCACTTGTATTTTGTAAGACTTGAACTCCAGCAGCTCTACCTTGAAGTAATTGGTCAACTCCTGTGGTTTGATTTGCAATATTTTCTTCAACTTTTACAGAACTGATTGAACCGGTTACATCTTTTTTGAGAACGGAACCATATCCAATTACAACAACTTCATCTAATTCTGCTGTATCTATTTCCATAGATAAATTTACTGTGTTAGTATTTGTTACATCAAACTCAATCGTTTGAAATCCAACATAAGAAAAAATAAGTACTTGTTTTTTAGATGATTTAATATCAAGTGTAAATTCACCATCAAAGTTTGTAACGGCACCCAAATTATCGGTCCCTTTGACTTGTATAGTAACTCCTGGCAAGGGTAATCCTTGATCATCATTAACCACCCCTGTAACTGATTTTGATTGAGCAAAAATTGCTAGAGGTAAAAGCAATTTTGCAACTGTAATTATAAGTTTGTTTTTCATTTGTGAATTATTGGTTGGTTGTAATATTATTATGTTAAATATATTACTTTTTTAAAATTACTAAAATTGTATTAAAAATAAAAAATACCTTCAAAAAAATATCTATTTCTTTGATATTTTTTTAATGACTATAGCTTGATTTTTTAATTTGACTTTTACTAAATAAAAACCATTTGATAATTTATTGATATTAATTTTTTTACTTTGGTTTTTCTTAATTAATAATCTTCCAAGCATAGTGTAAATTCCAATAGACTCTATTTCATTAAAGGATTTGATATTGATAAATTCTTTTGTTGGGTTGGGGTATAACACTAAATCTAAATCATCAACTTGTGAAATTATTCCTAATGAGGAATCAATTACGTCTATACTAAAGGAATCTAAAAAATAAGTTCCAATGTGGGCACCTAGTAAAACTTGCAATTGAACAAATGAGGAATCATCAGAAACATCATACTGAAACTCATAATACTGGTAAGAATCAGACAATTCAAAAGACTGTGATGGTTGATAGGTTACAATTCCATTTATTTGAGTTCTAATTCTGAGTTTAAAAGAAATATTTGACTCTAACGATTTTGCATAACATCCAATTACAAGTGTTTTATTTGTTAAGTCGTCTTCATAAACAACATTACTTAACATTACTTTATTATAATTTTGCGCAGTAGTAACATCAATTCTGGCAGCATTAGAGCCAGAAAATACTGAGTTGTTTTCATTAGATAATGTTGCCTCAGCATTACCTTGAACTGAAAAATTCCACTGACTTGAGACCCCACACTCGAAATTTGGATTTCGAATTATCGCATTATTGTAGGGTCCATAACATTCTGGCCATGTGCCATCTGCTAGAAGAGCTTCTTTTACATCATTAACCCAAATACCTGAAATAGCATTATTTGTTGAAGGGTTGTCATTTCGTAAATGGATTGTCTTGGTTGACTTGTTTCCAGCACACCATGCAGAGAACGAAAATCCTCTATTAATTGCTTGCTCAGCTATATACCTATGATATTCAACGCGATCATTATTCATAGGACCACCATGTGAACTATAAATCCCTGTATTATAATTTAAACCAGATTGATTGTCAGCACCGAATTCACCGAGAGTTATTGGAATATTTTTATTTTCAGACCAGCTTTTAACTTCATCAAAATGTGAATCTAAAGTTGATTTGTCACTATTATTACCCCAATTAAAATCATTATATTCCTCTCTTGAGGAAGCTGTAAAATTAAATGGCTTATAATAATGAAATGAGGCTATTAAATTTGAATCAAAATTTAAAACATCGTCACTTATTGCAGTTGGTGCTTGATAAGAAGTAGAAGTTCCTCCAGTTATAATAATTGGGCGAGTAGTATTATTCCCACCTGTAGACCGAATGGCCTCAATAATCATTAAGTTTATAGAATCCATTTCAGAACTACTTACTTCAAAATAAGGCTCATTAACAACCTCAAATAATAATTCCTCTGGGTGATTAATAAACCTGTTAGCGATTTGAATCCATATTGACTTAAACTTCATTAGATCTGCAGCACGCTTGGCAGAACTTGGATTTGTATAGTTTGAATTATTAGAGTTAAAAGTTTCTAAAAATTCAGATTTCAAATCAGCTCCATGAATATCAATTATTGTGTACAAACCTTGTTGTAGAGACCAATCAACAACAGTTTCAACTCGATTTAAATATTCATTACTAACCACAAAATCAGATTCATAACCATTAAATTCACTGTATGTATTAGACTGACTTGACCAAACAGAAGTATTTCCGCTTGTTCTAGTGCCAAAAAAATCTATGGGAATTCTAACATTTGAAAAACCAGCATTTGAAACTTCAATAAAATATTGTTCATGAACAATAGGCGCCCAATAGCCCTCGACAGGTGCACTGAGGGTGTTACCCAAATTTAAACCCCTCCCCATTGACTCAACTGTATCCCAAATAGATGTTTGAGAAAAAAGAATAAAGGGTGCTAAAAGATAAATTGAAAAAAAAGATTTTTTTAAAAACATAAATAAAGCCAAAGAGGAGGCTAAGCCTCCTCTTTATTTATAAAATTATACTAAATTTATTTTGTATTAGCTTTTCTCTCAAGTACACTTATTTCATCAACTTGAGCTTTACTAAATACATCCATTAACTTTTTACGAGTTTCTACAAAAGCCGAACGGTATATTTGTTTTTTTTCATCAGCAGTTAAATCTTTGCCCCTTATTTTTGAAGCATTCGTTGCATATTTATTGTAAAGAGTTTTTTCCAAAAAAGTAGCATTTGATTCGGAAATTTCCATATTAGATGTGATAAATGAGACAGCATTCGCAGCTCTCTTAGCAGCATATTTATTTTCTTGAGCTTGAATTGAAAGGGTTAAAACAAACAATAAGCATGTTAGGATTATTTTTTTCATTTTTATTATTTAAAATTAGTATTTGTTATTCAATAATTATTTTTCTGGTAATTTCAACAGCATTATCAAGTTTTGTATTTACAATATACAAACCAGGTGTAAGCCCAGAGGTGTCAATTCTAGTAGTGTTAATTGTTTTTCTGATAATTTCTTGTCCAAGCATGTTAATAATACTTAAAACAGAAATTTGCTTAGAGCTAATAACATTCAAGACATCTTTAGCTGGATTTGGAAATAATTTAAAATTATTTTCAAAACTAATTTCATCTGTCGATAAGGGGTTTTCAGTTAAAAACAAAATTCTATCAATAATAGCAGTTCCAGACGATGTTAAGGGAGCTCCACCTTCGGTTGGTTCAATAATTTGAAATGCAAAATTATTAATCATTCCATTCCAATTATCAAGATTAGATATGTTAAAATTAACCTCTTGAAGGTTTGTTGAATTTGGAATAATATCAGCTGAGACAAACTGATTACCGCCTTGGGGAGACACAAAAGTCATTCTAGACTTGGGGGAATTATTCTCAGTCAAAAAAACTGTCACATATTTATAATCATCAGCATTAACTGCAAATGAACCACTTTGTGTCAATTTTGGATATGGACTTGTATCAGAAATGTCTAAAACTAAATTTCCAGCGGATTGAGATATTGAAACCCCATTTTGTCCAATAAATCCTTCAACATTTTCGTCAAAACTGTAGTCAACACGCTCCTCAGATGGAATTTCATTAATGAAAGACATAGAATGGATTGTGATTGAACCCTCAGAAGTTAAAAATCCATTTGCTGGAGAAGAAGTTACAAATTGTATTTGAATATGATCCATATCGAAATCAGTCTCTGTTTCAATTTCATTATTGTAGTTTACCCAATCAGCATTTGTTAAATCGTAATAAAATGTTTCTTGCGGATCTGTTAAAGCAGGGATATCAAATGAGGCATACCGAGCTTCACTGCCATTTGAACTTGTAGGATCACTTCCATTTAAACCTTTGAAATGAATCACTCTTATTCTAGTCACTGAATTAGATGTGTTGTGCAATGTCATGCTAAAAATTTTGTTGTTATCAGCATCAACATTGGCATTAATGTGTTTTAATTTTGGTTTGCGGCCATTTTGCCAGCTTGATTCACCAGGACCAGCCCAACTAACAACTAGCCCCTCAGATGTAATTGATAAATCAGCATCTGTTATTCCTCCTCCACCAGAAACCCAACCAAATTGGTCTTGAACATTTTGAAAATCAAAAGTTTGAGCTATAAGTGGGTAACTAAGAATTAATAAAAATAGAATGTAAAATTTTCTCATATGTGTTAGGATTGAAAAAGTTATAGTTATAAATCTAAAAAAAATAATTAAGAATTTACCGCTTAAGAGAAGCTTTTTAATAATTTTTGAATTTATCTCAATAATTTAACGAGTATTTAAATTTTCTTCATTATAAACTCGTTCTACAACAACGTCAGTCATAGCTCTCATTTCATCTAAACTCATATCATCATTATATTGTATCTGTAATTTTTTTAGTTTTTTCTTTAAAAGTTTAACTAGCTTATTATACTTGAATTTTCCGTATAAATTATTTATTTCATTCGGATCAACATCTAAGTCATATAACTCCCATTCATCTATGCTGTAATAGAAATGAATTAATTTAAAGCGTTTAGTACGAATTCCATAGTGCGGCTGTACCATGTGCCATTTTGGATATTCATAATAATGATAATACACCGCCTCTCTAACATCGTCAAAGTTTGATATTAATTGCGGCACAAAACTTGTACCTTGCATAGCTTCAGGAATTTCAACACCAGCAAGCTCTAAAAGTGTTGGTGCAAAATCAATATTTAGAAGTAAATTATTATTTTTAGATTTTGGTTTTATAAGCTTCGGATAACTAATCATAAAAGGCATTTTAAAAGACTCCTCATACATCCAGCGCTTGTCAAACCAGCCGTGTTCCCCCAAATAAAACCCTTGATCTGAGGTATAAATAACAACCGTATTCTCGGCTAAACCATTAGCTTCCAAGTAGTCTAACATTTGCCCTACCGCCTTATCTACTCCTGCAACACATCGCAAGTAATCTTTAATGTAAGTTTGGTATTTCCAATTTTTAAGTGCAACACCCTGAAGAGTATCATTTGGTGTCCAAAACTCACCTTTATTGCCAAAAGCATAATAATCGTTCAATTCTCTCCTGGATAGACCTTCTGGAGGTGGGATTTTTAAATCCCTTCTGTTCATATGATTCTCAATTTCCATCCACTGGTCTTTAGCTGCCTCTCGTCCATTAAAATCGTCATTAAAATTTGCAGGATGTGGCAAATCACCATCGGTAAATAAAGACTTAAATTCTTCAGCAGGCTGCCAAGGGCGGTGGGGTGCTTTAAACTGGTACATCAACATAAAAGGCTTGTCTTTATCTCGATCCTTTTCAAGCCATTTTAATGCGTCGTGTGCTACTTGAGCAGAAGAGTGCCGTTTGCGTTCTACTATGGTATCTTTGCCATTTTCTAAAAAAACAGTATTGAAATAAGTCCCTTGACCTCCCCAATTTATCATGACTTTAGAATAATCAAAACCGGTGGGTGTTGTACCCAAATGCCACTTACCAATAACAGCTGTTTCGTAACCAGCACCTTGAAGAATTTTGGGAAAGGTCACTTGTGAGCCATCAAAATCTCCGCCTTTTTCGTTCTTAAAAAATCCATTAACATGGCTATACTTTCCTGTTAATATCGAAGCACGACTTGGACCACAAATAGAATTTGTGTTAAATGTTCTTGTCATAAGCATTCCATTATTTGCAATGCGGTCAATGTTAGGGGTAGGTGCAATCTTTGCCAACCAATCGTTATAAGCACTGACAGCACTAACAGCATGGTCATCTGACATGATAAATACGATATTTGGACGATCTGTCGTCTTTACATTAATTTCGGATTGTGCCCATAATGGCAATATCAAAAACAAACTGATTGCAGTAAATAATACATTTCTCATAATGCTTTAATTAAAGGATTTTTTAAATAATTTTAATTGTTGACTCAAAATTTCAACTGTTTTATTGTAGCGATTAAGTGTTGCTAAATTTACTGTTTCATTTGGGTCAATACTATGGTCGTATAGCATACGATGAATTCGATTTGATTTTAAAGTCCATTCAGTGTAAAAATAGTTATTTTCAATAAGGGTCTCCCCTTTTTGCCAGCGCGCAAGCGCTGTAGTCTTGTATATTTTTTCTGGATTCTTCAGGCTTAAAACCAATGAATTCCCTTGTAAATGCTGGGGTTTTTTTCCAGAAGTTAAATCGCAAAGTGTGGGATATAAATCTACCAACTCGGCAACGGAGTTAGATGTTTTATTTTCTGATAGTCCAGGAGCAATTATAATTAAAGGCACTTGAAGGGCCACTTCAAAATTACTGTGTTTGGCCCAAAGCCCATGATCTGATAAACTCCATCCATGATCCCCCAACAATACAATTATTGTACTCTCGCGAAGCTCTAATGCGTCTAAAGCATTGATTAATTTACCAATTTGTGCATCAACAAAACTGACACTGGCGTAATAAGCATGGATAAGCGTTTTTGCTAAATCTTCTGGAATAGGGCCCTCTTTTGGAATGTCCTTGTAAGCGCGCAGTTCTCCCCATTTATGATTAGCTATTTTTGGTGCTGTTTCAGGAAAGGTTGACTGCTTTGGCAATCGTATTTCACTTTCATTATAAAGGTCCCAATATTTTTTGGGAGCAGTAAAAGGCAAATGCGGCTTTACAAAACCAACTGCTAAGAAAAAAGGCTGACCATTAGCTTTTAATTTTTTTAAGTCTTCAATGGACTTATAAGCGGTTTGGGCATCAAAATAAACCGAATCTTCAACCGCCAATCTCTCAAAAGCTGGCCCTGGTTGTTTATTGACAACAAGATCTCTGTTTTTTGGATCTTGATAATTCCGCCAACTGATGTCTTTGGGGTGCCATTCTTGGTCCCATGTTTTAATGTCATTTTTTAAATGGGTAATCTTATTGTTACTTATTGTAGTGTATCCTCTATCATTAAAATAATCTACAATATGTTGGGTATTGGGTCCTGCCTCATTAATGCTGGAATAATACCTTAAAAAGCGATTTTCTGTGGGTCTCACTCCTGACAGCAAACTCGCTCTTGAAGCACCACAAACAGGTATGTTGCAATAGGCACGTTTGAAAGTTGTACCTGCAGCAGCCAATGCATCAATGTTAGGACTTTTAATATAATCATGTCCATAGCTCTTAAGTTCAGGGCGTAAATCGTCCACCATGATAAAAAGCACGTTTTTAGCAGGCTTGAGTTCTTGTGCAATCCCTTGAAAAACAAAAGAAAACAGAAATACGTATTTAAAAAAATTATTCATTGACAACCATATGCTCATTGACTGTTAAAGTCGTTGTTTTTAAATCTTTTTTATCGGAAGAACTACCAACCATAATTGAAAAATCTCCAGGTTCAACACAATAATTCATTTCAATATCATAAAATGCTAAAGTGGCCTTGTCAATATTAAAAGAGACTTGTTTTGTTTCCCCTTTTTTCAGAAATATACGTTGGTACCCTTTCAACTCTTTTACAGGTCGTGTAGCGCTGCTAATTTGATCTCTAATATACATTTGAACCACCTCATCTCCATCATAATTTCCCGTATTTGTAACAGAAACAGAAACTTCAATTGTTTTATCTGGATATAAAATTGAATTTGATAATCGCGGTTTTGAGTATTTAAAACTTGTGTAGCTTAAACCGTAACCAAAAGGATAAAGAGGAGTTGTTTTTTTAATTGCATATTTGTGAAAGTAGGTAGAAGGTTTATGGTTGTAAATCATTCGCAACTGCCCTACATCTCTTGCGACAGTAAGTGGTAACTTTCCACTAGGATTTATATCACCAAAAATTATTTCTGCTACAGCTTGACCTCCCAACGAACCTGGCTCCCAAGCTTCTAAAATTGCTGGAATATGACCTTGCATCCAGGGCTCAGAAATGGGTCTACCATTAACAAGCACAACAATGACTTGTGTTCCTGTTGATTTTATAGCTTTAACCAGTTCAAGCTGTTTTCCTGGAAGGTCCAAGGCGCCTCTACCCATATTTTCTCCAGCAGTTTTTTCCTTCCATTTATATCGCATCGAGTTATCACCAACAACTATAACGGCGTAATCTGCACCTTCAGCTTGTCTAGCAGCTTCTAATATATCCTTGTCTTTAATTCTTCGAATACTTTCTCCTGAATTAAAAAATTCAACCTGATATCCCTTTTTATTTCCTAAACTTTTAATCCCTTCGAAAATTGTAGTAACATTATTTTCAGGTTGAGCTGCATGCCAATCTCCTAATATAGTTTGGTTGTTAGCGTTTGGTCCAGTGACCAATATACGTTTTACTGATTTAACTTTTTTTAATGGTAAAAGGCCATTATTTTTTAGTAAAACAATACCTTTTTGAGCTGTTTCTAATGCAACTTTTTGATGTTCAATTGTAAATATTTTTTCTGGAATAGCAGCTATATCAACCATTCTATTTTCAAATAATCCAAGTTTGAATTTAGCAGTTAATATTTTTTCACAAGCATCATTGACACGACCAATAGAAAGTTTACCTTCATTAACTAAAGCGACTACAGCTTCAGGAAATTTAACTCCATGCATATGCATGTCCATCCCAGCATTTACAGATAAAAAAGAAGCTTCTTTTAAGCTACTAGCAACGTTATGTAATGTTTCAATTCTTTCTATGTCCATCCAATCACTAACAAAAAAACCTTTAAAACCCCATTGTTTTCTAAAAAGATCTGTCATTAACCATGAGCTCATATGGCAGGGAATACCATTAAGTTCATTGTGTGCTGCCATAATAGAATAAACTCCAGCATCAATTGCCTGTTTGTAAGGCTTTAAGTGCACCTCCTTTAGGGTTCTTACAGAGACATCCATTGGGGCCGCATTAAGTCCATTTACAGGCTCACCTCCAGCAATCATATGTTTGGCACAAGCAATAACTTTTTGGGTTCCTGTAAAATCGTTTTGTTGAAATCCTTTAATCATAGCAGCCCCTAGATTACCAACTAGTAAATGATCTTCACCAAAAGTCTCACCTACTCGACCCCAACGCGGATCTCTAAGTACATCAATATTAGGAGTAAAGGTCCATTGAGAGCCTGTAGCACGCATTTCTTTAGCAGTCTGATTACCTATTGTTTCTAAATAGGAATCTGTCCATGTAGATGCCAATGTAATTGGAGACGGATATACTGTTGTACCAGAAACTAATGCATTTCCGTGAATAGCATCAATTCCAATAAGTAATGGAATTTTTAATCTTGACTTTTCGGCAAGGCTTTGTAATAAATTAGACTCTTCTGGAGTTAATACATGTAAAAATGAACCTATTTCCCCTCGCTGGGTCATAGCAGCTACATCATCGCTGAAGACACCTTTATAAAATCCTTGAGCATCATTGGAATGTAACTCTTCTTCGGTTAAATCTCTTTCTGCTTTACGCATGTGGTCAAGACCAACAAATTGATTCATTTGAAATACTTTTTCTTCCAAAGTCATTCGTTTCATTAAATCTTTTACTCGTTTTTCAACAGGTTCCTTTGAATTTAAATAAACGAGAGTATCATTTTGAGAAGTCCCAAAAAAGAAACAACTGTACACAAAAAAAGAGAAAATTAATTTTAATAAATTCATACTATTGATTATTTTGAATTGCATTTTTAATAACATTGTAAGCTGGAGTTGGATTTAAATCCGAATCATATATTGACTGAAAATAAGTTGAAGGCTTTTTTAAACGCACCCCTAAATCCCATAAATTTAGGGTTACTAGTCCATTATTTTTTTTAGATTCTAAAATATTAATAATTTTTTGATACAATTGTGCTTGAATTTGTAATTCAGTAGATAAATTTGACATGTTGGTTACCTTAAAATCTAATTCAGTCACATGAAAATCTAGATTATTTGAATGTGCCCAATCAATGAGATTTGATAAATCTTGAAATGCTTTGTCAGACTTTTCTAAAAATTGATTTGTTGATCTACTCAAGTTTAAATGCCCCTGCCATCCTATACCATCTACCCTTAATCCTTTGCTTTTCAAGTACAATATTGTCTTTTTAATTTTATTCCACATTGGTTTTTGCATTCCACCATTTTGATTATAAACCAATTTTACATTGGGGGCGTATTCTGTAGCAATTTCAAATGCTTTGACAATATAATTTGGAAAACCATTTTCATCTAAACCCATCTTTAACCATGGATTCTCCCACAAATTTGTGCCTTTTTTTGGTCCAAACCAATCACCGTCAGGTAAAACAGTTTCATTTACTACGTCCATATGCTTTACATTTGGCTCTTTATTGTAGCGCTTCGCAGAGGCGGTCATAAAATCTATCATCACACCTTCTAATTCTTTGGCCGTTCTATGGTCTTCTTTGGCCCATTTAGAAGCTTGCGGACTAATTGGCCCATGGATTCGAACTGTTAAGTTATTGTCTTTGGAGAATTCTAAAAAATCTTCGGTGCGATCCCACTGCCATACCCCCGGTTTTGGATGTAAACGTGATTGCTTAGCAGCGTTAGCAGGTGTCAAAAATTTAAAATCTTTTAGGAAAAGTTCTTCTTTTTTTGAGTTCAACCCGTAGTGGTTTAGCGTTGCACCAATATGAAGCTTGTTTTGAAGTTTACCAATGAGGTTCTTGAGTGGTATTTCACTTTGGTTGTCAAAAAAATTGGCCGCCAATCTTTGAAACCTTCGCATTAAATTGGCCTTTTCGGCTTCATCAGAAAGATTTTTAGTTTCATTAGGGTCTTTTTTATAATCGTAAAGCTCTTCAGCAAAAATATCACTTTGGAAAATAGGGGCTGTGCTATTTTTGTCTGTTATCCAGACAGTATATCTATAACGATCCGTTCGAAAGCTGTATCCTGTTTTATTAGAATTTTTATACTGACTGACAGCAAAAGGCTTTACGGATAACTGTTCGCCTTTAATTAATGGAAGTAAACTAACCCCATCTAAATTATCAGGGATTTCCAAACCCAAAGCATCACACAAGGTTGGAAAGAGGTCAACAAATTCTGTGGGAGATGTAATTTTAATTGGCTTCGCAACTCTTGGGTCATATATAATCAATGGCGAGCGTGTGGCCTGCTCAAAATTAGAATGTTTATTCCAAAGTCCGTGATCTCCCAAGTGCCAACCGTGGTCGCCCCATATTACAACAATAGTATTTTTATCAAGCCCAGTTGTTTTTAATTTTCCTATGATTTTACCAATTTGAGAATCGATAAAACTTGTACTTGCATAATACCCGTGAATGAGTTTTTTTTGTAAATCTGCGGATAAAACAACCCTATTGTTTTTAGAGATTTCATAAGAAATTTCAGGGGTTATATAAGAACGAAGCTCACCTGAACTGTGATAAGCAATACTTGGGCCGTTTTCTGAGTCTTGCTGGTATTTTGAAATTTCGATTTTTGAAGCATCATAAAGATCCCAATATTTTTTAGGGGCTGCAAATGGTAAGTGTGGACGCTTGAAACCAACAGCAAGGAAAAAGGGCTTTGAAGTTTTAGTTTGAAATTCATTTAGTAATTTATTTGCTTCAATAGTCAAAGCACCATCTACATAGGCTGCATCTGGAGCATTGCTCATTGCAAATGGAGGCTTGTAGCGGTCTCTCACATAACTTCCAAGGTTTTTTTCGCCTTTTGATTTTGCTTCATTTCTTAGAATCCTTATCTTTTCTTTTATCTCAGGATTTTGATAAAATCCTATAGCTGGTGGGCCATAAGCATCGGGATAGTCTAATTTATGTTCAGGAACAATTGGAACAGACCAAGACGGCTTGTCTCTAAATTCATCTACACAGCGAGGATCAAAAATCTTACCCAAGCCAATTGTATGGTATCCTTTTTGTTTGAAATATTGCGGAATGGTAACAATATTGGGAACCATATCTCGCATTTTAGTTTTCAAATCTCTAACCATTGTATAATCTGGACGCTTACCGGTCATTAGACTTGCTCTGGAAGGTCCGCAAATAGCTTGTTGTGTGTGATTATTTAAAAATATGGTTGCTTTTTCTGAAAGCTTATCAATGTTTGGAGTTTGTGCAATGTTATCACCATACACTCCTATAGTTGGTTTTAAATCGTCAACTGAAATAAATAAAATATTTGGAGAGTTATTAGATGTTTGTGCCTTTAGCTGCGAGGCAATAGTAAGGGTTAAAAATAAAAGGTTAAAACTAATCTTCAAAATTTAGCTATTTAGGATATCAAAACTAATGCTTTTTAAAAAATCAAACAACATTAAATTCAACTAAAAACTTAATTAGTAATTTAAAAATAACTAATATTAATAAGAGCTAAAATTGTATTTTTACATCAAATTATGAATTAATCAATAATAATGTATCCAAAATCTTTTTTTAGCCTCTTAGTATCACTTTTAATCTTTTTTTCTTGCAAACAAGAAAAAAAGATAATCATTGAGTTAAATAAACCCGTTGTTGACGGAATGGTATGGGTGCCTGGTGGTCTATTTGAAATGGGGGCATCTGATTCTGACCAAATGGCACTTCCACATGAGAAACCAAAACATAGTGTGTTTGTCGATGGATTTTATATGGATATTACTGAAGTAACTAATGCAGAGTTTACAAAGTTTACATCCGAAACTGGATATATTACCACAGCTGAACGACCAATTGATTGGGATTTAATAAAACTACAAGTCCCTGAGGGAACTAAAAAACCACACGATTCTTTACTTAAACCAGGATCTTTATTATTCAAAAAAACTCAAGAATCTGTTCCAAATTTATATGATTTTTCTCAGTGGTGGAAATGGAGTATTGGTGCTAACTGGAAGGAACCTGAGGGTGAAGGAAGTAATATTTTAGGAAAAGAGAATTATCCAGTTGTTCATATTTCTTACGAGGATGCTCAAAACTATTGTAAATGGGCTGGAAGAAGATTACCTACAGAAGCTGAATGGGAATATGCTGCTAGAGGAGGTAAAAAAGATAAAATTTATTTTTGGGGAAATATTTCAAATTCAATATCTAAATATGTAAATACCTGGGAAGGCGAATTCCCAGTAACCAACGCACGAATTGATGGTTTTGAAAAAAGTGCACCTGTTAAAACTTTTCCTCCAAATGATTTTGGATTGTACGAGATATCAGGAAATGTTTGGGAATGGACAAGTGATTGGTATAATACCAATTACTACAAAATATGTAAAAAAAACAATATAACAAATAATCCACAAGGAGCATCTAAGGCATATAATCCTAACAATCCCTATATCCAAGAAAAAATAATTCGAGGAGGTTCTTTTTTATGCAATGATTCGTATTGCGCAAGCTACAGGGTTTCATCCAGACAAGCAACTGACCCAGGAACTTCACTTGAACATTTAGGATTTAGAACTGTACTTAGTGAAAAAAAATGAATACTTTTGAAATTAAATCAGATTTTGTCCCATGAGAATATTATTGTTAATTTTAATTTTTAGTTACTCCCTGTCTGCACAAACTATTAGGATTAATGAGGCGGTGTCCTCAAATTCAATTTATTTTGATGAAGATGGAGATAGCCCTGATTGGTTTGAGCTTTACAATAATGGAACACAAGATATTTCCTTAGAAAACTGGACTATTTCCGATAATTTGGAAGAACTTGATATGTGGACTTTTCCAGAAATAACAATTTCCCCAGATGAATATTTATTAGTTTGGGCCTCTGGAAAAGATCGCTCTTTAAACACTTACTCAAGAACCCTTATAAACCAAGGAGATATATTTAAATACGATATACCTAACACAGAGCCAAACCCAAACTGGAAAAACCTAAATTTCAATGTTTCGTCTTGGGCTAATGGAGCAACTGGATTTGGATATAATGACGGAGATGATAATACTACAATTCCATATGGTACACTATCGGTATACTTAAGAAAAAATTTCAATATTACTAATGTTGACGATATAATATCCTTAATTCTTGATATTGATTATGATGATGCTTTTGTAGCTTATATTAATGGAGTTGAAGTCACCCGAGCTAATATTGGTGGAGTCCCTCCTCCTTTCGACTCGGGAGATATATCAACCGATCATGAAGCTCAAATGTACTCTGGGGGATTACCAGATAGATTTGTTCTTTCTAATTTGAACTCTTTTTTAGTGGAAGGTGAAAATGTTTTGGCTATTCAGGCACACAACATTAGCTCAACTTCAAGTGATTTCACAATTATTCCGTTTTTATCAGCAATTTATTCAACGCCAAATGATTCAGGAATTGATCCTCCAGGTATTTTAAACCTATCAGATGATAATCCATTGCATACAAATTTTAAAATATCATCAAATAGTGAAACCCTGATACTTTCAAATAATATTGGGACAATTGTCGATGAACTTGTTATTGAAGGATTACCTCCTAATACTTCTATAGGTGTTTCAAATATTACAGAAAATATTGTTAGTTATATTCAAACCACACCCGGTTATGAAAATGCTGATGAGGAATTTTTAGGAAGTATTCAAAATGAAGTTATTTTTTCTCAAAATGGTGGCATTACTCAAAACCCTTTCAGCCTCTCGTTATCCGGAAATACACCGTCGCAAAATATTCGTTTTACAACAAATGGGAGCACACCAACAAACTCATCAAACGTTTATATAGAACCCATTACAATTTCCGAAAATAGTAGCGTAAGAGCTAGAATCTTCTCCAATACTAATAATTATTTACCTTCAAAAGTAACTACAGAGTCTTATATTTTCAATTCAAGTCATGATATAGATATTATGCTTCTGACAGTTAATCCTGAAGATTTTTTTGATGATGAAACTGGTATTTACGTGTTTGGCCCTGATGGAACTTTTGATACTTGGCAACCATATTTTGGTGCAAATTTTTGGGAAGATTGGGAGCGTCCAATTCATTTTTCATTTTATAAAAATAATAGTAATGAATTTGTAGAATTTGATGGTGGTGTGAAAATTTTTGGAGGTTGGAGCCGTGGTCAAAATGGACAGAGGTCACTAGCTTTTTTCGCTAGAGGCCAATATGGAGATTCAAAATTTGAGCATCCATTTTTTGACAATCTAAATTATGACAAATTTGAGGCATTTGTACTCAGAAGCTCCGGACAAGACTGGATGAGATCTAACATGAAGGATATTATGCTTACAAGTTTAATGCGCGGCTCGGAGATAGATTTTCAAGAACACAACCCAGTAGCAACTTATATTAACGGAGAGTATTGGGGAATGTATAACATGCGAGAAAAGACAAATGAACATATGCTTGCATCAAAGCATGGAGTTGATGCAGATAGAATTACACTTTTAACCAATAATGCTGAAATTATTGAAGGTGATAATACTGAGTACAATGAACTAATTAATTACATTGAAAATATAGATTACTTGACTGATGATAATTATGAATATTTAAGTGAAAGAATAGATATTAAGCAATATGCATTATATCAAGCAACTAATATTTTTATAAACAATACTGATTGGCCAGGAAATAATATTAAATTTTGGAAACACCCTGATACAAAATGGAGATGGATTATGTATGACACAGACTTTGGATTTGGGCCGTGGTGGAATTGGGGGAATTTTGAGGAAAATACCCTAAATTTTGCATTGGAACCAAATGGAGGAGGTTGGCCGAACCCGCCTTGGTCCACGCTACTTTTTAGAAAGCTAATAACCAATATCAATTTCAGAGATCAATTTATTAACCGCTATGCTGATGAATTAAACACTAGATTTTTAAGTAGCAACGTTGTTCAACATATAAATCAAGTTTTCGGAACCATACAACCTGAAATTAATGCGCATTTTGAACGCTGGAAAGATGATCCTTCGTTGGGTTATGAAATTACAGATGTTAATGGTCACATTGGATTTTATCAATGGGCAATGATGAATTTTGCAACTCAAAGGCCAGCTATTGTCAAGGAGCACATTAAAAGTCAATTTGATCTACCTAATTTTCATCCTCTAACAATAACCAATATTGATTCTAGCCAAGGATTAGTTGAAATTAATGAAAATCTAAATATTCAAGAATCCTCATGGACTGGAGATTATTTTGAAACTGTCCCGGTAAAGTTAAAGGCCATTGCTGAACTTGGGTATGAATTTTCTCATTGGAGTGGTGATTTATATTCAACAAACCAAACCATTAATGTTTCAATTGATCAGGCTTTTGAAATTATTCCAAATTTCACAAACCTTTCAACTCCGTTAGTCATCAATGAAATAAATTATCGCTCAAGTGATACTTTTAATCCTGATGACTGGATTGAAATATACAATCCAAAAGCTGAACCAATCGATATTTCGAATTGGGAGTTAAGAGATGAGAATGATGCAAATGTTTTTATAATTCCTGATGGAACCCAAATCCAAGGCAATGGCTTTCTAGTTTTTGTAAAAGATGAATCAGATTTTATTAGCATGTTTCCAAATATTCCTTTCATAGGAGAGTTAGGTTATGGGCTTGGCAGAGCTGATAGAGTAAGGTTATATAATTCTGGCGGTGATATTATTGACGATGTAAGTTATGATTCTGAATCGCCATGGCCAAGTTGTGCTGACGAGACAGGAAATACATTAGAATTGATAGAACCAAATTTAGAAAATTCGTTACCTGAAAACTGGGATTGTATTAATGAAAACGGAAGTCCAAATGCAGTTAATAGTGAGCAGCTTTTTGTAGAGGACAATGAACTAAGTTTGATAAAATTATATCCTAACCCTGTAAATAGTACTCTATTTATCAGAGGAATTGAGGGTGATTATAACATTGATGTTTATACATTACTAGGACAACTTGTGTTATCTATTAATAACTCAAATGAAATTGATATGAGTTTATTTAAACAAGGGGTTTATATGATAAAAATTTGGAACAAAAATACATCTACAGTTAAACGTATTCTCAAGTTCTAATGTCATACAACTTTTTCAAGCAATTAAATAAAATTTATAATTAATTAAATATGAAGATTAGTAATAGTATTGAAAAACTATTTAAGTCTTACATCCCGACCTCTTTTACAATTGCTGTAATTCTGACATTTATTACCCTATTTTTTGCATTAGTGCTTACCAATTCAGAAAATAATCCAAGATATTTCTTTGAAATATGTTCTTATTGGGAAAAAGGAGTCTGGGATAGTTCTTTGTTAGTTTTTGCTTATCAAATGATTTTAATTTTAGTTCTAGGACATATTTTAGCTCTAAGTTCTCCATTTGAAAATTTAATTAAAAAACTTACAAATAACATAAATTCCTCATCGAAAGCTGTTCTTATTTTAAGTTTTTCTGCAATATTAGCAGCTTTTTTTAATTGGGGATTAGGACTTATTTTCGGTGCTATTCTAGCAAGAAAAATTGGTGAGCATTGTAATAAAAATAAAATTTCGTTCAATTACCCTTTGCTAGGAGCTGCAGGTTATGTTGGATTAATGATTTGGCATGGAGGTATTAGTGGTTCAGCTCCAATAAAGGTCTCTGAAAAAAATCATATTTACAATTTAATGAGTGGGATTAGCAGCCCAGAAAACCTTACAAAATTACCAATTAATATTAATTTTAGTGAAACAGTTCTCAGCACTG
The DNA here is from genome assembly GCA_902516685.1 of uncultured Formosa sp. Next base: position 24,146 of record CABXZJ010000004.1, read on the forward strand.
CTAACCTAACAACATACCTAATTTTAGTAATTTTAGTTCCCTTATCATTTTGGATTATAAATAAATTTATAAAAACATCAAAGTTTGAATTTGATAGTATTAATCAAAATATAAAGTTAAATATTAACCAAAATAACATTGAAAATTTAAAGATTGACAGCTCCAAAATAATGGGTTTGATATTTGGATGCTTTATTATTTTGAGTTTTGCTATAAATTATGGGGAACAAGTTTTATCATTTCAAATAACCCCTAATGCCTTAAATTTATTAATGCTTGGAGTCGGAATAATATTACATAAAAACTTTCAATCATTTTTATCTGCATTAAAAATAGCAGTGGGTGGCGCTTCTGGAATTTTAATTCAATTTCCCCTTTATTTTGGTATAATGGGCATTATGAAAGATAGTGGTCTTATTATATTGATGTCTGAATTTTTTATCTCAATATCTACAGAAACTACTTTACCAATTTTTACATTTCTTAGCGCAGGGTTTGTTAATATTTTTGTGCCTAGTGGGGGTGGACAATGGGCTATACAAGGACCAATAATTATTGAAGCAGCATTAAATCTCGAGGTACCTTTGAATAAGATTGTTATGGCTCTTGCTTACGGAGATCAACTTACAAACATGTTACAACCTTTTTGGGCTCTACCATTACTAGCCATAACGGGGTTAAAAGCAAAGGACATTTTGCCTTACAGCCTAATAATTATGGTATTGGGAGCAATCATTTTTATTGGAAGTTTAATAATTTTTTGAAATTAAATAAAATATTATTTATTCCAAGAAGTAAGTTTTAAAATTTTATGGAAAATCTCTGTATTATCATAAACCCCTGAAAATTCTTCTGCTCCAGGGCCAAAAGCGAATACTGGAATCAATGTAGCGGAATGCCCATCAGTAGAAAAGCTGGGCAATATGGTGCTATAATCTTCATCGATCTCTGTATAGTGGTTGATAAACGGCTTTCCCGCAAGGGTAAATCCCCCTGTCTCATGATCAGAGGTAACAATAACTAAAGTTTCACCATCATTTTCAGCAAAATCAAGAACTGCACCAATAGTGTTATCAAAGTCAATTAGCTCTGTTATCAAATAATTGGCATCATTATCATGTCCAGCCCAATCGATTTGAGCCCCTTCTGAAATTATGAAAAAAGGATTATTCTCTTGTCTTAAAAAATCAATACCAAGTATTGTAGCATTTTTTAAAAAATGTCCCCTACCTTCAATTATTTTAGGCATACCATCTGGAGCTAAAAGATAAGCTAGCTTTTCATCTTTTTTTACATTATCAAAAGAGTCTAGTTCATTAGTATTTACATTGAACCCATTGAGATTAAGTGTGTCTAATAAATTAATACCATCATTTCGTTGGTTAAAAAATTTTGTTCCTCCACCAGCAAAATAATCAATTTCTGATTTTGAAAGTTGCAATGCAATTTCTTCTTGAAAATTCCTACTATTAGTATGTGCATAAAATGATGCAGGAGTAGCATGAGTAATAGAAGAAGTTGAAACAAGTCCAACTTTGACACCTTTTTTTGATGCAATTTCAGTTATATTTTCCAGAGGCTTAAAATCATCTGAAACTCCAATTGCCCCGTTGTATGTTTTTTCACCGGTAGAAAAAGCAGTTGCACTTGCAGCCGAGTCTGTAATATCATTATCAGATGAAAAAGTGTGCATTAATCCGATATTTTTAAAGCGCGAATAATTAACAGAGGAATCTTTGTAAAAGAAAGCTGATGAGATTTGAGATAAACCTGCACCATCACTTATAAGAAATATTACATTCTTGGGAGAAGTTGTAATTTTAGAAAATTTATGTGGACTTAAACAACCTAGAAGTAGAAATAAAAAAGTGAAGTAATAAAAGATGTTTTTTAACACCATTATGTTTTTGAGATTAAATATAAAATTCAAATTTACAAACTCAAATTTAAAATTATTAAATTCTATTAAATTTTCAACGCCTCATCCTATTATTCCTAAACTCTAACATTTTATTTTGAATCAAATATTGATAGCCTTTTTTGTTTAAAACAGTTCCTTTTTTTGGTCCTTCAATTTTAATTTTATTAGAAGGATTAATTACTATTTTTGTACAAAGCATTGTAGTTTCTCCAGCACTAACTTCTAGAATCAGCCCTGGTAATCCCCAATAATCAGAAGGACCATGTCTAACAGGTATTTCTGGGGTATACCAAGCTTCAACTTGGGTTACTTCAATTTGACTCTCGGAATCACTATCTGTAGAAGAACTTGAGTCATCATTTGATCTCATACGACTCCATGAAAAGGAATACCATAATAAATCTTCAGTAGGTATAAATGTAGTAGCTTTATAACAATTATAATTTCCTATTTTTTTAGAAGCACTGCCTAGTGTCCAATTTATTTCCTGTAAATTATCTTTAATCAAGAATTTTTTACCATAGAATTCCTGCTGCTGTAGCTGAGAATTTGTTTTTACATTTTTATAATTTTCACCAGCGGCAAAATTTTTACCCCATGAATCAGTAGCTCCTGAAATAGCATCTAATGTCTCTTCTTCAACAAATAAAGATTCTTCTTTGTTGAAAGTCAATATGAACTCTTTTTCTAAACGATTTTTTAGTCTTATGGCAATATCTTTTTTTTGAGCTTCACTCATGCGGGCTCCCCACCTTCCCAGCTCTAACTTTGATTTTGAAATATATACAGCTTGACCTTGAAAATCAATAACTTCATCAAATATTACATTACTAAGATTAAGGGGAATTAACAGAACATAAAAAAAATAAAAAAAATATATATTCATAATTGCAAAAATGTAATAACAACTAAACAAACATAATAAACCTAATTCAATGTAGCTTTAGTTTACCAAAAAATTAACAATCAAAAATCGTAATTAATCTAATTGTAAAGATTTTGTATCTTGGAAACTTTTAAGACAAAATATAATATACCTTATAAATTCAAACTAAACATGAAATTACTAAAAGTTAAAATACCATTTATAACAACCCTTTTTACAATATTGTTATTATTCTCTTGCGATAATTCTGAAGAGATTAATGAAAACGAGGATAATAACTCCAACACAACTCTGATGAGATCTATGTCTGAGTTGATGGAGCAATTTAACGCTAATAGTGAAGTTTACAATATAGAAAACCCAACTGGAAATATGGTATTAGATTTTTGTTTTGAATTTGTATTTCCTATAGATTTTCAAATGAATGATAGCTCAACAATTACTATAAACAGTCTTGAGGAATTAATTGAAATTCTTATTCAATCAAGTGATGATTATTATATCAACGATATTTCATATCCATTTGATGTTTTGGTTTTTAATGGAGGAAACAATTCAATTGAAATACTTAACATAGAAAATGATGAAATTTTTAATAACCTTATAGACAATTGTGAATTTGAATCAGATGAAAATAACTTATGTTATGAAATTTACGAACCGGTTTGTGTTATAATAAGCGGGGTAAACGATGAAGATATAATTATTGTTTATCCTAATGATTGCTATGCTGAACTAGATGGATTTAATGTTGAAGATTTTTTAGATGAATGTAATACTGATGGTCAAAACCATGAAGATGGTTTTTTTAATGATGATTGTTTTGATCTAATTTTTCCTATTAATATAATGAATTCTAACGGAGATGAAATAGCTATTGGAAGTGAAGAGGCACTTTTAATGTACATTGAACAATGGTATTCTGAAAATTGTGACGATTTTGAATGTGATTTTGACTTTGAAATTGTATTTCCAATTTCTATTGAATACTATTCAGAAAATAATCAGCAATTAGAAACATTCATTATAAATACAGAGGAAGAACTTGATGAATACATTGAAGAATATTGTAATTTGGATGAAGACATTCATGAAGATGATCTTTTTAATAGTGATTGCGTTGATTTAGTTTATCCTATTAATTTAATAAATTCTGATGGCGATGTGATCACTATTCAAAATGAGGAGGTGCTTTCAGAGTATATTGAGCAATGGTACTCTGAAAATTGTAACAACTTTGAATGTGATTTTGACTTTGAAATTGTATTTCCAATTTCTATTGAATACTATTCAGAGGATAATCAGCAAACAGAAACCCTAGTTATAGACACAGAAGAAGAATTGAATGATTACACAGCAGAATATTGTGAATAATCTATATTCTTGGTAAATCATTATCGTCTTTTAATGGCAAGTCAGAACTACCCATCAAGTGATTATCGATATGATAAGCAGCCTGCCTACCTTCTGAAATTGCCCATACAATTAAGGATTGACCTCTGCGAATGTCTCCAGCAGCAAAGATACCTGGAATATTAGTTTTAAAGTCTTTTGTTGTAGCTTTTACATTAGTTCTAAAATCGGTTTCAACACCAAGTTTTTCTATCATGGTTGAACCATGTCCAGTAAATCCAAGTGCTAAAAGAACTAATTCACACGGCCATGTTTTGTCAGTACCGGGTAATTCACGTAATTTAGGACGTTCTCCTTTTTCAAACACCCATTCAACCTCACATGTAATTAGAGCTGTAAGGTTCCCATTTTCATCACCCAAAAACTCTTTAGTAGAAATACTCCAAAAACGTTCCACACCTTCTTTATGCGAAGAGCTTTCTTTCATTTTCATTGGCCAAAAAGGCCAAGGTTGATTGGCAGGTCTACCATTTGAGGGTTTATTCAAAATTTCAAAATTGGTTACAGATGAAGCTCCGTGCCTATTTGAGGTTCCAATGCAATCTGAACCAGTGTCACCTCCTCCTATCACTATAACATTTTTTCCTTTGGCGGAAATTATATTTTTAAAATCCTTCAAACCATCAACATATTCATTGTTTAGTTTTAAAAAATCCATAGCTTGAACTACCCCTTTAAGTTCAGCTCCTTTTATTTGGAGTGTTCTTTTAGCAGCAGCTCCTCCACATAAAAGTATTGCATCAAAATCTAACTTTAAAGTTTCAATACAAACATCTACCCCAACATTAGTATTAGTTTTAAAAATTATTCCTTCATCTTGTAAAATTTCTATACGTCGATCAATTATTTTTTTTTCAAGCTTAAAATCTGGTATTCCGTAACGTAAAAGTCCCCCAACCTTATAGTCTCTTTCATAAACTGTAACAACATGTCCCGCCCTGTTTAGTTGTTGAGCAGCTGCTAAACCGGAGGGACCTGAGCCTATAACTGCAACAGTTTTTCCAGTACGAGTTTCAGGCTTGCTAGCTTTTATCCATCCTTTATCAAAAGCAACTTCTACAATGTTTTTTTCAATATTTTCAATAGAAACAGGGTCTTCATTGATACCTAAAACACATGCTTGTTCGCAAGGAGCAGGACAAAGACGACCCGTAAATTCTGGAAAATTATTTGTTGAATGTAAAATTTTAGCAGCTCGTTCCCAATTACCTGAATAAACATTGTCATTGAAATCTGGAATTAAATTACCAAGTGGGCAGCCGCTGTGACAAAATGGAATACCGCAATCCATACAACGGGCACTTTGATTTTGAAGTGTTTGTTCATTTAGTGGAATAGTAAACTCTTTATAATTTTTTAAACGATTTTCAACCAAATCATAAGATTCATTGATTCTCTTATATTCTAAAAATCCAGTTGTTTTACTCATATTAATTTTTTTTTACTAGACTTTCTTTTTTTAATCGAATTAAAGCCTGTTTGTACTCTTCCGGAAACACTCTAACAAAATCTTTTTGGGATGACTCCCACTTCTCTAAAATCCGCTGAGCCAAAGGACTCAAGGTAGAATTATAATGATTTTGGATTAATTCATTAAGCTCATCAAATTCTGATTTTTTAGATAATGGATCTAAATTTAAACCATCTATATTGCAACGCTTTTTAAATAAATTGTTAGGATCATAAACATAAGCAATTCCACCACTCATTCCAGCACCAAAATTTCTCCCAACTTCACCTAAAATAACAACAACTCCCCCTGTCATGTATTCACAACCATGATCACCAATTCCTTCAACAACTGCCTTTGCACCAGAGTTTCTAACACAGAACCTTTCTCCAGCTTTACCATTTATATATACTTCCCCTGATGTAGCTCCGTACAATGCAACATTTCCAATAATAATATTTTCTTCTGGTATTATAGTAGATTCATCTGGAACACGAATTGAAATTTTGGCTCCTGAAAGACCTTTACCTAAGTAATCATTTGTATTTCCGATAACATTTAAGCTAAGTCCCTTTGTGGCAAAAGCACCAAAGCTTTGGCCAGCAGAACCAGTAAAGTTAATTTTTAAAGTATTATCAGGCAATCCTTGGGAGCCATAAATTTTTGAGATCTCGTTGCTTATAATTGCACCAACTGCTCTATTTTCGTTATTTATTTTCATATCTAACACTGTAGGTTCTTTACGAAAAAGAGCAGGGTGAGCATTATTTATAATTTTAAAATCTAAAGCTTTTTTGAGTTGATGGTTTTGTTTGGAAGTATTAAAAAGCTTGACATCCCTACTTACCTCCACTTTGTGCAGAATTGGTGTTAAATCAATTCCTCTTGATTTATAATGATTTATTGCATTATTTCGATCTAACTTTTCAACTTTACCAACCATATCATTTAAAGTTTTAAAGCCAAGTTTAGCCATAATTTCTCTTAGTTCTTGTGCGACAAAATACATAAAGTTGACTACATGCTCTGGCTTTCCCTTAAACTTTTTACGTAATTCAGGATTTTGAGTAGCAATTCCAACAGGACAGGTATTTAGATGGCAGGCTCGCATCATAATACAACCTGAGGCAACCAATGGTGCGGTAGCAAAACCAAATTCTTCAGCACCTAAAAGACAAGCGATTGCAACATCGCGACCAGTTTTCAATTGACCATCACATTCGACAACAATTCTACTTCTCAAATCATTCATCAAAAGAGTTTGTTGAGCTTCAGCTAGTCCTAACTCCCACGGTAAGCCTGCATGTTTTAATGAAGTTAATGGAGATGCACCTGTTCCTCCGTCGTAACCTGAAATAAGAACTACATCAGCTTTAGCCTTTGCTACTCCTGCTGCTACAGTACCAACTCCAACTTCAGAAACTAATTTTACATTTATTCGAGCTTCACGGTTTGCCGACTTTAAATCATAGATTAATTGAGATAAATCTTCAATTGAGTATATATCATGATGAGGCGGAGGAGATATAAGTCCAACGTATGGTGTTGAATTTCTAGTTTTAGCAATATCAGGATTGACCTTGGGGCCTGGTAATTGCCCACCTTCACCAGGTTTGGCTCCTTGGGCCATTTTAATTTGTATCTCTTTTGCATTTGTTAGGTAATTGGATGTAACTCCAAAGCGTCCAGAGGCCACTTGTTTTATAGCACTATTTTTCCAATCCCCATTTGGATCTTTGTAAAATCTTTCTTGGTCTTCGCCTCCCTCGCCAGAATTGCTTTTTCCTCCAACTCGATTCATTGCAATTGCAAGATTTTCATGAGCTTCTTTACTTATTGAGCCATAAGACATGGCACCAGTCTTAAATCTTTTTACAATATTGGTCCATGGCTCAACTTCATCAATTGGAATTGGGTCATAATTGGTGAATTCAAACAAACCACGAATAGTCATTAATTGTTTTGATTGATTGTTAATAATTTCTGAATATTCTTTGTACTTCTGAGGTTTATTGGTTCGCACAGAGTCTTGTAATTTTGCGATTGAGAGGGGATTAAAAAGATGGTGTTCTCCATTTCGTCTCCAACGGTACTGCCCTCCTATTTCTAAATCTAAATTCGCGTCAATTTTCTTTTTTGTAAATGTTCGGTGGTAGCGTTTTGATATTTCTTTTTCTAACTGATGTAAATCGACCCCTTGAATTCTTGTAGGAGTATTTGGAAAGTAGGTGTTTACAACTTTAGTATTTATACCAATACATTCAAATAATTGGGAACCTCTATATGAATTAAGTGTAGATATTCCAATCTTGTTCATGACTTTTAAAATTCCTTTACCAACAGCCTTGTTATAATTTTTAATAGCATCCTGAACGTCAGACTCTTGATTCATTATTACTTCCTGTTCAATAATTTCGTTAACCATGTATGGGTTAATCGCACTAGCACCATATCCAAATAAAAGCGCAAAGTGATGAACTTCTCGTGGCTCAGCAGATTCTATAATAAGGCTTGTTTTTGAGCGTTTCCCTAATTTCTGTAAACCACTATTTACATATGAACAAGCTAAAAGAGCTGGGATTGGTGCCATCTCTCTATTTACATTTCTATCTGAAAGTATAAGAATATTAGTTCCCCGATCAATCATGCTAGAGGCAACTTTTAAAAGGTTTTCTAAAGAGTCTTCAAGACCATTATGCCCTCTTTCAATTGGATAAACCATGGAAACGGAAGATATTTTGAAATTAGGATTATCAAAACTTTTAATTTTATCTAGATCCTGTTTAGAAATTACTGGATTTTCAATTTTCAGCTTTTTACAATGTGATGGTTCTAAGTCAAAAATATTGAAGTCGCTCCCTAAAGTTAAACTGATATCTGTTATTAATTCCTCACGAATACCATCCAAGGGTGGATTTGTGACTTGAGCAAACAACTGTTTAAAATAATTGTATATGAGCTGGGGACGATCAGATAATAAAGCTAGGGGGGTATCACTTCCCATTGAACCAATGGGTTCTTTAGCATAGTTAGCCATTGGGAGAATAATGGTTTTTATATCTTCCTGTGTATATCCAAACAACAACTTACGCTTTTCTAGTGGTTCTTGGTTTAAAAACACTGGACAATCATTATAAGGGATTTGCTTCAAGTAAATTAAATTCTTATTTAACCACTTTTCGTAGGGATGCTTATTAGAAATTTTTTCTTTAATTTCTTCATCGTTAACAATACGCCCCTCGTTCATATTAACTAAAAACATTTTACCAGGTTCTAATCTTCCATGGAATTCAACATTTTCAGGTGCTATATCAATAACTCCAATTTCAGAGGACATAATCACATAACCGTCCTTTGTGACAGAATATCGAGATGGCCTTAATCCATTTCTGTCAAGAACAGCTCCAATGTAATTTCCATCTGTGAATGGAACTGATGCAGGACCATCCCAGGGCTCCATAAGGCAAGAATTAAATTCATAAAAAGCTTTTTTGTTAGGAGACATTTCATTATTTTTCTCCCAAGCTTCAGGAATTAATATCATCATAACTTCTGGAAGTGATCTACCAGTCATCAACAATAATTCAACAACCATATCCATTGAAGCAGAATCTGATTTTTTTGGTAGTACTACAGGCAAAATAGATTTAATTTGGTTACCAAACCAATTACTTTCAAACAAAGATTCCCTTGAAATCATTCTAGAAATATTTCCACGTAAAGTATTTATTTCTCCATTGTGACACATATACCTAAACGGTTGAGCCAAATCCCATGTTGGGAATGTATTTGTAGAAAAACGCTGATGTACAAGTGCCAAACGAGTAACGAAAAGAGTATTAGTCAAATCATTATAATATGATTTAATATCCTCTGGGACAAGCAGCCCTTTGTATATAATAATTTTAGTTGATAAACTTGGTAAATAAAAGAAATTTGCTTGAGATATTTTGGAAGCATAAATCTCGTGTTCAGTCTTTTTCCTTGCTATAAAAAGTTTTAAGTTGAACTCAAAATCATCTTGATTACTAAACGATTTAGATATAAAAATTTGCTTTGTAAAAGGTTCTGTTTTTTTAGCGATAGAACCCAAAACTGATGAGTCTACGGGTAGCGTTCTCCACCCGAGTAAGTTTAAGTCTTGCTCTTTTAGATGTTTTTCAAAAATAGTTTCACAATATGTTCTTTGATTGATTTTTTGAGGAAGAAAAACATTCCCCACGGCGTATTGACCTTGACTAGGTATTTTAAAAGAGCATTTTTTAGAAAATAATTCGTGAGGAATATCAGTCAGTATTCCAGCACCATCGCCAGTCTTACCATCAGCACTCACAGCACCTCTGTGCTCTAGACATTCTAAAATTTGTAGAGCTTTATGAATTATATCGTTGGATTTTTTTCCTTCAAGACTGCAAATAAATCCGGCGCCACAATTGTCGTGTTCAAATTCAGGTAAATACATTCCTTGTTTCTTTAGCATTGGCTGGTTTATTATCGAAGTTTGACAAGATAAGGACAAATAAATGATAAAATAAATAGCTATATAATTATTATGATATTTATAAATAATGACTAAAAAAATATTTTTTAAATATTTTATTTACTTTTTTTTTACGGAATTAACAATGGTATTTTACAACTTAAAATTCCTAAAAGTTTTTAGTTGATTTAACAATCAAAAAATAAAATTTATGTAGTAACATCAGATACATTAATGCTATATTTATATTTAATAACTTAAAATATTATTAACCCCTAAAAATTTAGGGGTTTTTTTTATCAAATAAATAAAAATTATTATTACACCCCTATTTTTTTAGCGGGTTATATAAATTATTATAAATTTGGATTAAATCAAACAATAATTTTTAACAAAAAATAATCATGAAAAAAATTTACACATTATTATTAATATCTTTTACGTTTATTTGTTACGCGCAGGATGAAGAGTCAACTCTATCCTTTTCTGGAACAGTCGATGCGTATTACCAAACTGCATTAACAGCTCCAGATACCTCTTTTTTTGGATTTGGAACCTCTTTTGCAGACGAATCCGGATTTGCATTAGGCATGGCTAACCTGATAACTTCTTACGACATGGGTAAAACTGGACTCGTTGCCGATGTCGTTTTTGGACCCAGAGGAGATGCAGCTGTAGGCGGTTACAATCTTAACCAACTATATGCTTATTGGAATGTTACTGAAGGTACTACTTTAACTATGGGGCGTTTTAACACATACCTTGGTTACGAAGTTATTTCTCCTGCTGGCAACTTTAACTACAGTACATCTTTCATGTTTTCAAGTGGTCCATTTTCAATGGTTGGTTTAAAGGCTGATTTCAGTCTTGGTGATACTAGTTTAATGCTTGCTTTCATGAATCCAACCGATATTAACAATAATACTACTGGAGGCTACGCTTTGGGTGCTCAACTTGGATACTCGGGTCAATATTTAAACCTTTACTACGACAACGACGAAGTTTTAGGTTTTGAAGTTGATTATACTGGAGGGTTTGACCTTTCTGACGAATTCTTTTTAGGAATTAACGCAGCCTATCAAGTTAGCGATGATGCTGGTTTCTATGGTGCAGCTTTATATCCGCAATACACAGTTTCTGAAAGTTTTGCTCTTGGTCTAAGGGGAGAACTTTTTGGATTTCATGCTGAAGACGTAGATGATCTTCCAAGCGTATTTTCAACAACGCTAACAGGAAGTTACAATGTAGAAAACCTAACCATTAAGCCAGAAATAAGGCTTGATTCATGGACTGATAATGAATTATTTGAATTGTATTTACCTGACTCAGATGGAGATTTAACTGATAATTCACTTGCAGTATTTACTCTAGCAATGATTTATTCTTTTTAAAAAATTAAATATAATTTTGTTTGTGATAAAAAAAGCTAAGGAGAAATTTTCTCCTTAGCTTTTTTTTACTAATTAACAAAAATTTGTAAAATTCTAAAAATATTACCGATTTTTAGGACGATATTATATAATTTGCTAAAATTTAATTATTTTTTTTAACAAATAAACAAAAATATTTAAAGTCACTGTATATTAGTGGTATGGCAATTCTATTTATTATAATTTTGTAACATCAAATAATTTCAAAAAAATAATTATGAAAAAAATTTATACACTTTTATTGGCTTCTTTTTCAGTTATAGCATTTGCACAAGATGAAGATCCCAAACTTTCAATTTCAGGTACTATAGATATATATGGTACTGTAAATACAGAAGACGGATCTGGAGCTCCAGGACTATTAATTGCTACTCCAGATGCTGCAAATGGATTTGGACTTGGAATGGTAAACACTGTTTTCTCATATGATGGTTCGAAATCCGGAGTTGTTGCAGATTTAGCTTTTGGACCAAGAGCAGACGATGCTAACATGGCTGGTGCAATAAATCAGTTATATGCTTATTACAACCTAAGCGAATCTGTCACGATAACTGCAGGTCAATTTAATACTTTTTTAGGATACGAAGTGATATCTCCTTCTGCTAATTTCAACTATTCTGTATCATACTTATTCAATGAAGGACCTTTTTCACATACGGGTGTCAAAATAGATATTGATTTTACAGAAGAAGATTTATCATTATTATTTGCTATGACTAACGGTCATGGAATTACAAGTGATGTTCCAAATGCCAAAGGTAGTATTCAGTATGGAGGTCAATTAGGCTTTAAAGGTCAATATTTAAACTTCATATATGGTGGTGTTAGTAATGATGACGGTGCAAACAACGATCAATTCTACGTAGATTATACAGGTGGTTTTGATTTAACTGAATCTTTATACTTAGGCCTTAATGCAGCTTATTCATATTCAGCCGACACTAAAAAAGGTTATCAAGGTGCTGCGCTGTATTTAGAAAATTCTTTTTCAGACACATTTGCGTTGGGTTTAAGACCTGAAGTATTTACTCGTTCAACAACAGGTGATTCAGGTTTAGTTGAAGATAGTGATGTTTTTGCAATGACACTTACCGCCAATACAAGTTTAGATGATAATTTAAAACTTATTGGTGAACTAAGATATGATGAGTCTGATGATGGTATTATTGAAGGATATATTGGAGAAAATATGACTGTGCTTACAGTTGCGGCAGTGTATTCATTCTAAAAACAATTTAATATTTTTTAATAAAAAGCTTGAAAGAAAAAATCTTTTGAGCTTTTTTATTTAAGCCGAATTTCGACTTGCATTAATAATTCCATATAATGTACGAGTTACAATTTTTTCAAATACATCAATTTGTTCTTTATCAGGATTATTTCCTTTTTGAAATTCTTGTAATTTCCTTAGAGCATATTGCTGAATTGTTAGAAGTGGTAAAACTATAGCTTCCCTGACTTCAATTGAAGCTTTACCGCTTGGCTCATTTTCCATTAGTGATTTATATCCAGTTATTTTTAAAATCAAGGAACGAGTGAGCTTGAATTCATTATAAATAATGGTCCAAAATGGACCAAACTCTTCGTCCTCTGCCATGTATTTTGTCAAGGGGAAAAAGGACTTACTGAGTGACATCATACTGTTTTCTAGTAACGTCTTGAAAAAACTTGAATTGTTGTAAAGCGAAATCACTTTATGCAGCTCGCCACGAGACTCAAAGGCTTGTATTGAAGCGCCAACTCCAAAAAAACCAGGAACATTTTGCTTTAACTGACTCCAAGAGCCTACAAAAGGTATGGCTCTTAAATCTGAAAAAATCAATTTATCCGATTTGGAGCGCTTGGAAGGTCGGCTTCCGATATTGGCTTTTCCGTAGTACTTAAGGGTACTTATACGTTCCAAATATGGGATAAATTTTGGATGCCTCTTGAAATCTTGGTAGGCTTGATAACTTAATGTTGCCAAAGTATTCATAGTTTCGCGGTCTGAATCTGAAAAGCCTTTGTTGTCTTCCGATTGTAATTTATTGGAAAGTCCAGAGCTGATCAACTGTTCTAAATTGTATTTTGATGATTCTGGAGTTCCAAAATTGGAACTAATGGTTTGACCTTGAATTGTGAGTTGAACTTCTTTATCTTGAACTGTAGGACCAAGAGAAGCGTAAAACTGATGGGTTTTTCCACCCCCACGTGCTGGAGGCCCGCCACGGCCATCAAAAAATACAACATCAATATTGTATTGTTTGGAAATGTTTGTTAATGCTTCTTTAGCTTTAAATATAGCCCAATTGGCCATGAAATAACCGCCATCTTTGGTGCCATCTGAAAAACCTAGCATGATAGTTTGCTTATTCCATCTAGATTTTAAATGTGACTTATAAGCTTTGTTAATATAGAGTTGTTCCATCACTTTTGGTGCATTTTCTAAATCGGTCACCGTTTCAAATAATGGAACAATATCAATTGTAAGCTTATCATTGAAGGCAACTAATTTCAACATCGCGTAAAGCTGCATGACATTAAGTGCCGTCTGGTTGTTACTTATGATGTAGCGATTTGCGCCTAAAGCACCGTTTTTGGATTGAATGCTTTTCACAACTTGAATTGTTTTTAAAGTATTGTAAACCAATTCATCTTTAAAAATAGAAATATCAAGTATTCCATCTAAATCTGAAATAACTTCAATTTGCTCAGCCTCATTAAGATCGTTATAATTATCTGGAAAAATACCGTTAGACTGCTCAATACATCCTTTTACAACTCCAGAAAAAACAGTGTGGTGGATGCGGCTGTCCTGACGCACATCTAAAGTCGCAAAATGAGAACCAAAAAGCTGAGTTTTATTTATCAAGCTTGTGATGTCGTTGATATATAATGCATGGTGCTCCTTGGCAACTATTTTCTTTATTTCTTTTAATTCGTCTACAAAAAAGTCAAAATCAAAGCAGTCCGGATTTGACAAACTAGCACCGATTATTTTGATAAGGGATCCTAATCGGTCTTCAACGGCTCTAAAAGTTAACTTACGCTTTAATTTTTTTAAATCTAATACGTACTTTTTAAGCAAAGTCGTTTTGAGTAAAGAAGCTACTTGTAGAGTGGTATCTGGAAGAACAAATGGGTTTCCATCTCTGTCACCACCAGGCCAAAATCCAATATTAATGATTTCATTTTTTAACCCCTTATTTCCATATACGTTTTGTTGAATATAATCAAAAATAGAGCCGAAAGAATCATAGAAAACATGCTCTAAATACCAGATGAGATTTACAGCCTCATCGTAAGGGGTTGGCTTTTCATGTTTAAAAAATGGAGTTTTACCAAGTTGTGCTAAGAGGTTATTGATACGGTCCATATCACTTTTTTTAACGGCTTCAGTTAAGTCGGTAATAATCCCTAAAACTGAACCTGGATAAAACTGAGTAGGATGAGCTGTTAGTACAATTCGGACTTTAAATTCATTTAGGTAAGCCTTTAATGCATCAATTTTATTTTCAGAAAAAGCCTTTTCTTTTAAACTACGCAACGTTCCAATACCATCCATATTGTTAATGACAGGAAAGGCAGCATCTTCAATCGCATCAAAAAGCACGACCTGGCGTTCAATGTATTGAATGAACCTAAATAAAAGCTTAATCTGACTTTTTTTTGTACGCCGGGCTTGGTACTTCTGAAAAAAAGTCTCAACAATTGTAGTAGGATTTTCTCCTGCCTCATAGCCTTTTTCGCAAGTCTCACGAAACAATGGCAGTAAAACCCCTGTTTTTGTAATCTGATCAAATGGCAATGTCATGAAGATACTGTTGTAGATTTTAAACTTTGACAGTACATTTTGCTTAAAGCGTTCTAACTTTGGTTTTACAGCCATTTTTCTATTATGTTTCAACGCAAATATAAGAAAGCTCTCTTCTTTACAAGGAATATGCAGTATAATTTGTTAATTTCTCAGAATTATATACGTAATGTAGTAATATTTTAAAAAATTTATTTTTTTACTAAGAATTCAACGATGATTAAAAATCATTACCTTTAGTATTTATTATAAATAATTTTTAAAAAAATGTCAAATCCGAAATTTTTTGAATCGCTTTCACTCCCTGTTATTGCAGCACCAATGTTTTTAATCTCTGGCCCTAAATTGGTGATCGAATGTTGTAAAAATGGTATTATTGGCACTTTTCCTGCACTCAACCAAAGGACTACAGAAGGATTTGAACAATGGATTATTGAAATCAAAACTGCGTTAAAAGAATTTGAAAGTGAAACTGGGAAAAAAGCTGCACCATTTGGAGTCAATTTGATTGTACATCAAACTAACCCAAGAGTCCAGGCCGATTTGGCAATTTGCATCAAACATCAAGTACCGCTCATCATTACCTCTCTTGGCGCCGTACCACAACTTGTTGGGGCCGTTCACAGTTACGGGGGTATGGTATTTCACGATGTCATAAAAAAAAGACATGCAGAAAAAGCAGCTGAAGCCGGAGTCGATGGTCTTATTTTAGTCTGTGCAGGTGCAGGGGGCCACGCAGGAACACTCAACCCTATGCCGTTTGTTGCTGAAATTAAAAAGTTTTTCAAAAAAACAATACTATTGTCAGGTTGCATCAGTAATGGTCGGGATGTTGCCTCAGCACTTCAAATGGGTGCAGATCTTGCCTATATGGGTACTCGCTTTATCAATACCAAAGAGAGCAAAGCACCTGAAGATTACAGAAAAATGATCATTGAGTCTGGCGCGAGTGACATTGTATACACCGCCGCTGTTTCTGGGGTCTCTGCGAACTTTCTACGCCCGAGTTTAGAAGCCATGGGGATCTCCGAAGAAATGCTATCAAGGCCCAAAAAAATAGATTTTGGCAATGAACTCTCAGCCATGGAAAAAGAAGCCAAAGCCTGGAGTACCATTTGGTCTGCTGGACAAGGGGTTGCAAATATCTCCGACAATCCGACTGTCAAAGACTTGATAGATCTAATGAAAAAAGAGTTCAAAGCGGCTATAGAAGTGCAACAGGCCTTGTTGGAAAAATATTAAACGATCAGCCTCTTAATATCACAACCGCTATTCCTATAAAAAACCCGATCTGAAGGCGTTTTAAAAGCAACTGTCTTTGCGGAGATTTCAAAAATAGTTTCGAGAAATAACTCGACAGAAAAACGTAGCAACTAAAGACTGAAAATGAAGTCAGGATAAATAGAAATCCTAAAGTATAGAATTGCTTGTAAAGCGCCATAGTTTCACTGAACAAAAAAGCAGGAAAAAAAGCTAAAAAAAAGACAGAGACTTTGGGATTAAGAACATTCATTACAAAGCCTTGTTTAAACAATTCATAAAACCCATCGGATTTAAACTTTTTGTGATATTTATTAAAATTCAAATCAGATTTATAAACTTTAAAGGCCAAAAAAAGCATGTAACTCGCACCAAATAGCTTTAAAATAAAATACAAACTTTTGTTCGATTGAATGAATGCCGAAAGACCAAAGGCAACTAGGCTTGTATGAATTAAGCAACCAGTCATTAAACCCAAAACTACTGCCATCCCCGTTTTTTTTCCATGTGTAGCGCTTTGGACCAAAACAAAAATATTATCAGGGCCTGGGGAAAAGGCCAGAACTGCAGTTGCCACAACAAAAGATATTAAAATTTGGAAGTCCAAAATTAGCTTGTATTATCGATTTATAAGGGCTTTATTGATGCGTTTTACAAGACAGGGGCCTTCGTACACGAAGCCCGTATAAATTTGCACCAAGTCGGCGCCAGCCTGTATTTTTTCAAGGGCGTCTTCCGCAGAATGGATGCCACCAACTCCAATAATAGCAAATGCCTTTTTACTGTTTTTGGAAAGGTATCGTATGACTTCAGTGCTTTTGGATTTAATGGGCTGACCACTCAACCCACCATTACCGATGCTTTCCACAATGGCCTTAGGCGTTTGAAGGCCGGCTCTGGAAACAGAAGTATTACAGGCAATCACCCCCGCAATTTCTGTCTTAGCAATCAAACTGATAATCTCATCCAATTGCAATTGATTTAAATCAGGCGCAATCTTTAAAAGAATGGGTTTTTGAACTTCAAATTCACCATTCAAAACCTTCATTTCATTAATGAGTTCCTCTAGATAATCCTTATCTGTAAGTTTGGCATGACTTTCAACATTGGGACAACTCACATTCAAAACAAAATAATCCACATAAGGATGTAAGGCTTTAAAACACTTTGCATAATCAGCTGTATAATACACTGGTTCGGTCTGAGTGTTTTTCCCAATATTACCACCAATAATGACCTTATTTTTGTTTTGTTTCAAATTAGAGATCAAGGCCTCAAGACCAGCATTGTTAAATCCCATACGGTTGATTAATCCCGCATCTGCTTTTAATCTAAAAAGACGCTTTTTAGGGTTTCCGTCTTGTGCTTTTGGAGTGACTGTGCCAATTTCTATGAAGCCAAACCCAAAATTAGCTAATTCATTGTAAAGCACTGCATTTTTATCAAAGCCCGCTGCCAGTCCAACAGGGTTTTTAAATTTTAGACCAAACAACTCGCGTTTAAGTTTCGGGTGATTGATTTGAAAAAAAGCCCTAGCAATTCGTGTACTAAAAGGAATTTTAAAGATTAATCTTAGAACTCTAAATGTAAAATAATGCACGGCTTCTGGATCGAACTTAAAGAGAAATGAACGAATAATCTGCTTATACATGGAACAGTGTTGAAATACAAAAATACACTAAATTGTTACACAAAAAAAGAAAGAACTCCAACACTTGGCACTTTGGTAAGGGTTGTTTATTTTTGAAAAAAGACAAATTCCAATGCTCGACAGGCAACGCATCCTTGAACGTTTTTTAAGCTACGTAAAAATTGACACCGAAAGTGACCCAAATTCAGATACAACGCCTAGCACAGACAAACAGTGGAAACTAGCCAACAAACTCGCCAAAGAACTTGAAGCCATTGGGCTCTCAGAAGTGAGTATTGATAACAATGCTTATGTGATGGGTACCTTGCCTTCAAATGTGAAACACGATGTACCAGCGATTGGATTTATTTCTCATTTTGATACCTCACCCGATTTTACAGCGGCCAATGTCAAGCCACAAATTATTGAAAATTATGATGGTAAAGACATTGTTTTAAATTTACAAGAAAACATTGTGCTTTCCCCAGATTATTTTGATGACTTGTTGCTTTACAAAGGAAAAACCCTAATTACAACCGATGGGACAACTTTGTTAGGGGCAGACGACAAAGCCGGCGTATGTGAAATTGTTAGCGCGATGGAATATTTGATTAAGCATCCTGAAATTAAACATGGTCCTATCAAAGTTGGGTTTACGCCTGATGAAGAAATTGGTCGTGGTGCCCATAAGTTTGACGTGGCTAAATTTGGCGCCGAATGGGCTTATACCATGGACGGTAGTCAAATTGGTGAGTTAGAATATGAAAATTTTAATGCAGCAAGTGCAAAAATCACAATCCATGGAAAAATTGTACATCCTGGCTATGCCAAGGGAAAAATGATCAATTCAATGTATTATATTCAAAAATTTGTAAAGGGATTACCAAATAATGAAACGCCAGAAACTACAGAAGGTTACCAAGGTTTTTTTCATTTACATAATATCCAAGGAAATGTAGAAAAAACAGTTTTAAATTACATCATAAGAGACCACGACTTAGAGAAATTTAAAAACCGTAAAAATACCGTAATGTCGCTGGTTAATGATTTGAATAAGCGTTTTAACAATGTGCGCTATGAAATTGAGATTCAAGATCAGTATTACAATATGAAAGAAAAGGTAACCCCAATGATGCACATTGTGGACATTGCAGAAGCGGCCATGAAAGCCCTAGATATTAAACCACTGATAAAACCTATTCGGGGGGGTACTGATGGCTCACAATTGAGCTACATGGGGCTACCATGTCCAAATATCTTTGCTGGTGGACATAATTTCCACGGACGCTACGAATATATTCCTTTAGAAAGTATTTTAAGTGCTACTAAAGTCATCTGTAAAATTGCAACCTTGACCCAAAAACGCTATAATAAAAAAGGTTCCTAGACACAACCTTTTTGGGTTATAATCAACAACAGAGCTACATTATTTTTTGGGCTGAGTATTTAATTTTTGAGTCATTTCAATAGAAAGTGCAGAGCGTTCAAATTTTATTTTTCCTGCCAAAGTTTCAACCACACAAGAATTATCTTTATCATTGATTTCGGCAATTTTACCATGCATCCCAGATTTTGTGATTACACGATCACCTTTTTTCAAATTGGCCGCAAATTTTTTCTCCCTTTTACTGCGCCTAAGCTGAGGTGCTAAAATAAAAAAGTAAAAAATTAAAGCAATTGCAAAAAGAGGTACAAAATCCGTTAAGTTTTGCATAAAATAATTTTTATTTATTGATTATTTATAACTGATGGGGTGGGTGCATTAGGATCAGGCTTAACAAAAGCAGTTATACGAACCTGCTCTCGACCATTTTCAGTATTAGTTGTTAAAGTAATGGTTTTTGAAACCTTATTAGCTCCCTTACCATTGAATTTGACTGAAAATTGAGATGATTCACCTGGCATTAAAGGGGATTTACTCCATCCTTGGGGTACAGTACAACCACATGTACTTTTTATGTCAGTTACAACTAGTGGAGACCTACCTGAATTTGTATAAGAAAATGTAGTTTCAACTGGAGTTCCATTTGCTATCTCTCCGAAGTCATGTAAAGTTTTATCAAAACTAATTGAAGGGAAAACAATTTGAGAATCACGTTCAGTTGCCATTTGAACATTTTCTTTATTAATTTTATCTACAACTTTGTCCTTACAGGAGTTTAAAAATAAGAGGGGAGTGATAAGAAAAATTAAAGATATTTTTTTCATGATGTAATTTATTTAATTTTTTTATTGAAATGCAAATTTAATAAAATTACATTAAACCACGACCTTTCTTGTTCAGGGTTTTATTTTCCCTGTATTCATTTACTATTTTATCTAGGACACCATTAATAAAAATATTGCTCTTAGGAGTAGAATACTCTTTAGCTAGCTCGATATATTCATTTATAGTTACTTTGATTGGAATACTGGGAAATTCTTGAAATTCACATATAGCCATTTGTAATAATATCAAATCAATATTGGCAATACGATCTTTATCCCAATTTTTAGTTTTAGAAATAATTTCTGTATTATATATCTTGGAATTTTTTAGAGTTTTATCCATTAGATTAAATCCAAAAAATTCATCATCTTTATCTTTAAATAAACTAGGTGTGAAAAATTTCTCATCTAATTTCAAAGTTATTTTTTTGAATAACTTTAAAATAAATGTATTTACAACAGGAAAATCATCTACCCAAGTAATATTTTTGTCTTGAAAATAGTCGTAAAGTTTATTATTTGGAGCAATAATATTTTTAAATATTTCGACAACAAAAAAAATATCGTTTTTTAAATAGTTTCCTGAACCTCTCATGTATACTTTATATATATCACTTCGAGTCACATCTTTATAAATTAATTCCGCATACTCACTGTCATGCTTCCAATGTTGAATTTTTTGAGTCTCAAATGCATATTTTAAAGAATCGTCATTGTATAACTTTTTGAGTAATATATTATCAACAAAGCGAAAATTTGGAAGAATATCTTCTTGAGTTTTTAAATGTTTTTGTTGAGATTTTTTTTGATAATTAATAGCGCGAAGTCTTAAGTCAATTAGTAAAGACAACAGTAACAAATATAGTTTGTACATATCTTGAATACTGTTCCGCAATAGAAGATTTAAATCACCAGTATTAGTATTAATTTTATTGGCATACAATACTTGCATAACCTTGGCACGAATATGACGTCTATTGAGCATAATAAAAAAGAACTTTTGAGTTAAAAATTAAATTAATTTTTACAAAGCTTATTTTAAATCAGTTGCACAAAAATAGTATTAATTTATAGTTATGGAATTGAAAAAATAGTTTTTTTGTAACATAATTTTTGATTTCTAAAAAGTATATTTGTTCATATTATAATAATGAAAGAATTAAAATACCTAAATAAATATTTTTTTAAATACATAAACAAAGTAATAATTGGAGTGATTATTGTAGTTTGTGCTAAGGTCTTTTCATTATTTACACCACAATTAATTGGAGATGTAGTAACACTTGTTGCTAATCAAATTGATAATCCGATTTCTGAAAAAGAATTCAAATCAGCAATTCGACTTAAAATTATTTTAATTTTAGCTGCAGCGCTTGCTACAGGATTATTCACATTTTTGATGCGCCAAACGTTAATAAATGTTTCCAGATATATTGAATTTGATTTAAAAAATGAAATTTATAATCACTATCAATTTCTTTGCTTATCATTTTATAAAAAAAATAGAACTGGAGATTTAATGAACCGTATTACTGAAGATGTTAGTAAAGTGCGAATGTATGTGGGACCAGCATTAATGTATACAATTAATACTATAACTTTATTTTTTGTAGCGCTATTATATATGTATAATAAAGCTCCATCATTGACACTTTATACAATACTGCCTCTGCCAGTACTTTCAATGTCAATCTACTTTTTAAGTAAGTTTATTCACAAACGAAGTACAATTGTACAAGCACAACTTTCCACATTATCGTCAACTGTTCAAGAAGTTTTTAGCGGCATCGCAATAACCAAATCTTACAATATTGAGAATAAAACTAAAAAAGATTTTATAAAACTATCAAATACTCAACGTTCAAAACGTTTGGATTTAACAAAAATACAAGCCTTTTTCTTTCCTTTAATGTTGTTATTGATAGGAACTAGTAATTTAATTGTTATATACATAGGAGGACAACAATATATTGAAGGTCAAATTGAAGATTTAGGAACAATTGCAGAATTTATTATTTATGTCAATATGCTTACATGGCCAGTTGCATCAATTGGATGGGTTACGTCTCTAGTACAAGAGGCAGAAGCATCTCAAAAGCGCATAAATGAATTTCTAAAACAAAAGCCTAGTGTGATAAATTCTGATAAAAAAAACATTAATATTAATGGAAATATTAACTTTAAAGATGTTTATTTAAATTATAGCGATACTAATGTTCAAGCTATCAAAGGAGTTAGTTTTAATATAAAAAAAGGAGAAACTTTAGCCATTATTGGAAAAACTGGTAGTGGGAAATCTAGTATTTTAGAGCTCATAGCTCGTATGTACGATGTAAGTAGCGGATCAATTAAAATAGATAATATTGAAATTGAAAAAGTTAATTTAAAAGAATTGAGAAAAAGCATTGGATACATCCCGCAAGATTCGTTTTTATTTTCTGATTCCATTGAAAATAATATAAAATTCGGGAATGAAAATTCAAGCTACAATGAGGTTGTTAAGGCTGCTAAAATAGCAGATGTGGATAAAAATATTAAAAAATTTAAGAAAGGTTATAAAACTATTTTAGGTGAGCGTGGAATTAATTTATCAGGTGGTCAAAAACAACGAATTTCTATTGCTAGAGCAATTATAAAAGAACCTAAAATTTTGTTACTTGACGATTGTTTATCTGCAGTTGATACTGAAACCGAGAAAAAAATTCTTAGGAATTTAAAGAGTTTAATGAAAAACTTAACAACAATTATAGTAAGCCACAGAATTTCTTGCGCAAAAAATGCCAACAATATTTTAGTTATGGAAAGAGGTGAAATAGTTCAACAAGGTACACATGATGAGCTAATTAAAATAAATGGATACTATAAATCCTTACACAAAAAACAATTGAACAAGAGTGTTAGAGACTGAAAAGATTTATTATTTTTAAATATATTATACTTTAAAATTTGGGAGGTTCAGTTTTTTTTTTGACTTTTGAGTGATTAACTATTTAAAAAAAATAAGATGTATGATAATGAACAAGATATTTTATCTAAGGTCCTAAGAGCAGGTCGAAGAACTTATTTTTTCGATGTAAAAGCTACTAAAGCTGGAGACTATTATTTAACTCTTACTGAAAGTAAAAAATTTACTAATGATGATGGTTCTTTTCATTTTAAAAAACATAAAATATTCCTTTACAAAGAAGATTTTAATGAATTTAAATCAATACTTGAAGAAATGACCAACTTCATTTTTAATGAAAAAGGTGAAGAAGTTATTACCGACTTTAGCCCCAATCAAGATTCATTAGAATAAGAAAACTCTCATTTTGTCATGATATTTCGATGTTTATTATTATTTATTCCACTTTTTGTGTGGACACAATCGCTTCCTTCTTTAGAATATTATTTAACCAAAAACAATCTCTACAATCATGATATTCCAACTCCAGAATCTATCCTTGGTCATCAGGTTGGTGAATGGCATGTAACACATGACAAACTTGTAGAGTACATGAAAGCCATAGCACAAGCTTCAAACCGTGTTAAAATTGAAAATAGAGGCTATACATATGAAGATCGTCCATTATTACTGCTGACTATTACAAGCACTAAAAATCACCAAAATATTGAAGCTATCCGAAAAGAGCAGCTTTTGGCAACTCAACAAGACATGAATTCAAATTATAAAAAAAGACCCGTTGTTGTGTATCAAGGATTTTCTATCCACGGGAATGAGGCTAGTGGTTCAAATGCAGCTTTACTTTTGGCTTATCACTTGGCCGCGGCAGAAACTGAATCCGTAAAAAATTTACTTGAAAACACCATCATTCTTTTTGACCCTGCCATGAACCCCGATGGACTGCAACGCTTTGCTCATTGGGCTAATTCCAATAAAAATTTGAACCTCAACCCTGACTCTAATGACAGAGAATATCATGAAAATTGGCCTGGGGGTCGTACCAATCACTATTGGTTTGATATGAATCGAGATTGGCTGCCTGTTCAATTACCAGAATCCCAAGCAAGAATAAAAACTTTTCACAATTGGATGCCCAATATACTTACAGACCACCACGAAATGGGAAGCAATTCAAGTTTCTTCTTTCAACCAGGAATCCCCTCAAGAACCCATCCACTTACCCCAGCTGTAAACCAAAAATTAACCAAAGAAATTGGTCAATTTCATGCTAGTGCGTTCAATAACTTAGGTTTACTGTATTATTCTGAGGAAGACTTTGATGATTTTTACTATGGTAAAGGCTCTACCTTCCCAGATATAAATGGAAGCATTGGAATACTCTTTGAACAAGGAAGTTCAAGGGGCCATATTCAAGAAACTGATAATGGCCCTTTAAGCTTTCCTTTCACCATTCGAAATCAATTGACCGCAGGATTATCTACCCTAGAAGCGGCATTCAATATGCGTGAAAAATTACTTAAATACCAGTATACGTTTTTTAAAAATGCTAGAAAAGAAAGCGCCGAAGAATTGGGAGATGCCTATGTCTTTGGAGATGTTAGCGACCCTGCTAAGTCCTACCATTTGGCTGAACTCTTAGACCTTCATCATATCGAGGTGCATCCTTTAAAAGAAGATATAGAAATTGATGGTACTTTCTTTTCAAAGTCTACTGCATATACTATTCCAAAACAACAAAAAAACAGCAGGCTTATAAAAGCCATGTTCGAAACACGGACAAAATTTAAAGACAGCCTGTTTTACGACATCTCCGCCTGGGGGCTTGCGCATGCCTTTGACTTAGACTATTCTGAAAATGGAAAAATAAAGTATGTAGATAAGAAAATAAAAATCAGTCCACCACATGGGAAATTAAATCAAAAAAGTGATTATGCCTATGTGATGCCTTGGACCGATTATTATAGCCCAAAAGCATTATACCATTTAATGCAAAATAATATCAGGGTCAAAGTAGGCTTACAACCCTTTGCATTAGACGGAATTGAATTTGATTATGGTAGTATTTTGATACCCGTCCAAAATCAAATACATTCAGCTGAGAAATTGACTCAAATATTAGAGCAAACTGCCAAGAGCAGCTACTTGGATATTTATGGTGTCACTACAGGTTTGGCCAATGGGCCAGATTTAGGAAGTAACCAATTTAAAACCTTGAAAAAACCATGTGTTGGCATGATTGTGGGGAAAGGGATAGATGCTTATGACGCTGGAGAAATGTGGCATTTGATGGATACGCGATATAACATACCAATTACAAGGTTAGATGTTTCAAATTTGATGCGGCTTGACATAAATCGCTACAATTGCATCGTTTTACCAAACGCCTATGACCTGGACGAAGCATTGTCAAAAAAGCTAAAAAAATGGGTAGAAAATGGGGGAACCCTAATTGCCTATCAAAATGCTCTTAAATGGCTTAAAAAATGTGAACTGTTTCCAGTGGAGTTTGCAAAAAAAACTATGGAGGCCAAAAATATCTCCTTTGAACAGCGGTCAAAATACCAAGGAGCACAAGGAATAGGTGGAGCAATTTTTGAAGCATATTTAGACCGTTCACACCCCATCAATTTTGGTTATAATAACAATAAACTGGCCTTGTTTAGAAATACAACAATTTTTATAAAACCCGATAAGAATAGTTATAATAACCCCATTCAATACAGTAAAGATCCTCTTTTAAGCGGCTATATTTCTGAAGAAAATTTAGAGTTGTTAAAAGAAAGTTCAGCCTTTAAATCATCTGCACTTGGAAATGGAAAAGTTATTGGATTTACTGACAACACCAACTTCAGAGCCTTTTGGTATGGTACCAATAAATTGTTGATGAATGCTTTATTTTTTAGGAATGTATTCTAAACTATTGAACAGTGGAGCCATTTGGAACCTTTGTTGATAGGTTTAACAAAACCACTTTGTCTTTGTCCACTGCCCCCAAAACTAAGCATTGGCTTTTAAAGTTTGCAATTTGCTTTTCTTCAAAATTGACGTTGGCAATTATTTGTTTGCCAATCAAATCTTCCTTGTTGTAGAGGGTAGTGATTTGAGCAGAAGATTTTTTGATCCCTAAGGGACCAAAATCAATGCTTAATTTGTATGCAGGTTTGCTTGCCTTCGGGAAATCTTGAACCGCCACAATGGTCCCAACTCTTAAGTCAATTTTTTGAAAATCTTTAAATAAAATTTCAGACATTTTATGCGTAACTTTACAGCATAAAGATATAATTTAAAATACAATACCGTGGCTAGAACTCCCTCAAACATGTTATCACTTGGCACCAAAGCCCCTAACTTCAATTTATTAGACACAAAAAGTGATACCTATAAGACATTAGATGTCCTTAAAGGCAGTGAAGGTACGCTGGTTGCCTTTATTTGTAACCACTGCCCCTTTGTAATTCACATCAATGACACCCTTGTTGCAATTGCCAAGGATTATCAAGCTCAAGGAATAAATTTTATTGCAATTTCGAGCAATGATGTTGCGAACTACCCACAGGACGGTCCAGATGAAATGAAATTACAAGCCCAAAATATAGGATATCCATTTCCATATTTATACGACAAAACACAAGAAACTGCAAAAGCCTATGATGCTGCCTGCACACCAGATTTTTATTTGTTTGACAGAAACTTAGAACTGATATATCGCGGACAAATGGATGCATCCAGGCCTGATAATGGACTGGATGTAAATGCTTCAGATTTAAAACACGCCATGGATTGCATGTTGACTCATACTACCAATATGATACCGCAAAAACCCAGTATTGGATGTAATATTAAATGGAAATCTTAATCCTCCATTTTGATTATAAACAAATCTTGATATTTTAATATATAAGCCGATTGGTTTATAAATCCACCGCTCTCGGGTTTAGAATATTTAAACTTGTTTTCTAAATACTTCGTTTGGATATTTGTCAATTCCTCATAACAAGACTCAAATGCTGCCAGTCTAAGTAATAGATCAAGAGCTAAATCAAAACCACGTGTGGCATAACGGCTTGGGTAATTTCCATAACGGGATTTGTAGTTTTTACTAAAATCACTCAAGCCCTCGTCATAGTTATAGACGGATGGGAATTGGAAATTTAAATTAGACAAATCACTATTGGATATATGGCTACCTTTAAAAGCCTTGTTGTGATTGGTCGTCATAAGTATTAGCTCGCGCTCAACCTCAATCTCGATTTCCTCTTCAGATTCATTTTCGGCTTCTTGTAATTCCAATGTAAGGCCGTTTAAACCATTGAGCATACTTGTGACATTGGAAGCAAAGCTCTCATTATTGGTTTCTAAAAACACCAGTGTCTTACCTGGTGAAAGCGCTTTTTGTACCGATTCGAATTCAATATAATATTGCTCTTTACCTTCAACGTCACGCTCAGATGTCAAAATTTTAAAATCTGGAAAGGCGCTGCGGATTTTAGCAACTCGATCCATAGATTTAGAATCTGAGATGACGACTATTTGATGCGAAATGCTATCTTTTTTTGCATAGGTCAATAATTTATCAGCCATCCATTGGTCACTTGGAATACTCTGTATGAGATTGGAATTCCTGCTTTCAAATTTTACAAATGGAGAGACAACAGCAGTATTGGTAGCTTTTAAAGATTCTGCAACCAATTGACAATTTTTTAAAGTCATTGGGCCAAGAATAAGATCGTATTTTGAAAAATCCTTTGAAGCCATTAATTGACGGATTATTTCAGGACTGGCTTCTGTATCAAAGACATCTAAATTTGTGGATATACCCAATGCTTTTGCAGAGTCCAAAGCCATTTCAACCCCAGCGTAAAACTCCGTGGAAATTCGGATATAACCGTCGCGTTGAATCTGCTGTTTGGCTAATTGAATAGAATCAAAATCGATAGAATTAGATTTAAAAGGTAATAATAAAGCAATTTTTTTTGGGCTTAAATATTTTATTTGTTGTGTAAGGTCAGTACTGTGTAAATCCGCTCCTTCAATACTGGCTATAGGAACTTTTAATACCATTCCTTGTTTTAAGCCTGTTTCTTTTAAGGTGGGGTTAAGTTTTTCCAGGCTGTCTTGAGTGATGCCTAATTTTTTGTATATCCGATAGAATCCTTCTCTTGGTAATACTTTGTAAAAGTCAAAACCCACCTCAGCAATAGTTTGTTCTTC
Source organism: uncultured Formosa sp. (assembly GCA_902516685.1). The sequence continues at coordinate 52,733 of CABXZJ010000004.1, forward strand.
TGCAGCTTCAATATTGGGGACAAATAGAGTTTGTCCAAGTTCCAAGTCCTGTCCGATATTTGGATTTAAAGCTTCTAGTTCTGGTACTGAAATTCCAAACTTATAGGCAACACGCCATTTTCCCTCCTTTGGTTTTACGCTGTAAGCGCGAAGTGCTTTAGGGTTCACAACAATAGTTCGCTTTTTGAATTTTGGAATGTAAATTTTATCTTTAAACTGAAGCGGAGCTTCAAAAAGTTGTTGATTATTATCCTTAATGGCTTGGACTGTAACATTGTATTTTTTTGCGATGCTATACAAGGTTTCTTTCTTTTTGACTCGGTGAACTTTGTAAGAAACAACCTCTTGAACCTGTTTTGTCTCAGAAGCCTTCTTTTGTATGGGATTGGGAATGACCAATAACTTCCCAAGTTTAAGTTGAATCTTTGTTTCAGGATTCAAAAGAACTATGTCTTCAGGAAGAACCCCATATCGTTGAGCGATACTTTCTAAGGTATCTTGGGTATCCACACGGTGTTGACGCAATATCTGGGCGGAAACCAGATTGATAAAAAGAATTAAGACGCTGCTAAAAATAAATTTATTCATGCTGTTGAGTGGGTTCTATGGATTTTTAAAACTAATGCCTCAAGTCGAGATATGCAAATCTTATTCCCATTCAATGGTTGCGGGTGGTTTAGAACTGATGTCATAAACAACCCGATTGACACCTTTGACTTTATTAATAATGACATTGGAAGTTTTTTGTAAAAATTCGTAGGGTAAATTGACCCAATCAGCAGTCATACCATCAGTACTTTCCACGGCTCTGAGTGCAACGCATTTTTCATAAGTTCGCTCATCGCCCATGACCCCAACACTGTTAACGGGGAGTAGTATGGCACCTGCCTGCCATACTTTGTCATACAAATCCCATTCGCGCAAGCCATTGATGAAAATGGCATCGACCTCTTGTAGGATGCGCACTTTTTCAGCAGTAATATCTCCCAATATTCTGATGGCCAATCCAGGGCCAGGAAAAGGGTGTCTCCCCAGTAGTTCTCGATCAATTCCCAAGGAAGCACCGACACGGCGCACTTCGTCTTTGAACAATGCTTTTAGGGGCTCAACAACTTTTAATTTCATGAAGTCTGGTAAGCCACCGACATTGTGATGGCTCTTGATGGTGGCACTGGGCCCACCAGTAGCCGAAACACTTTCAATGACATCTGGATAGATGGTACCTTGTGCTAACCACTTGACGTCTTTTATCAGCTGAGCCTGGTCATCAAAGACCTCAATAAAGATGCGTCCAATGGTTTTTCTCTTTTTTTCAGGATCATCAATACCTTTTAAAGCCTCCAAGAAACGTTTAGAAGCGTCAAGCCCATTAACATTAAGACCCATGCCCTCATATTGTTTTAAGACGCTAGAAAATTCATTTTTACGCAACAATCCATTATTGACAAAAACACAATATAAATTATCTCCAATGGCCTTGTTTAGTAAAATAGCAGCAACCGTGGAATCCACCCCGCCAGATAGGCCTAATACCACTTTATCGCTGTTTATTTTAGATTTCAAATCGGCTACTGTTTCTTCAACAAAAGAATCTGGTGTCCAGTCTTGTCGCAATCCTGCAATATGAACTAAAAAATTTTCTAAAATTTTTTTTCCATCGGTCGAATGGTAGACCTCAGGATGAAATTGAATGGCATAAGTGGTCTCACCCTTGATTTTATAAGCGGCATTTTCAACATCATGGGTGCTGGCCAACAACACTCCATTGGTCGGTAGGGTTTTAATGGTATCGCTGTGACTCATCCAGACTTGACTGCCTTTGGAGACCCCATTAAAAAATAAGTCTTGACTTTCGACATATGACAAATTTGCCCTGCCGTATTCTCTGGTATTGGAGGGAGCGACATTGCCGCCAAAAAAATGGGCTAAATATTGGGCACCATAGCAAACAGCCAACAGCGGTTTTTTAGAACGAATTTCGGATAAATCGGGATGCAAAGCATCTGCTGCACGTACAGATTGTGGACTGCCTGAAAGCACTACAGCTTTATAACTTTCTATTTGAGCTGGAATCTTATTAAAGGGATGGATTTCACAATAAATATTCAGCTCTCTGACACGGCGTGCAATGAGCTGGGTGTATTGAGATCCAAAATCGAGAATTAATACCTTGTCGTGATGCATAATCAAAAGTACCACTTATCTGTAAATTCTAAATAAATTTTTTATAAAAACTTATAAAGAAAGTATGTAAAAGCCTTGTTGAAAAGGCTGAAAATCAGCCCTCAGGGATTTTAAAAAAGTAGGGCCATAAAAGCTGTAAAAGGAAGAAAAATTACTGTGGCGCTCTTGTAGTGTGTTTTGGGGAAACAAAGCTGCTTTGAGTTTGAGAGCTTTTTCAAGCTGGACAGCATGTTTTCTTTTTTCAGCCTTTAAAAGTCTTTTTTCTAGATTTGAAAGGCCTTTGATTTGCTTCTGTTCTTGGGCCGCCACGGCTCCATAAAAGGAAGCATCTGTTTGATTTGCAATTTTATAAAGGTTTTGAAACTGCTGCTTTAAATGGTTTTTTTGAGGGGTCAAGTCTATTGATATTTGAGTGAGAGTGTTTGTTACTTTAGCAGTCAATTCATCATCAGATAAAAATAAATCGCAGGCAGACAGTCCTAAATCATCTAAAGTTTTCTGTTGTTTTTCTGTTATCAATAAAGCCGAATTTCGATGCATTAGAATGGGAAAATCAACTTTAGAATTTTTAAAATAAGACTTTAATTGCAGCCAATAGGCCAATTCTCCGCCGCCGCCCGTGTAGCTCAAGTTAGGCAGTATTGTTTCTTGGTACAGTGGACGCATCAGAACATTTGGCGAAAAGCGTTCGGGGTGTTGATCTACCTCGTTAAAAATTGATTTTAAGCCAAACTCCATCTCGGTATTGTTGACCCGAAAAATACCATTTTCTTCTACAATTCGTTCCCGCAATCCATCCAAAATATAAAATAGGTTGAGCTCACGTGGATTGGATTGAATTTTAAACCCAGAATCAATGCTTTTTAATTCATTATTAGTAGAAGATACCGATTTGAAAAGAAGCGCCGTCTCTAGTTCGTTTTTTAGCTGTGGAATAAACATGCGCTTGAGCCCAGGGTCGTCTCCGTCAACTACAATAATTCCGTCCTGACCAAACAATTGATACAGCAAGCTTCGAGTCGCATCGGCCAGATTGGTCTGTAAAAGATAAGCGGTTTTAAAAATCTTCCTTAGGGAAGCAGCCGCAGGGTCATTGCTGATACTGTTAGAAAAATTTTCAAACATTGAATCCAAGCCCTTTGTTGAGAGTCTGCCAACAGGGCCCGCAGCATCTAAATCCCATTCAAAACACTCATCCTTGTGATAGAAATAATTAATTTCTTTAAAATCGTGATCCTCTGAAGCCATCCAAAAAACAGGTATAAATCTATTGTTTGGATATTTTTTGCACAGAGCCTTAGATAAATTAACAACCGAAATAATTTTATAAATAAAATACAGTGGACCTCCCATTAAATTGAGCTGATGGCCTGTTGTGACACAAAAGGTTGAAGGTGATTTCAGAGCATTTATCTGGGACTGGATTAAAGGATCTGGAGCTAAAGTTTTATACTGATGCTGTAAGCAATCGGCCAACAACTGCCGCTTTTCTAATGAGTACTGAACGGATTTAGCGGCCATTTGGGCTTCAAAATTATCAAGTTTTGGGGCGCGTCCATAAAAATTGGCCAAAACAGGGTGCTCCTCTAAAAACGCTTGAAGGAGTTTAGACAGTGTCTTGGTTTTTGCATATGAAATATACGGCCCAGTCATAAACTAATTTTGTGGTTGGTAAAGATACTTTAATAAATTAGATAGAAAAAACCTAAACCACCTCAGCATAAAGGTCAAAATCAGCAGCATCTGTAATGCGCACTGTGGTGTACTTACCGGTTTTTAGATATACTTTTGAAGCATCAATAAGCACTTCGTTATCCACATCAGGAGAATCAAATTCACTGCGACCAATAAAGTATTGTCCTTCTTTCCGATCAATCACTACAGCCATGGTCTGTCCTATTTTAGCTTGATTTAACTCCCACGAAATTTGTGATTGTAAGGCCATAATTTCATTGGCACGGGCCTGTTTAACTTCTGCAGGAACATCATCTACGAGCTTGTAAGCATGTGTGTTTTCTTCATGGGAGTAGGTAAAACAACCCAGGCGCTCAAAGCGCATGGCTTCAACCCATTTTTTTAAGATTTGGAAGTCTGCTTCGGTTTCACCTGGATAGCCAACGATAAGGGTAGTTCTAATTGCCATCTGAGGGACAGCATTGCGAAATGCTTGAAGCAATTTGGTGGTTTTCTCTTGTGTTGTACCACGGCGCATGCTCTTGAGAATCTTATTAGAAATATGCTGCAATGGAATGTCTAAATAGTTACAAATTTTAGGCTGCTCTTTCATGACATCCAAAACCTCCATGGGAAAACCTGTAGGAAAGGCATAATGTAAGCGAATCCATTTTATACCCTCGACTTTGACCAAAGCCCTTAGCAATTTTGCAAGACTTCGTTTTTTGT